>SYGN01000218.1 GCA_005799525.1 Opitutaceae bacterium | reverse complement strand
CTCGACGATGTAGAGTTCGGTGAGTGCGGGATCGCGCTCGGAGCAGTCGGCGAGTTTGCCGGGGAGGCCGCCGCCATGGAGGGCGCCCTTGCGGACGGTCTCGCGGGCTTTGCGAGCGGCTTCGCGGGCGCGGGCGCCGTTGAGGGCTTTGTCCACGATGCGCTTGGCGATAGAAAGGTTGGTCTCGAAATACTGCATCAGGCCCTCGTAGGTCACGGAGCCGACGACGCTTTCCACTTCGGGCGAGAGGAGTTTGACCTTGGTCTGGGATTCGAACTTCGGGTCGCTGTGCTTGATCGAGATGACGGCGGCGAGGCCCTCGCGGACGTCGTCGCCGGTGATCTGCGGATCTTTTTCCTTGAGGAGATTGTTACCCTTGGCGAATTGGTTGATGGCACGGGTGAGGGCGCTGCGGAAACCGGAGAGATGCGTGCCGCCATCGGGGTTATGAATCGTGTTGGTGTAACACATCACCTGGTCGTTGTAGGTGTCGTTGTATTGGAGGACGACCTCGCAGTGGATCTCGGCGGGTTTGTCGTCGAGCAGGAGCTTCGTTTCCTTGAGGAAGCGGATGGGCTTGGGGTGCAGCGGGGTCTTGCCCTGGTTGATCTGCTTAACGAATTCCTCGACGCCGTCTTTGTAGAAATAGCGTTCGGGCTTGGTTTCAGCCGGCCGCTCGTCGGCGAAAATGATCTCGAGGCCCGAGTTGAGGAAGGCGAGCTCGCGGAGGCGCTGGCCGATGCGGCCGGCCACGAAGACGGTGGTCTCTTTGAAAATCTCGGGGTCGGGTTTGAAGCTGATGTAGGTGCCGGTGCCGCTGGCTTTGCCGATCACCTCGAGTTTTTTCACAGTCTTGCCGCGCTCGAACTTCATGTGGTGGACGGAGCCGCCGCGGGAGACCTCGACCTCGAACCACTCGGAGACGGCGTTGACGCACTTGGCGCCGACGCCGTGGGTGCCGCCGGAGAATTTGTAGCCGCCCTGGCCGTATTTGCCGCCGGAGTGAAGGGTGGTGAGCACCATCTCGACGCCGGGGACGCCGTATTGGGGATGGATATCGACGGGGATGCCGCGGCCGTTGTCGCGGATGCTGATGGAGCCGTCGACATGGATGTTGACCAGAATCTTGGAGCAGAAGTTGGCGAGATGTTCGTCGACGGAGTTGTCGAGGACCTCGGACACGCAGTGGTGCAGGGCGCGCTCATCGGTACCGCCAATATACATACCTGGCTTCTTGCGGACGGCCTCGAGACCCTCGAGTTTGCCGAGTTTGGAGGCGTCGTAGGCATCGGCGCCGGCCTGGTTGATCACGTTGCGTTCTGAGTCGGATTGATCGGCCATGAAAGGTGGTGAGAAGGTAAAAAATGAAAGAAAAAAGATCTCGTGAATCCACCGGAGACGCGAGGGTTTTTTTGAGAAAAAAACACGCGGGAAACGGCCCTCCTGTGCGTTTAAACCGCGAGTTTCGTTTGACCGGGGTGGGGGTAGCGGCAAGCTCGCCCCCGAAATGCCCAGCCCTGCTATTGAAAGCCTCCTTATTCTCCAAGATCGCGATGCAAAAAGGTTGGCTTTGGAGGGGCAACTGAAGGGTGTGCCCCGCGATATCGCCGCGGTGGAAGCCAAGATTGCCGCGGAAAAGGCCTCGATTGAGGCTGCGAAACAGGAATTGCGGGAGCTGGAAGTAAAAAAGAAGGCGCTCGAGAACGAAATCGGGTCGGCCGAAGGGAAGTTGGCCAAATACCGGACCCAGCAGTCGATGGTGAAGAAAAACGATGAATATCAGGCCCTCGGGCACGAAATCGAGACGACGGAGAAGGCGATCGGGGATTTTGAGGGGCAGGAACTCGAGATCATGTATTTGATCGACGAGGCGAAGAAGAAATTCGTGGCGGCCGAGGCGGTGTTGAAAGGGAATATTTCAGGGCACGAAACGCGCATCAAAACCTTGCGTGAGCGGGATGTGAATTTGGCGGACGAACTCAAGGGCGCGCACGTCGAGGTGGCGACGGCGCGCGGACTGGTGGGCGAGCGGAATTTGCGGGTTTATGATCGCATCGCGGCGCGGCAGATGCCGGTGATCGTGCCCCTCGTGAGTCTCGACAAATGCGGTGGCTGCCACCTGAAGGTATCTGGCGACGTGATTTCCACCGCGCGTGGCAAAGGGACTGACCCGCTTGTGGCGTTGCCCACCTGCGACCAGTGCGGGCGGATTGTTTACTGGGAGTAGACGGAGTTTGCTGGCTCCGGTACCGCTGGGGGTTGACGCGTCGGCGGGTAAATCCTTGGGCTTGCGCTGGACGGTTAGGGGGGCTCAGTTTCGCGGCCTTAGCTTCGGGGCCGGGCGGTCGCTCCGTGTTCTTTGATCCCAAGGTGCGGGTAACGCCGCGCCCGTTCGATACACGGAGAGGAAAGTCCGGACACCATAGGGCAGGATGCTGTGCCAGCTTCACGGCGAGCACAGGAGGCGCGTTTCAAGGCGCGTCGACGGAAAGTGTCACAGAGAATATACCGCCGCGCGGGCAACTGCGCGGTAAGGGTGAAAAGGTGGGGTACGAGCCCACCGCGCCGACGGCGACGTCGGCGGCACGACAAACCCCTTCCGGTGCAAGGCAAAATAGGTGACTGGGCGGCCCGTCCAATAGTCACGGGTATGCTGCATCATCCGACGTGAGTGCGCGCAAGCGCAGGAGCGAAGGAGGACTGGTTCGCCGCAAGGCGGACCCGAGAGAAATGATCGCCGAAGCGCCGCAAGGCGCAGAACAGAATCCGGCTTATCGGCCCTGAAGCTAAGAATATTTTGCGTCGCACCGCGACCCAGACTGAGCGGAATTACGTTAATCTAGATGATCACCCTGATGAACAACACCCCAACCTTAGCTGCTTTGTTTTCGTTCGTGCTCGGTTCATTGTCCGCGCAACCCCCGCCCGCCGCGGGTGGCAGTCCGGTGAACCGGGAGGCGGCGGCGCTGGCGGAACCGTTTGTCGGCATCACGACCGATGGCAAAGCTCAGCCGGGCTTGTTTCACATTCGTTCGACTGGCGTGACGACGGAGCCGGTGAAAAAAGCCGCGGGCGCGTTTCTCGCCGCGCTCACGCCGGAGCAGCGGGCAAAGACCCTGTTTCCGGTCGACGATAGCGAGTGGCGGAAATGGATGAACGTGCACCGCTACGTGCGGCAGGGCGTGAGTTTTCGGGAAATGTCGGAGGCGCAGCGCGCCGCGGCGTTCGGACTGTTGCGTGCGTCGCTGAGTGCGAAGGGGCTGAAGCTGTCGCAAGACATCATGAAGCTGAATCACACCCTTGGTGAACTCAACAACAACAACTTCACCGAATACGGCGAGTGGCTCTATCACATTACGGTGATGGGCGAGCCCTCGGCGACCAAGCCTTGGGGTTGGCAGATCGACGGGCATCATTTGATCATTAATTATTTTGTGCTGGGCGACCAAGTCGTGATGTCGCCGGTGTTCGTGGGTTCGGAACCCGTGATCGCGCGTGCGGGAAAATATCGGGGTATCGCGATCTTGCAGGAAGAGCAGAGTCGCGGGCTCGCGATGGTGCGCTCCCTCGACGAGGGGCAGCGGAAGCAGGCGATCCTCGACGCCAACAAGCCGGGTAATAACAACTACGCCGAAGGCTTTAAGGATAACGCCGTCGTGCCGCGCACGGGTTTGCTGGGGGCCAACCTCAACGCCGCGCAGCGCAAGGAACTGCTGGGGCTCGTCGAGCTATTCGTCGGTAATATGGACGGCGGGCACGCGCAGGTGAAGATGGCGGAGGTGCGGGCGCACCTTGAGCAGACGAGCTTCGCGTGGGTCGGCGGCACGTCTGACGACAGCGTCTATTATTACCGGATACACAGTCCGGTGGTGTTGATCGAATTTGACCACCAGCGGCCGGCCAATACGCGGCATCTGCAGAAAAATCCTCAGCAGCCGATCCGCGACCACATCCACGTCGTCGTGCGGACGCCGAATGGGAACGACTACGGAAAAGATTTGTTGCGGCAGCATTTGCTGGCGCATCCCCACTGAGGAACGCGGGCTAGGATGTGGCGCGCGGTTCCGGGTGAACGCGGGCATTTTCCCGGCGGCTCCACCGTCAGCCGTAACGCTGCAGCGAGTCGGTTGTAATTTACCGCGGTGCGTAATTTTTTTGCGCGAGTCCCTTGCCTAGATGCCGACGGAAGGTGGCGAGGTCTTTGACGCCGCCGAGGGCGATCAACTGGCTCGCGAGGTTGCCGACGGCCGTGCCCTCGAGGGCAAAGCTCACGACGGGGAGGCCGGTCTCGTTGGCGGTGGCCTGACAGAGGAGTCGATTCTTCGACCCGCCGCCGACGATAAGGACGCGTTTGAACTTCTTGCCGGCCATCTTCTCGAAGGCGCGCATGGCGTCGGCGTGGCCGCGGCCAAGTGAGGCGCAGATGAGGCGCGTGTAGCCGGGGAGGTCTTTCGGAGCGGCGAGTTTCCGTTTCTTCAACTGTCCATCGATGGCCGTCTTCATTGAGGGCGGATTCGTGAATGCGGGGTCGACGACGTCGAGCAGCGCGGCGGGCGCGGGGAGTTTTTCGGCAGCGGTGATGAGCGCGGCCCACTCCTTGTCGTTGGTGGGGCGCGTCGCGAAATCCTTCATGATGCCCTCGAGGAGCCAGAGGCCGATGACGTTGGTGAGCGGGCGATACCGGCCGTCGCCGATGCGTTCGTTGGAAATGCGGGCGGCGAGTGCGTCGTTGCCGAGGACGGGCTTGTCGCTTTCGAAGCCCACGAGCGACCACGTGCCGGAGCTGAGGAACAGGTCGGTGCCGTCGGGCGAGGCGGGCATCGCGTCGTAGGCGGCGGCGGTGTCGTGGCCGGGGACGGCGATGACCTGCGTGCCGGCGAGCTCGGGAAAGTTTTTCACTTTGCCGAGGCGCGTGCCGGAGAGAATCGGCTTTGAGAACCACTGGGGCGGCAGACGGAAATGCTTGAGCGCGGCGCCCGACCACTCGGTCGAGTGCACATCGAGGAGCTGCGTCGTGCTCGCGATGGTGAGCTCATTTTCCATGCGGCCCGAGAGGAGGAAATTGAAGTAGTCGGGCAAGAACAGGCAGCGCGTGGCGAGATCAGTGAGGGCAGGGCAGGACGCGACCGTTTCCTCCAGTTGGAGCGAGGAATTGTAGAACACATTGGGGATACCCGTTGCCGCGTAGACGCGTTCGAGAGCGGCACGGGTGTTGGCGAGGCGCTTGAGGCCGGGCTGCGTGCGGGCGTCGCGATAGGCGTGGATGGGGAAGACGAGGCGGCCGGCATCGTTGACGAGCGCAAAGTCCACGCCCCAGACATCGACGCCGACCGAGGCGAGTTTGGCGCCGCGCGGGAGGGCGGCGACGGCGGCCCGCAGACCGATCTGGGCTTCGTGCCAGAGGGTGCCGACATCCCAGTAATCGTGGCCGTCGAGTGTGCGGAACGAGTTCGGAAAACGGTGGACTTCGTTGAGGGTGAGGCGGTTTTTCGACCAAGAGCCAAGGATGACGCGGCCGCTCGTGGCGCCGAAATCGACTGCGGCGGAATAAAGGGTAGAAGGCATAGACGAGACGAAGGAAAGGCACCGGGGCCGCGCGGTCACGGAAAAATCGCGGGCGTTTGCGTGCAAAAATTCGCCGCACCTCCACCACGCCGCGGCGGGATTTACGGTTGCAGAAAGCGGAACGCGCGACAGGTTTTGGCCTCCCATGCTCAACACCGAGCGAAAACCCATTACCGGCAAGCGCGTGCAACTCATGGCTACGTGCCTATGCGATGCCTTCTACGACGACGTCGCCGCGGCCACGGTGCAGGTGCTCGAATACCTCGGCGTCGAGGTCGTGTTTCCCGAAGGGCAGACGTGCTGTGGGCAACCGGCCTTCAACGGTGGCGACTGGACCGCGTCGCGCAAGGTGGTGCGCCATACGGTGAAAACCTTTGCGGGCGAAGAGCCCGTCGTCGTGCCCTCGGGCTCGTGCGCGGCGATGATGTTTCATGGCACGGTGCTGGAGTTTGAGAATGAAGCTGACCTCGGCGAAGTCGAGGCGCTCGGCCGGCGCACGTGGGAACTGGGCGATTTTCTTGTCAACGGTCTCGGCGTGAAGACGTGGCCCGGGCGCTTCGAGGCGTCGGTGGCCTTTCACCGCTCGTGTCACTCGCGCGGGACGAACAGCAGTACGGCGGCGGCCAAGCTGCTCGGTTCGGTCGCCGGTTTGAAGATCGTGGAATTTGGCGAGGGTGAGCAGTGCTGCGGGTTCGGCGGTACGTTCTCCGTGTCGTTTCCAAATATCTCGGCGACCATGGGTACGTTGAAGCTCGACCACATCCGCGCGGTGAAGCCCGACGTGCTGGTGTCGGGCGATATGAGCTGCATGATGCACCTCGGCGGTCTCGCGAAAGAAGAGGGCAAGCCGATCAAGACACTCCATCTCGCGCAGGTGCTACGCGACGCGCTCAAGAATGGGAAACTGATTTAGACCTCTCATGAGATTCCAGCAAATCGATCAGTTTGCCGCCGAGCTCAAAGCCGACACCCGTGCGGCGGTGTATGACGGTTCGAAAAAAGGGCACGAGAAGCGCACCAAGCTGCTCTTCGACGAATACGCCGATCCTGACCGCCTCCGCCGTATCGCCGGCGAAGTGAAGCAGCACGTCGTCGAAAATCTCGATACCTACCTCCCGCAGGTTGAAGCGAAGTTGAAGGCTAACGGCGTGATCGTGCACTGGGCCGCGACCGCCGAGGCCGCCAACCAAGCGGTGCTCGGCATCATGCGAGCCCGCGGGGCGACGAAGATGGTGAAGGCCAAAACGATGGTCAGCGAAGAGACCGAACTCGCGCATTTTTTGGAGAAGCACGGGATGGAGGCACTCGAGACCGACCTGGGCGAATTCATTGTGCAGATCGACGGCGACCATCCGTCGCACATCGTCAAACCGATCATCCACAAGAACCGCCGTGAGATCGCGACGTCGTTTGAGAAAAACGGCCTCGGTGCCTACAACGACGATCCCCAGACGATCACGCGGCGCGCGCGACATTTTCTCCGCCACAAGTATCTCGAAGCGGATGTCGGCCTGACGGGGGCTAATTTCGTTTCCGCCGAGAGCGGCCGTCTCGTCCTTGTGACGAATGAGGGCAACTCGCGCTTCTGTCTCGCTGCGACCAAGTGCCACATCGCGATGGTCGGCATCGAGAAAATCGTGCCGCGCGACTACGATCTCGCCCTCTTTCTCAATTTACTGGCGCGCAGCGGCACGGCACAGGAGCTGACGGTTTACACCGAGTTTATCAGCGGTCCGAAATCGCCGACGCAGCCCGACGGCCCGGAGGAGATGCATGTGATCTTCGTGGACAACGGCCGCACGGAGGTGCTCGCGAGTGATTGCCGCGACATCTTGCGCTGCATCCGGTGCGGGGCGTGCCTCAACGTGTGTCCGGTCTATCGTCAGGCGAGCGGCCACGCGTATCGCAGTGTTTACCCCGGCCCAGTCGGCGCCGTGCTCTCGCCGTTGATGATGGGCAATAAATTTCCCCAAAAGGCGGACCTGCCGAAAGCGTCGAGTTTGTGCGGAGCGTGCCATGAGGTTTGCCCTGTGAATATTCCCATTCCCGATTTGCTTCTGCGTCTGCGCAATCGCGCGAAAGAAGAAAACGTCCCTTCCCCGGGTACGCCGCCGATGGGCGCGTGGGCTGTGTTGGCCTCGCAACCGACCGCGTGGCGGGCGTCTCTTTTCGGTGGTAAAATCATCAACTACCTGCCGACGAAGTTGCTGCCGATCCCGGCGCTGCGGGCGTGGGAGGCTAAGCGGTCGTTGCCGGCGTGGCGTGGCGGCGAGTTTAGAAAGTGGCTGAAAACCCGAAAGGGTAGGGCGGACTTCAGTCCGCCCGCGTCGTCACGCGCCGAGGCCAAAAAGGCGGACTGAAGTCCGCCCTCCTCCGATCCCCCCATGAGCAGCCCTAAGGTCGACCCCTTCATCGCGCCGGAGGCGGTGATGCGGGAATTCACGGCTCGGGCCGTCATCACGGGCGCGATCCTCGGCCTGGTTTTCGGCGCCTCGTCGCTCTACCTCGTGCTCAAAGTCGGTTTGACGGTGAGTGCGTCGATTCCGGTGGCGGTGATCTCGCTGGCCATGTTCCGCGGGCTGTCGAAGGTGGGGCTGCGCGACGCGACGATTCTGGAGAATAACATCACGCAAACGGCGGGGTCGGCGGGTGAGTCGATTGCGTTCGGTGTCGGCGTGACGATGCCGGCGATTTTGATTCTCGGTTTCGACCTCGAACTTTCGCGTGTGCTCATCGTCGCCCTGATGGGCGGGCTGCTCGGCATCTTGATGTTGATCCCGCTGCGGCGTGCCCTCATCGTGAAGGAGCATGGCGTGCTCAAATATCCCGAGGGCACCGCGTGCGCCGCCGTGCTCAAAGCCGGTGCCTCGCCCGAATGTCGCGCTGCGGCCTCGCCGAAGGCGCAGGCGGAAATGCGCGCGGCCGAAGCGGCGGGACTGGGCGCCTCGCCGGGTGCGAAGGTGATCTTCACCGGTTTCGGCATCGGTCTCCTCTACAAAACGCTGAATATCGCGTTCAAGGGCTGGAAAGACATCCCGGAAAAAGTGTTCGGCGCGCCGCTCAAGGGCGGGTCCGTGGGCGCGGAGATTTCTCCTGAACTCGTCGGTGTCGGCTACATCATCGGACCGCGCATCGCGTCGATCATGTGCGCGGGCGGCGTGTTGAGCTACTTGCTGTTGATTCCGCTGATCAAATTCTTTGGCGACCAGATCCCGGGGCCGCTCGCACCCGGCACGATGCCGATTTCCGAAATGGGCCCGAACCAGATTCGTGGCGCCTACATCCTTTACATCGGAGCAGGCGCGGTTGCGGCCGGTGGCTTGATCAGTTTGTTTCAATCGCTGCCGACGATTTGGCACGGACTGAAAGCCGGTTTGCGCGATATCGGGATCGGGCGCTCCGCCGGCGAGGGCGCAACGGTGGTGCCGCGCACCGATCGCGATCTCTCAATGAAATTTGTCGGCATCGGCATTATCGTGATCATCGCGGCGGTGATGCTCGCGCGCGAGGCGCTGCACATGAACATCCTCGGCGCGCTGCTGATCATCGTGTTTGGATTTCTCTTTGTCACGGTGTCGTCGCGGCTCACCGGCGAAGTCGGTTCGTCCTCGAATCCGATCTCGGGCATGACGGTGGCGACGCTGCTGTTTACCTGTCTCATCTTCCTCTTGGTCGGTTGGACGGGCGGAACGTATTATGTCACGGCGCTCTCGGTGGGCGCGATCGTATGCATCGCGGCTTCTCAGGGCGGCACGACTTCGCAGGACCTGAAGACCGGATTTCTCCTTGGGGCCACGCCGAAGTATCAGCAGATCGCCATCCTCGCCGGCTCGTTGCTCTCGGCGTTTTTGCTGGGACCGATTTTGCTCAAGTTGAACGACACCGCGACGGTCTATGTGCCCGCGGCGAAAGTGGCGCCCGCCGGATTGCAGACCGACGCGAGCAAGCTCGCGAAACGCGAACCGCTCGTGGGCCCGCAGGCGCGCGACGACGCGAATTCCTACCTCGTGTGGCAAAAGACCGACGAGGTCGGCGGCCCGGCCGGGAAATATTTCGTAAACGCGGGCGGCGCCGCCGTGTGGCTCGTCGACCCGGGCATCAACGGCACGCACAACACGCGTCCTGACGGCACGACGGTGCGGAAGTTCGACGCGCCGAAGGCCACGCTGATGTCGTATATCATCAAGGGCATCCTCGACCAGATGCTCCCGTGGGCGCTCGTGCTCCTCGGCGTAATGATCGCGGTCACGCTCGAACTCTCGTTTGTGCCGGCGTTGGCCTTCGCGGTCGGCGTGTATTTGCCGCTCTCGGCGTCGTCACCGATTTTTGCGGGCGGCCTCGTGCGCTGGCTCGTCGACCGGCAAATGCGCAAGAAAGCGTCGCATGCCGCGATGACGCAGGAGCAGTTTACCGAAGAGAGCGACAAGAGCCCCGGCGTGTTGTTGGCGTCCGGCTACATCGCCGGCGGCGCGATCGCGGGCATCATCATCGCCTTCCTCGCGGGAGTGCTCGATCAATTCGACAGCGCGCTGCAAAAATGGTCCACGGCGCACAATCCGTTTTTCGAGGGACCCAATGCCGACGCGCTCTCGATGATTCCCTTCGTCGCGATCTGCGCGTTTCTCTACTTCGTGGGCCGCGAGAAAATCCTCCGCCCGAAGAAAGCCTAAGATGTCCTCCTCCGACGATCGCGAATCCATTCTTTCCCGTGTCCGTGGCGCCCTCGCTCCCTTACACGCGCGTGCGGCCATGCCTGACTACACCACCGAATTGGCGGTCATGCGCCAGATGATGGGCAGCCGCGATGGGTTGGTCGTGTTCTCCGAGCGGCTCGCGTTGGTCAACGGGATCGCACTCACGGACCCGGTCGCATTGGTCGCACGGTTGCGCGAAAACAAGTGGCTGCACGGCTACTGCGATCCGGCGTTATGGCCGGCCCTCGCACCGCATTTCGGGGCGGATTTTAAAGTGGATACGACCTATGATCGGAAGCGGGTCGACGACTATGCGTTCGGGATCACGCGCGCTGTCGGAGCGATCGCGGAGACGGGCACGATCGTGCTCAACGACGCCACGACCTCACGCCGGCTCGGCGCGCTCACCCCTTGGGTGCACATCGCCGTGGTGGAACGTGCTAAGATTTTTTCCGACCTCCCCGAGGCGGTGGCCGGATTGGGGCAGGACACCAATGTGATTTGGGTTACGGGTCCTTCGAAGACCGCCGATGTCGAGGGCATTCTCATCGAGGGCGTCCATGGTCCGGGAATCCAGATCGCGCTCGTGGTTTAACGACGTCGACGATTTTGGCCGCCGGGTAATCCGACCAACCTACGCGGAGCTGAGTCGAATTTCGGCGCGAAAGCCGTGCGGCGTGCGATTGGTGAAGGTCACTTCGCCTCCACACGCAGCGACGCTGCTGCGCACAATCGCCAGTCCGAGGCCCACGCCGCCGGTCTCCCGCGTGCGGGCGACTTCAGGGCGGTAAAAAGGTTCGCCGAGCCGTTGGAGTGCGTCGGGCGGCACGCCGGGGCCCTCGTCTTCGACCGTGAGGCTGATGCCCGTCGAGTTGTTGACGGCGGTAACATAAATCGCGTCTGTGTCGGCGGTGTAGCGAACGGCATTGCGCACCAAATTGCCGACGGCGCGGGCGAGTAGCGCCGCATCCGCCCGAACGGCGAGTCCGCTTGGAATAGAAACAGTGACCCGACCGCCCGCTTGCTCGCGTGTGAGCGTTTCGAGCACGAGTGGACTGAGCGCGACTGCGGTGAGTTCGGTCGTCCGCGGCTGCATCCCGGTTTTCGTAAAGGCCAGTAGTTCGGCCACCAGGGCGGCCATTTGTTGGACCTCTTCGCGGACGTCTGCGATTTGCGGTTGCAGCGCAGGATCGGCGCGGGCCTCGAGGATCTCCGTGGCGACTTGCAGGCGCCCGATCGGGGATCCGAGCTCGTGCGCGACATCGCCGAGGAATCGCTTCTGGCCGTTGACGAGTGTATCGAGGCGCTCGGCCATGCGGTTCACGGATGAACCCAGCACACCGAGTTCGTCGCGGCGGCGGAGATCCACCCTGGTTTCGAAATGCCCTTTGGCGATTTGTTCGGTTGCGCCGGAGAGTCGTCTTAGCGCCAGTGTGATGCTGCCGACGAGGGGCAACCAGAATAGGACAGACAGGAGGAACGCGCTCGCAGCGATGGCGATCCAAGGTCCGGCTTGGAGCAGTCGGCCTACTGCCAGCACCGACGTTGAGCGAATGATAACGGTGCCCGCGGTGGGCGGCCCAACTATGTTGGGGATGGGCACGCGCAGTCCAATCCACGTCGTCTCCGTGGCCACAGTATGAACGATGAAGCGACCGGCGCTGGCGCGCGCTTCGGGTGGCGGCCGAGCGCCGGTGGGCGGGCCGTCTTTCTTGCGACGCTCCTCGGACGGTGAACGGTCGTCGCTCACCGGACGACCGTCCGCGGGATTGTCGCTGCGGGGTGGGCGAGGACGAGGGGCGCGTAGAGGGGTATTGTCCGCGCCGGGCGCTCGCCCGCCGGTGCGTTGGCCCTTGTTGAGTTCAACGCGCACAGTAGCGGGCAGTTCGATCGGGTCGCCGGTGAGTTGCGCGCCGGCATTGGCGAACAGGAAAAATTCGGCGCCATACTGCTTGGTCTGCGAACTAAGAATAGCAGCCCGCGCGGCCTCCGGCTCGGTATACAAGTCGCTCGCGATCGAGTCACCGATACTCTGGAGCCGTTCGCCCAACGCGCCGCG
>SYGN01000030.1 GCA_005799525.1 Opitutaceae bacterium | reverse complement strand
GGCACCGACAACCACCTCTTCCTCGTCGACCTCCGCACCAAGTTCCCCGAGCTCACGGCGAAGGTTGCCCAAGAGACGCTCGATCGCGCCCACATCACCTGCAACAAAAACACGGTCCCCTTCGAGACGCGTTCGCCCTTCCAAGCCTCCGGTATCCGCCTCGGCACTCCCGCGATCACTACCCGTGGGTTCGTCGAGTCCGAGATGGAAGAAATCGCCGCCTGTATCGATACCGTGCTCGCCGCCGCCGCGACTGCCGGTGAGGCCGACGCTCTCGCCGCCGTCAAACATCGCGTCGCCGCGATCACCGCGCGTCGCCCGTTGCCCTACGTGCTCTGAGCCACTTCACCGCGAACGTCGAAGCCGTGCCTCACCGCACGGCTTTTTTATTTTCGCTCCCTCCAGCGGCCGCGTCGGCGGGTTGCGGACACAAAATATTTTCGCCGGATTTCCGGAGGCGTTCAGACGACCCCTTCGTAAATCTCGGCCTTGGTCATCGCCTGCGCGACACCGCACCCGACTCCTCGAAGGCAAGATAATCGGCGACGGTCCTCGGGAGAACACTGCAGCTTCCTGATACCAACGTCATTTGAGTTTATAACTGCTGATAGCTGCGAGCATGAGCGAGTGGTGTTTCGACTATCGTCCAAATATCACGAGACGTTGGTATGACTGCGCACCATCGGAGCGAACCGCATCAGCTCAAGCACGCATTCCTTTCTTTCCTGAGCGTCTCCTCACGAACTTCCAATTACGCCTTGGCGTCCCGGTGCCCACCGTCTTTGTTTCTCCGCCTCACTCCTTCTCGCCGCCTCCCGCTCCCCTGTGTCCACCACCATCGCCGCACCCGCCGCTTCGCCCGCACCAGCCCCTGCACGCAAGCTCTCCCTCGGCGTCATCTTTCTCACGCTCTACATCGATCTAATCGGCTTCTCAATTATCTTCCCGCTCGGGCCCGACCTCCTCACCCACTACCTCGGCCTCGAGGGTCACGGCGGCGTCCTCGGCTGGCTCCTGTCGCAACTCGACGCCATCGCCCGCGCACTGGGTAAAGACAGCAATTTCGCCGCCGTCCTGTTCGGCGGCGTCGTCAGCTCCATTTTTTCCATCCTCCAATTCATCTTCGCACCGTTTTGGGGCGGGCTCAGTGACCGCCTCGGCCGCCGCGGTGTGCTCCGCTGGACCGTCGCCGGCACCGCTCTTGGCTACCTCGTGTGGATGCTCAGCGGCTCGTTCTGGATGTTTCTTCTCTCGCGGCTCGTGAGCGGAGCGTTTAGCGGCAACCTCTCCGTCGCCACCGCGGCGGTCGCCGACGTCACCTCGCGCACCGAACGCTCCAAAGCCATGGGCCTCGTGGGCACCGCCTTCGGCCTAGGCCTCGTCACCGGTCCGACGATCGGTGCCTTCACCGCCCATATCAATCTCCTCCACGATTACCCGCACCTCGCCCGCTTCGGCGTAAACCCTTTCACCGTCCCCGCGCTCATCGCCTTCGTGCTGTGCCTCGTGAACTTGATTTGGATTTCCCTGCGCTTCACCGAGACCCTCACCGCGGCCACGCGCGCCGAGGCCCATGAGCCGCGCACAAAAAATCCACTCCGCGCCATTTTCCTCCTCGACGATCCCGCGATGCGTCGCGCCAACGCCGTCGCGTTTATCTTCTCCCTCGCCTTCGTCACCATGGAGACGTCACTGACCTTTCTCGCCGCTGAACGCTTCGGTTACACCGCGCGTCAAAACGGCTACCTCCTCGGTTTTCTTGGCCTGTGTGCCATCGTCACCCAGGGCTGGCTCGTGCGAAAACTCCTCAAGACGCGGCCCGAAACCAAGGTCCTCTCGACCGGTCTGCTCGCATCCGCCCTCGGTCTAGTGGTCATCGGCTTCGCGCTGCAACCCTGGTTGCTCTACGTCGGTCTCGCGCTGCTCGCGCTCGGTTCCGGCCTCGTAAATCCCGCCAGCACCGGCCTCATTTCCCTCTACGCCTCCGCCGCCGAACAGGGGCGCATCCTCGGGATCTTCCGCTCCCTCGGCTCGCTCTCGCGGGCCATCACTCCGATTCTGGCCGGCACGGTATTTTGGATGTTCGGCTCCCGCGCACTCTTCGTCTCCGCCGCCATCTTGTCCGCCGTCGCCTGGGTCCTGAGCAAGCGTCTCCCCCAACCAGTAAAGTAATCATGAAGCGGTCCCTTCTGTTGCTCGCTGCGTGCACCGCGCTGCTGCTCCTCGAAGGCTGCGCTTCCCTCGACGCGCTGCCGTCGCCGTTTCGCCGCACTCCACCGCGCCCCGGCCGCACCTCCCTCGGCGCGAAACTCGTCATCGTCCCCACCAAGGCCCTCGGCAACTTCCTCATCGTGGAAGCGAGGGCGGACCGCTTTGGCCCGTATCAGTTTCTTGTCGACACCGGTTCCTCGGTCACCCTCGTCACGCCCGCACTCGCCAAACGCAACGCCTCCAAAGACGCCCCGCCCGCCGACGCCCCGCGCGTCCGCGTCCTTTCGGCCGACGGCCAAACCACTGAACTGGCCCCCACGACACTGCGCCAACTCGAACTCGGCCAAGCCCGCTTCGACGATGTCTTCGCGCTCATCTACGACTGCACCGCGCTCTCCGCTCACCTCGGCGTGAAGATCGATGGTATCCTCGGCTTCCCGCTTTTCCGCGAAACCCTGCTGACACTCGATTACCCCCGCGCCCGCGTCCTCCTCCAATCGACCCGCAGCCTCGCGGCCATCCCCGGCACCGCCATCCCCCTCCACGACGCGAGCAAGACCCCGCTCATCTCGGTCCGCCTCGGTGACCGCACCTTTGTCGCCCTCATCGACTCCGGCAGCGACGCACCTCTGAGCCTCAACCCCATCGGCCTCAATCCCCCTTTTGCCGCGGCTCCCCGCGCGGGCGCCACCGTCGGCACGCTCACGGGCGAACGCCCCCAGCAAATCGGCCGCCTCGCCGAAACGCTCACCATTGGCGGCCACCGCCTCGCCCGCCCCATCGTCGACCTCACCGACGAACTCTCTGCCCTCGGCGGCGAGATTCTCAGAAACTTCTCCGTCACCTTCGACCAGGAACACGACCGCGTTTATTTTCATCGTGACACCCACGACACCATCGTCGCTCCACCCCGTCGCAGCGCGGGCGTAAGTTTCAACAAGACCCCCGCTTACTGGCGCATCGCCGGAGTCGTGCCCGACTCGCCGGCCGACGCGGCAGAGATCAAACTCGGCGATCTCGTCACTCATCTCAACGGCGAACCCGTTGCGAAATGGGATCTCAACCGCTACGAAAAGCTCCTCACGACGGCGCAGCAAGTTTCGTTGCGTTTTCTCGAGGGCGTCCACGAGAAGGTCAAAGACGTCCCGGTCTTTGACCTCGTGCCTTGAAATCGCCCGTCGTATCTGCTGGAGACCGTTCTCGTTCCCGAAATCTTTCTCGTTCTCTCGCTTCAAAGAAACCGAGAACGACCTCGAGAATGGGAACCATTCCTCGTCCCACGCCTCGGGATCCGTTCAGCTCCGCCGCAACAAAAACGCCGCCGCACCGTCATGGCCCGTCACCCACGGCAAACTCTGGACCTTCGACTCCAATTTGAAAGGCCCACCGGCTCGACTGTTGAAAAACTCCGCGACGACGCGGTCGTTCTCGGCGCCATCAACGCTGCACGTCGAATAAACGAGCCGGCCACCCGGCGCCACCAACCGCGCCGCCGCATGCAAAAGCGCCAGTTGCTGCTTCGGGTGCTTCTTAAAATCACCCTCCTGCAAGCGCCACTTCACATCCGCGCGATGCCGCATCACCCCGGTATTCGAACACGGTACGTCGATCAACACCGCTGAAAAACTCTCGGGCAGCTTGTGTTCGCGCAGCGCCATCACCGGCTCCAGCAACACGTCGACCTGCACCAGCGCCACTTCGACCCCGTTCGCCCGCGCGAGATTTGCCTTCAGCCGATCGATCCGCGCACCGGGCAGATCCATCGCTACCACCTTCCCGGTCTTGATCGTGTCCCCGATTACGAGACTCTTGCCGCCCGGGGCAGCGCAAACATCCAACACCGTTTCGCCCGCTTGCGGTGCCAGCAAATCGACGGCGAGCCGCGTACCGGGATCTTGGAGATAAAGCTTTCCGCTGCGGAGGAGCGGCTCGACTTTCGTCCACTTGCCCGACTCCACCTCGAAAAACCCGGCCCACGCGGTCGGCTTGAGGAAATCCGGCACCGGCTCTTCCGTCGCACGCCAACGCGCATACACCGTGGCCGGTTGTTGATTCCACTCTAAGAGCGACCGCGTAGCCTCCGCGCCAAACTGTGCGATCCACATCCGCACGAGCCACTCCGGATGGGAAAAATACTCCGCCAGATCCGCCGCCGTCGCCGCCACGCCCTTGGGCGGAGCCGCTCCCGCGAGCGCGAGGATGAGCTTGCGCACCACCGCATTGACCAACCGCGCCTCCGCCGCGCTGGCCAGCGTCTTCGTCTGCTCGACCGCGTGGTGAACCACCTTGGCCGCGATTCCCTCGGCCTCAGGCGTGCCCTCGGATTCGATTAATTCAAACCCAGCTACAAACAGCACCGCTCGCGTCGAAAACCGCGGGGGATGCGCGATCAGCCGTCCGAGCGCCGACTCCAACCGCCCGAAATGTCGCACGACGCCAAAAACCAAATGTTGGCAGCGCGCGCGCTCTGCTCCGACGAGACCCGCCGGCAGCGTGTCGAACAGCGCATCGAGGCGTTCCCGACGCTCCAACCAGCGTGCAATCAGGTTGACGGCCGCCAGCCAGCCGCCCGGGCGACCCGCGCCTCCAGCTGCCTGCGCAGAGTGAGAAGGAGTGCTCATGAGCGACCCCCTCGGGTTAAAATATGGCATTGCGCCATCGATTCGACACACAGTTTGACAAGGCTAGTCATTGTCCGCTTAACTCTCCGGTTCACGTTCGACTACACGCAACCATGAATTCTGAAGCCGTCTCCGCACTCATCTCGAAAATCCCGTCCCTCAAGGCGGTCAAATCCAAACTTGAGGCCATGGAGCCCGGTTCCTACGTCGTCCACCGCAGTTGGGGTTTCGGCCAAATCAAGAGCTATCACGACGCCTCCCAGCGCCTGCTCATCGACTTTAGGGACAAGAAAAAGCACCCCATGGACCCGGCGTTCTGCATCACCACGATGGAGGTGTTGCCCGCCAATCACCTGCTCGTCCGTAAGGAGACCGAGCCCAAGAAAATCGCCGAGCTCATCGCGGACAACCCCGCCCAGCTCGTCGTCGAGGCCCTCCAAGCCTACCCGAATAACGCCGCGACCGTCATCGAAATGGAAATCACCCTCGCGCAGGTCGTGGGCGAAGACAAATTCAAGAAATGGTGGTCCGTCGCCAAGAAGGCCGTCGCCAAAGATCCCCGCGTCTCGGTGCCGGAAAAGAAGACCGAGTGCTACGTCGTCCGTGACGTCCCCGTGTCCGCCGAGGATGAATTGCTCGAGCAATTCACCAGCACCCGCTCCGCCCGTCGCCGCATCGTACTCGCCGAGGAGATGATGGAGGCCACCGGTAAACGGGACATCAAAGCCGACCTTTCATCCGTGCTCAAAGGCGTCGCCGACGCCGTCAAAGACTCCAATCAGCTGGACGCCTCCGAGCGCCTCTACGGTGCCGTGGTGCGTGATGACCTCGCCACCTACACCGGTAGCGAAGTGGCTTTTGAGCCCACGCAAGCTTCCCTCGTCGCCACCGTTCGCGACCTGCCCACGATCGCGGAAAACATCCCGGTCCATTTCCAATCCCGCTTCCTCGAACTCGTCGACGCGACCCACCCCATCGAGAGCCGGGACATTCTCTTCACCCTGTTGAAGACTTCCCAGGGCAAGTTCACCACCGAGTGCATCAATTTCTTGGTGGAACATGGTCACTCCGCCGAACTCGCCGCCACGCTCACCCGCTGGCAGACCGAGCAAAATCTCCGCGCCCCCGTCCTCCTCTGGATCGTCAAGAACCGCCACTCGAAGAAATTCGCCAAGCTGCTCAACGACCTCATCACGCCGCGCCTGCTCAGCTCCATCTTCTTCGCCATAGACTACGAGGCACTCCAAGCCGCCAGCGCCCGCCGCATTCCGCTCGGCGATATCCTGTCCGAAGACACCGACCTGATCTCGGATCTCCTTTCGACCGCCGACCCTGAGACGGCTCGCGACCTCGCTAACACCCTCATGCTCAACCAAGGCTTCGAGGAACTCACCAAGAAGTCCCTGCTCGCCCGCTTCATCAAACTCTTCCCGAAAATCCAATCCTTGGTCGCCAAGGATGCCGAGAGCAAAGAGGAGCAGCTCCTCGTTTCCAAAGGTTCTTTCGAGCGCAAGCGCGACGAATACGAGACCATCGTCTCCAAAAAAATCCCAGAAAACTCCAAGGCCATCGCCACCGCCCGCGAACACGGCGACCTTAAGGAGAACTCCGAATACAAGATGGCCAAACAGGATCAGCAGGTCCTCATGGCCCAAAAGACAAACCTCGAGAAAGAGCTCGGCCGCGCCCGCGTAAGCAATTTCAAGGAAGCCACGACCGAACAAGTCGGCGCCGGCACCATCGTCCAGGTCAAGGCCAGCGGCAAGCTCACCACCTACACCATTCTCGGTGCCTGGGACGGCGATCCCGACAATAACATTATCTCCTATAAGACCGCCCTGGGCGCTGCCCTCGTCGGCAAGAAAGTCGGCAACACCGTCAAGGTGAAGACCGGTTCCTCCGACGATGATTATACCATCGTCAGCATCGCCCGCTACGCCGACCAAAATTAATCCCGCGGAGCGCGTGACCGCCCTCGGTCGCTACCCTCAGCCTCAACCCGCCCTCCTAACCAAGGCGGGTTTTTTATTACCGCCACGCGACCCGCCTCCCCACGGAGCGGCGCTTTCCCAACCGCCGACAGCTCCCTCCGTCTCGCCCGGTGGCTCATTCCCAGTTTCACCGCCGCCCTCGGCACCCACCGCGACCAACGCGCCCTAAACCTTGTCGTAAGCCCATAGCCTTGCCGGCCTTGGCGTCTGGCCACTGGCAAGACCGCTCAGGTCCTCTCCGACGCACGGCTTCCCATCCGTGGTTAAAGAGTCCGGGCTCGTCTCCAAAATTGCATTTCTCTTCGCCACGCCCCATCTTTTACCCGCGTGAACGCTTCTTGGGACATCCTCAAAACTCTCTCCGATCCTACCCGGCTGCGTTTGCTCGCCCTCGTTTCTCGCGAGGAGCTCTCCGTCGCCGAACTCCAAGAAATCCTCGGCATGGGTCAGTCCCGCATCTCCTCGCAGCTCGCGTTGCTGCGGCAGGTCAATCTCGTCACCGATCGCCGCGAGGGAAAAAACGCCTTCTACTCGCTCCGCATCAGCGTCGCCCAAAAAACCCTCGCGCTGCTCCGCACCGCCATTGAATCCGTGGCCGACCTCCCCGTCGTCGGTGAGGACCGCGACAACCTCGAGCGCATCCTCCAAAAACGCCGGCGCACGCAGGAACAATATTTCAACCTTATCGCCGGTCGGCTCGGCAAAAACCACTGCCCCGGTCGCTCATGGGAAGCCATCGGTCACCTCGCCCTGCGCCTCACCCCAGCGATCGACATCGCCGACCTCGGTGCCGGCGAGGGTCTGGTTTCCCAACTCCTCGCCCATCGCGCCCGCTCCGTCTGGTGCATCGACAATTCCCCTCGCATGGTCGAAGTCGGCACCGAACTCGCGAAGAAAAACGGCCTCCTCAATCTCACTTACCGGCTGGGCGATATCGAGACCGTCCCGCTCGCCGACAAGTCGGTGGACCTCGCGATTCTTAGTCAGGCACTCCATCACGCCCAACATCCGCAGACCGCGGTCAACGAGGCGTACCGCATTCTTCGCCCCGGCGGCCGGCTCCTCATTCTCGATCTCAACGAACACGCCTTCGAAAAAGCCCGTGAGCTCTACGCGGACGTCTGGCTCGGCTTCAAGGAAAGCGCCCTGCATGCCTTTCTAAAAAAGGCCGGCTTCACCAAGGTGGAGGTCACGGCCGTCGCCAAAGAACCCACCGAGCCACACTTCGAGACGCTGCTCGCGGGCGGCCTGAAAGTGCTCCGCTAACGAACCTCACCACACCCCGCAGTCCGCATTTTGACTTCGCTAAACAGCAAGCAAAGCACGAGCGTTCGTGAGTTAGATCGGACGACCTCTTAACTGGGAAAACCCAACGCAACACCGACCCATGCCCGACGCAGAACCCCTTCTCCACCAGCTCGGCACCTTCGACCCCGCCGAAGCCACCCGCCTCGTCGCCCTGCTGGAGGAGCACCACGTGACCTTCGAAATCGATACCGATCAGTCTGCCCTCTCCGGTTCCAACGATTTCTCCGGCCTCCAATTCGGCGTGAATCCCGAGGGCGCCAAAATCCTGATCTTCATCCCCGAGCCCGAACTCGCCCGCGCGCAGGAACTCCTGGCTCGCCTCGCTTGAAGCCCACGTTCGCCCGCACTCGGTACCGTCCGCTTCTCCTCGTCTCGGTGGTCAGCGCTTTCGCAATCGGCGCGACATCCGGCGAATATCTCGCGGCGATGAAAATCCTCCGCGAGAGCCTGAAAGAATTGCCGCTCACACCGCTCCTCTGAGTAGCCGGGGCCGGGCAGCGGGGGCCGGTGGTCCCCGATCACCACTTTCGCCCGCATCAGCTACGCTTACGCTTACTTTAATTTGCGTTCAAGATGAGCTTAACTGGCTTGGAGGTAGGAGCCTGCTTACAGGCGATTCTACGTCCTGAATCGCCTGCCGGCAGGCTCCTACAAAAGTCCTTCTTTTGCTCTTCTTGAACGCAACTTAGAATTACTTCGCCGCCGCAGGCGCAGCGGGTCCGGTCGGCGTGACCGCACCCTTGGCATCGAGCGTCTTCATCGCCGCCTCCCGCACTGCCGTGATCGACGCGTTGTTCTGCGGCACCTCAATCATGGTCGAAAACCGCGTATCCTTCGCCGTATAGCTCGACGCCACGGCCGACAGTAACGGCAGCGCGGCCTCAATCCGCCCGACCAACCCGTGGACCGCAACGCGCACGTTCCAAATTTCAGGCTCGCGTGAGCTCTCCATTGCGCGGGCCCTGTTCGGGCGCGCCGAAAGCTCTAAATACGTTTCCCGCGAGCTAGGATCGATGCGGGACCCAGCCTCCTGACCGCAACTCACTTCGATGATGATATCCGGCGGCGCGATCGCCGGCGCCTCGAACATCCCGACGTGCGCCAACGCCGCTCCCACGCAGGCGGAAATCACGCCGGTATTCACCTGCCCCTGAACCAAAATTGATTTTTTCGCCACGAGCCGAAACGACTGGCCGGCCGGCGGGGCAATCCCCGCAGCGCAAATCGCGTCCACCGAAACCCGGTGCTTCGGCACTAAAAAATTACCGCAGCCCCCCTGCAAGAAGGCCGCCCACGCGACCGCCGCCCAGACCCATGACCGCGAGTGAAAATTGCATCCAATAGTGTTCATGCCCGTTTCGCCTGTTGTACATAGTCGGCTCCGCTCGATTCGCAACGAGAGACCCGAAACAAAAAAGTTACCGCTTCAGGGAAGTCCTCTCCGTCATTTGGCCTCGCAACCGGTCACTCGACCTTTACCCGCGCGCGATAGAACGCGTCGCAGCGAGCATAGATTTCCTTCGGGGATGTCAACGTCAGCGCCTCCGCCGCCAACGCCCGCGCATCCGCCATCGTCATGGCCCGCACCATGTACTTCACCGAGGGCAGCCAAGCGGGCGACATGCTGAGCGCGTCGACTCCCAGGCCGAGCAGCAACGGCGCAAACACCGGGTCGCCCGCCATCTCACCGCACACACTCACCGTCACCGCGCGCTTGTGCGCTTCGTCCACAATGTGCTTCAGCGTGCGCACCACCGCCGGATGGGTCGGTTCATACAGATGGGCGATCCGTTCGTTCACCCGGTCGATTGCGAGGAGGTATTGAATCAGATCATTCGTGCCGACGCTGAAGAAAACACATTCCTTCGCCAAAATGTCCGCCGTCATCGCCGCACTCGGAATCTCGATCATGGCGCCGACCTGCAGTTTGGCATCGAACGCGATATCGCGCGCTTTCAGCTCGGCCATGCATTCCGTCAGCACCGTATTGGCGCGTACCATTTCCTCACTGCCGCTGATCATCGGATACATGATGCGCACGTTGCCGCACGCGCTCGCCCGCAAAATCGCCCGCAGCTGATCCTTGAAAATTTCCAGATTTTCCAGGCAGAACCGAATCGCCCGAAAGCCCATGAACGGATTGTTTTCCTTGGGAAACAAATCCGGATTGCTCTTCATCGGTTTATCTCCGCCCAAATCCAGCGTCCGGATCACCACCGGCTGCGGTGCAATCGCCTGCGCCACCGCCCGGTAGGCGAGAAACTGTTCCTGCTCGGTCGGAATACGGTCCGAATTGAGAAAGAGATACTCCGTGCGATAGAGCCCCACTCCCTCGGCAGCGAACGCCTTCACTTGGGCAACCTCTTCGACCTTCTCAATGTTGGCCATCAGTGAAACGGCGACGCCATCGAGCGTCACCGCCGACTCGCGGTTCGCCTCCAATAGGCGCGCTTCGAATGACTTCTTTTTCTCCTGGATTTTTCCGTAACGAAAGAGCGTGGTCTCCGACGGGTTGAGGATCACCACGCCGTCGTAACCGTCGACAATTGCCCAATCACCGTTGTGGGCACGCTTGGTCAGATTGCGCACTCCGACGACCGCCGGCATTTTCATCGAGCGCGCCACGATCACGGCGTGACTCGTCTTGCTGCCCGAATCCGTCACTAACGCAATGGCCGCACTCCGATCAATGCTCGCCGAATCCGACGGGGAAACGTCATTCGCGACTACGATCCGCTTGTCCGCCAGACGGCTCAAAGAGTTCTCCGCCTGACCGAGTAAATTCTGCAACACGCGCTGCGCCACATCGCGGATGTCACTCGCCCGCTCGCGCAGATATTCATCCTCAAACTTGGCGAAAGCCTGGATGTAGCGCTGCGAGACTTGATTGAAACACGTCTCAATATTCTGCCCCGTGCTCTCGAATACGCGGATGGTCTCACCGATCAGCGCCGGGTCTTCGAGCGCCATCAAATGCGCGTCAAAAATAAGGGCCTCCTGAGCGCCGAGGTTCTTCTCCACCTCGCCCTGAATCTTGGCAATCTGCTGCCGGGTCGACACCAACGCCCGATCAAACCGCGACACCTCCTCGAGGCGCCTCTCGGGCTCAACTTGGTAGCTGGGCACTTCGACGTCACTCTGGATGTAAACAAAGATCTGCCCATAAGCGATGCCCTGCGAGGCGGCGATGCCTTGCACGGTAACTTCGATTTTTTCGGGCTGGGGCATTAATAATTTCGCACTAATCGCAAGCGTGCACGCTGCGGTCGGCCATCTACGATAACGCGCCCTGCGCTTGACGGGTCAACGCGGGATTTACGCAATCCGCGTTTCCATGACAAACGCGGTCTCTCCCCACGCCTCGTGAATGGCGGCCGTCATCGCGGCAACCGGAGCATCGTCCGCCAACAAGGCAAAGCACGCACTCCCGCTGCCACTCATCTGGGCCGCCACCCCAAACCGCGCCCGCAGCAACGCCCGCAAGGTCGGCAACGCGATGAATTTTGCACCGACCGCGTCGGCCATGTTGTTGCTCAAAAGTTCTTCCGCCTTCGCCCCGGGAGTGTTCATCCACGCAGCCAGCCGCGTCTCCGCTTGCGTCGCAGGAAGGTAGCTCGTCGGCGTCGCCGCCATGCGGCCAAAGGCCCACGGAGTCGAAATCCCGAAACCCGGTTTGAAGAGCAACACCCGCCGGCCGTGCAAACGGGCCGCCACCTCAGTCGCCAATCGTTCCACGCGCTCCCCGCGCCCGCGCATGACCACGGGAGCGCGTGCCAAAAAAAGCGGGCAGTCCGAACCGAGCGTGGCCGCGACTTCCACCAATCGTTCTAACGAGAGCAGTCCACCGGCCAGCCCATTCAACGCCCACAACGCCGCCACCGCATCACTGCTCCCCCCGCCCAATCCCGCCCCCATCGGGATGCGTTTCTCCAGAAAAAATTTCGCCCCGCCCGTCCATCCCGTCACCGCCACAAAAGCCCGCGCCGCCTTCCACACCAGGTTTGTCTCGTCCACCGGCACCGCCGCATTGTCGCACTCCAGTTCGAATCGAGCCGCCCCAACTCCGCCGACCTGGGCCTCCACCCGCAAGGTATCGCCAAACTCCACCGGCGCGACGACCGACACCAGATCGTGATATCCGTCCGCCCGCCGCCCCGTGATCGCGAGGAAGAGATTCACCTTAGCCGGCGCAAAAATCGATAGCGTGCTCATTGCCCTCTTGTCATTGCGAGGAGCTCGACGCCGAAGCAATCCCTCTGATCAGACCTCCCCGCCCGCCTCCCCGACATCCCCATTTTGGTTTTTGATTACTGTCCAAGAGTGTTCCTTAGTGGTTTTATCTTCTCATGCCCTGCGACCTGATTCTCGCCCTCGATGTCCCCACGCGCGAAACTGCTGCGCCTCTCCTTCGCCAACTCCGCGGCTCGGTGCGCTGGGTGAAGATCGGCCTCCAAATGTTCACTGCCTACGGTCCCGACTACGTGCGCGCCGTCGCCGACGAGGGCTTCAACATTTTCCTCGATCTCAAGCTCCACGACATCCCCAATACCGTCGCCAAAGCTGTCGAGTCGCTCGGTCCGCTCCCGATCGGCATGCTCACGCTGCACACCGCCGGCGGACGCGAGATGATGGCCGCCGCCCGCGCCGCGCAGCTACAAACGAAACCCGACCTCCTACTCCTCGGCGTAACCGTCCTCACCTCAATGGACGCGGCCGGCCTCGCCGAGCTCGGCGTCTCCGTCGCTCCCGACGCCCAAGTCTCCCGCCTCGGTGCCCTCGCCGCCTCGGCCGGTCTCCGCGGACTCGTCTGCTCCCCGCTCGAAGTCCCCCTGCTCCGCGCCCAACTCCCGCCGGAGATTGTCCTCGTGACGCCCGGTATCCGCCCAGCGGGTGCATCCGGCGGCGACGATCAAAAACGTGTCATGACTCCCGCCGAAGCCGCCCGCGCCGGCTCCACCTACATCGTCGTCGGTCGCCCCATCCTCAAAGCCACAGACCCCGCCGCCGCCGCCCGCGCCATTCTCGCCGAGCTCGTCATCTCGTAATCGCCCGGCCCCTCCACCCCCCAGTTTTCAACGCTCCACCCCACGCACGATGTCCCGCACCGCCGCCATCTTCCTCGCCGCCGGCAGCGGCTCCCGCATGGCGGGTGCCGTCGTCGACAAAGTCCTCGCCCCCCTCGCCGGGCGTCCAGTCTTTGCACATTCCGCGGCCGCCTTCATGCAGAGCGGTATCGCTGACCTCTACGTCATCGTTTACCGCGACCAACGCCAGATGATGGAACTTTCCGCCTACGCGCCCACTCCCTCCGTGCTCATTCACGGCGGACGCGAGCGGCAAGACTCGGTCATGAACGCCCTCGCGGCGCTTCCGGCCGACATCGCGCATGTCTTCATCCACGACTGCGCCCGCCCCCTCGTGCGCCCCGAACAACTCGTCGCGCTCCACAAGATCGTCCGCCGCGAACACGCCGTCGTTCTGGCCCACCGCGTCACGGACACGATTAAAGAACACCGCGACGACGCCCGCCTCCGCACCCTCGAACGCTCGCGCCTCTGGGCCATGGAGACGCCGCAGGTTTTTGCCCGCGACCTCATCTGTCGCGCCTACACCCGCGTCCAAGTCCGCGGCCTCCATATCACCGACGATGCCCAGGCCGTCGAGCAGCTCGCCCACCCGGTCGCTCTCCTCGAAAACTCTTTCCCGAATCCGAAACTCACGACCCCCGCCGATCTCGCCTACCTCGAGTTCCTCCTCGCGAAGCCCACGGCTTAAGCTCACCGCTCATGGCTTCTTTCCGCATCGGCCACGGCTACGACATCCACCGCATCGTCCCCGATCGCCCCATGATCCTCGGCGGCGTGCGCTTCGCCACCGACTACGGCCTCGAGGGCCACAGCGACGCGGACTGCCTGACGCACGCCATCTGCGACGCACTCCTCGGTGCCGCCGGGCTCCCGGACATCGGTCATTTTTTTCCCAATACGGATCCCGCCTACAAGAATATCGACTCACAGTTGCTCCTCCAACGCGTCGTCGCCGAGATCACCAAGCTCGGGTTCAGCATTGCCAACATCGACGCCTCCGTGATCGCCGAGAGACCGAAGATTTACCCGCACCTTGCCGCGATGAAAGCCGCCCTCGCCCGGTCAACCGGACTTCTCCCTGACGAGATCGGTCTCAAAGCCACCACCAACGAGGGCGTCGACGACCTCGGCTGCGGCCTCGCCATCGCCGCCCACGCCGTCGCCCTCCTCTCCCGTTCATGACGCCTCCAACCGTGTCGCGCCTCCTCGCGTTCGTCGTCGCCCTGCTCCTGCCGCTGCTCCTCTCCTGCGCCAAACGCGAATCCACAGTGGATCGCGCCAACCGTGAAAGCGTCCTCCACTTCAGCATCGGCTCCGAACCCTCCGATCTCGACCCGCAGACCGTCACCGGCACCGGCGACTCGAAGATCATCCAGTCCCTCTTCGATCCGCTGATCAGTTACGAGCCCGGCACGCTCGCCCCGGTTCCCGCCCTCGCCGAACGTTGGGAAATTTCCGCCGACGGCCTCACCTACACCTTTCACCTCCGCACCGACGCGAAATGGTCCAACGGCGACCCCCTCACGGCCCAAGACTGCGTGGAATCCTGGCGCCGCATCCTCACGCCCTCACTCGCGGCCGACTACGCTTACTTCCTCTACATTTTGCGCGGCGCCGAAGCGTTCAACAAAGGCCAGACGACCGATTTCTCCACCGTCGGTGCCACCGCGCGCGACGCCCACACCCTCGTCGCAACCCTGACCCACCCCGCCCCCTACTTCCTGCAAATCCTCCTCAACTCCCCTTGGCGCCCCATCCACATGCGCTCGATCGCCGCCGTTGGCAATGCCTTCAACCGCGGCACCCAATGGACCCGCCCCGGCCTCCTCGTTTCCAGCGGCCCCTTCGTCCTCAAAGAATGGTCCCTCAACACCCGCGTCGTCGTCGAAAAATCTCCCACCTACTGGGACCGCGCCAAGGTCAGTCTCAACGCGATCCACTTCTACCCCATCGACAACATCGACGCGGAAGACCGCGCCTTCCGCGCCGGCCAACTCCACATCACCTGGGCGCTCCCGCTCTCCAAAGTCGTCCCGCTCCAGAAAGAAAAATCTCCGCATCTCCGCATCGACCCCTACCTCGAAACCTACTTCTTCCGTCTCAACGTCCGCAAAGCCCCCCTTCAAGACGCCCGTATCCGCCGCGCCCTTGCGCTCTCCATCGACCGCGACACCATCGCCGCGAAGATTCTCCCCGGCGGCCGCCTGCCCGCGCCGACGTTCATCTCGCCACTCCTGGTCGGTTACACGCCACCCACCCGCCGCGCTTACGATCTCGCTGCCGCCCGCCAACTCTTGGCCGACGCCGGCCATGCCCGCGGCGCCGGCCTCCCGCCCATCGAAATTCTCTATCACAATTCCGAGATCCTCCGCATCGTCGGCGAAGCTATCCAACAAATGTGGCACCGCGAGCTCGGCCTGGAAGTCCGCCTCGCTAACCAAGAAAAAAAGACCGTTTTCGCCAACCGCCGCGCCGGCGATTACCAAGTTCTTTTGGGCAGCTGGACCGCCGATTACCTCGACGCCACCACCTACCTCGACATGTGGCGCAGCGACTCGGGCAACAACCACACCGGCTGGTCCGACCCCGCTTATGACGCCCTAACCAATCGCGCGAACACCATCGCCGACCGCACCGAGCGCGCCGCCGTGCTCCAGCAAGCGGAGTCGCTCGTACTCGACGCAGCCGCCGTCGTCCCCATCTATTTCAACACCCACGTCTACCTGCTCCACCCCGCCGTGAAAGGCTGGCAGCCCACGCCGATGGACCACACCGACTACCGCCACGTGTCGATCAAACCGTAGTGGGTCGCTGCAACCAGCACAACGCATCCACCTCATGCAACTTACGCGCGGAATCCGGGTAGCCGCGAGCGCCACCGCGTGGTGCCGGCTAAAAGTTTTTTCTCGCATCGTGGTGTGTCTCTTTTCAGCCATCGCTTCCGCCTGTTCCAAATCCGAAAAATCCGCCGCCTCCGGCACTCCAACCACCTCCGCCGCTCAAATCCTTCGCATCTCCCAGCGCAACGAACCCTCCGACCTCGATCCCGCGACCGCCACTCTCCCCGATGAATTTTTCATCCTACGCGCGCTCAGCGAAGGTCTGCTCATCCCCGATCCCGCCGGCGGGGCCCCGCTCCCGGCGGCGGCGGCGAACTACGACGTTTCTGCCGACGGGCTCATCTACACGTTTCATCTCCGCCCCGAGGCCACGTGGTCCGATGGCTCGCGCGTCACCGCCGCCGATTTTCTCTCCACGTATCGGCGTATCCTTGCGCCCGGCACCGCTGCACCGAAAGCCCACCTCTTCGACGCGGTCAAAAACGCCCGCGCCTTCCTCACCGGCGTAGTCACCGACTTCTCCACCGTCGGCTTCGCGGCTCCGACTCCGCTCACTTTCGTCGTCACGCTCGCCCAACCGTCACCGCGCTTCCCCTACTACGTCGCCAGCGGTCCGTGGCTCCCAGTCAATTCCCGCGCGGTCGCCCAACACGGCCGCACTTGGACGCAGCCCGGGCACTTCGTCGGCAACGGCCCCTTTACGCTCATCGAATGGCGGCAGCAGCAGCGCATTGTTGTGAAAAAGAACCCTCGCTACCGCGCCACTGCGACCGTGCAGCTCGACGAGATCCAGTTCATCCGCCTCGACAGCGGCGACACCGAGGAACGCGCCTTCCGCGCCGGCCAGGTCGACGTCACGATGTCCGTCCCTTTCACCAAAATTGAACCCTACCAACGCGACCGCCCCGCCGAAATTCACCGCGCGCCCCTCGCCGAAACCCGCTACCTCTCGTTCAACACCCAACGCCCGCCCCTCAACGACGCGCGCGTCCGCCACGCGCTCGCGCTCGCGATCGACCGGCAAAAAATCGTCGAACGCATCACTCGCGGCGGACAAACACCGGCGAAGAATTTTTGTCCCGTAACGATCGATACGCCCCTCCTGCTCGAGCCTTCGATCTGGGCACCTCGGCTCGATCCCCCGCTCGCCGTGCGCTTCCTGGCAGAGGCCGGTTTCCCCGGCGGAAAAAATTTTCCCCGCTGCGAACTCACCGCATGGTCTCCTTCGCAGGTCCCCGTCCTTGAGGCCCTGCAAGCGATGTGGCGCGAACACCTCGGCATCGCAGTGACCATCGCCATCCGCGAGGCTAAAATCCACCTCTCAGCCCTCGCCGCCGGCACCTACGACATCGCCTTCGTCACCACCCTCGTCGACGTCGCGGACGCCACCGCCGTCTTCTCCGAATTCACCACCGGCGCTCCGGGCAACTACCCGCATTGGTCGGACGCGGACTACGACGCACGCCTCGCCCGCCTCACGGCGACCCGCGATCCCGGCGCCCGCGCCACACTCCAAGCTCAAGCCGACGACCATCTCCTGCGCGAGGCGGTGGTCGCCCCGCTCTACCTCAATACCCGCACCTGGCTCATGTCCCCCCGGGTCCACGGCTGGAGCGAAGACGCTTTCTGGAGCCGCCACTACTACGGCATCCGGATGGACGCTAAGTGACGGCCTCGATCGCATTTCACACGGTGTCGGCGTTCGGCCTCAATTCCACGGCGCGTTCAAAATCAGACGCCCACCGATTTTCTGTAGGAGCCTGCTGGCGGGCGATCGGGTATTTCGCCGACGCACCTCGTCCTGAATCGCCTGCAAGCAGGCTCCTCCCTTCGGGCAAATTGTCTGGTCCGACCACCCACGAGCGCGAGCAGGCTCGCTGCCTACTACGCCGACGAAGTGCATCTCAGGCTCTTGAAAAATGAATCATCCCCTTCTGCTTTTGTTCATGACGGCAGCCGGAATTTATGTGGGCACGTTGTGGCTGGGGGATCGGCGGGCCGCCCGCGCGGAGACGCCAAATCAAGGGGGACTGCCGGGCGCAACCGACGCTCCGCAGCGGGCGGTGATCATCGCGGTGACGGGAGCGTTGGCGATTCTCACGGTGGAGACTTGGGGTGAGGCGGCCCTCGGGATCGCGGGGGAACAGTCCCGGATGACGTGGCTGTTTGCGCTCTACTCCGTGGTGGCGGCGCCGATCATTGAGGAGTTGATTTTTCGCGGCTGGCTCGTGGTGGAAAACCGGGGACGCGCCGTGACGTGGGCCGCAGCCGTCGGGGCGTCGGTCATCTTTGCAGTGCTGCATCCGTTTTTGTGGCGGTGGGATGACGCAGGGTTTGCGCTGACGCCGGGAGCAAAGGGCTGGTTCAGCACTGGGGTGGTGTTCGCGACGTCGCTCTGGCTCTACTCCGCACGGCTCGCGGCGTGGAATCCGCAACGCTCGCTGTTACCGTGTTTCGTCGCGCACGCCGCGAAAAACGCGGGGGTCATCGTGGGTAAAACTCATGGCCGGGTTCATGGGCGGGCTCTGGTAGCGGGCTGCGTGGCGGCAACGAAACACTCCGGCCACGAAAAAGGCCGCACGGGTAAGATGCGGCCTTGGAGAGTCACCAGATATCGGCCCGCAGGCCGCCGCTGGGTTAAGGAACTTCGTAGACTTCTACGAGGACGGTGCCGGGGCCGGGGGCCGCTCCGCTGATTTGGGCGTAGTAGATGCCCGGCGGCAGGTTGATGAGAATCGCAGAGTCTCTCGCACCGGCGGTGAGCGCAAAGGCACCCACCTTCACGGAGGCTTCGTTGATCAACGCCGCATCATTACCGATCTCCCAATTATCGTTTTCGCGAATCACCACACCGTCGCTGCGGAGGAGACTGAGCATAGGGTTGGCCAAGGCATTAGGGAGATTAAACGGCGCACCTCCCAAGGTCGGGCCGACGGCACGGATGAGCACCTTCTTGGCGATCGATCCGCTCACCATAAAGCCCGCGATAATCTCGTTTTGCGCCGTCGTGAGCATGGCACGGGTGGCTACATTGGTGAGTTTCTGGGTCGAGAAAGCCTGCTGGGTGTCGAGGTCGTAGAGTTCGACGAGGGCGAGGCCGCTGCGACCACCGACGCCGCTGACTAGGGCGGTATAAGGGCCGGGCGGCAGCGTCGCGATGATCGCGGAATCCAAACTCGTCGCCGGCAGAGCGAACGCGCCGACTTGTGCGGAGGCTGCCACTACATTGGCCGCACCACCCCAACTGTCATTGGAGCCAATCAACGTGCTGCCACTAAAGAGTTCAAGCCGGGCGTGAGCCAATGCACCGGTCACACCAAACACGGCGAGCGTGGGGCCGATCGCGCGAATCAGGACGCGTTTCGGCTGGCTACCACTCACGGCAAACCCGGCGACGAGCACGTCGTTGCCGGTGCCGACCGGACCGCGCGTCGAGAGGTTGCGCAAGAAGCCGTCACTAAAAGAAACGCCCGACGCGAGCGCCGCCGTGAACGTACCGCCGGGACCGCCCGTGAGCGTGCCGCCTAGGAACCCGGTCACGGGATCGGCGCGGCCGATGAACCGATTACCGGAGGACGTGGTAATGGCGAAGGCCCCGGTGCTGCTGAGAGCACCGGCCCCAGCATCGCGGAAGGACCCGCCATCCGTAATGTAGACAAAAATGGCCCTATCGGAGCCGACGATGGCATTGACCAAGCTGGTCGGCCGCCCAGAGAGATTACCCGAATACAAGCCTGCAGCCACGCTGCCGCTCGCCATCGGGAAGGTGACGGGGCCGATAAAGGTCACCCGACCGGCATCAAGCGTTCCGGACGCGCCCGTGTCGTTGACGGAGCCGGAAATGATTCCACGACCGAGCGAGTCCGGCCGGAAGAAGCCACCGCCGAGGTCGAGAGGCAGACTGTCGTAGGAGTAAACGCGATTGGGCGTGGTGGTGGAGAAACCAATGAAGGCGGCCGTTTTCCCGCGAATGCTGATGGCCGCGAAGCGCCCGAGCTCGCCACCACCGGCATAGGTGCCGGTATAAACCGAATCGGACCCACCGGACGAGGCCCCCATCGCCAAGGTCATGAGGGTGGCCGACGTGGTGACGGCACCGGAATTATCCAAGGCGACCGCGGTAAGGTGATAGATGCCTTCGGCAGTGGGCGTCCATTGTACCGAGTAAGGCGGGGTCGTGTCCGTGCCAATCGAGAGACCGTTGGCGAAGAACTGCACGCTGGCGATGGTCCCATCCGAATCAGCGGCCGTGGCCGCGAGCATGGCCCCCGAGCCGACGCGGACGATGGACCCATTGCTCGGCGACGTCAGCGCGACCGACGGGGCGGCGCCGGACGAGACCATGACCGAGGCGGCGGACGACGTGGTCTGGTTGCCGAGATTGTCGGTGGCCACCGCGAGCACGGTGTAGGCACCGGCGGTCTTGGGCGTCCACGTGACGGAATAAGGAAAGGCGATGGCCGTCCCGAGGATGGTGCCATTGACGGAAAACCGGACGCTCACGACGGTGCCGTCTGCATCAGCCACCGCCGCCGTGATGGTTTGCGCCGTGTTGACGAAGATTGTCGCGGGCACGATCGGGGTCAGCGGAGAGAAGACCGGCGAGGCGCCGGAGCTGACGACGACGGTGATGGTGGCCGAGGTGGTTTGCGAACCCAAGTTGTCCGTCGCGACCGCGGTGAGGCTGTAGCTGCCAGCGGCAGTGGGCGTCCAAGAAAACGCAAACGGAGCCGTCGTTTGAGTGCCGAGAGTCGTCCCGTTGGCGAGAAACTGAACACTGGCAATCGAACCACCGGAGGCGGCGGTGGCCGTGATCGTGGTGATGGCATTGATCGAGACCGGGGTGGGCGACGTGATGCTAATCGTGGGCGCAGTCAGGTTCGTGACGCTGACGGTGGAATTGCCGGCGCCAGTCGTGGTCGTCTGGTTGCCACCATTGTCCGTCGCCACGGCCGTCAGGGTGTAGTTGCCGGTGGCAACGGGTGTAAACTGTACGCTGTAGGGAAAGGTCGTATCCGTGCCAATGGATACGCCGTTGGCGAAGAACTGGACGCTCGCGACCGTGCCGTCGAAATCGCTCGCGGCGGCCGAGACGGCGGTGGGGGCGTTGGCGAACAGGGCGGCACCGGTCGCTGGCGACGTGATACTGACCGTGGGCGCGGTCGGGCTGACGGCGGCGATCGTGATATTCACATTGGCTGAGGAGGCCTGGTTGCTAAAGGAGTCGGTGACGAGTGCACTCAGGGAGAAACTGCCCGTCGCGGTGGGGGTCCAAGTAGCATTATAGGGGAAGCTGGTGTCGATGCCGAGGCTGGTGCCGTTGACGAAGAATTGGACGCTGGCGATCGTGCCGAGCGGCGCACTCGCACTACCGATCAGGGTGATCGCGCTGTTGACCGGATATGTCGTGGCGGTGACCGGACTCGTCACTGCAACGGCAGGAGGAGTCGTGGCGGCGGGCAGGGCGTTGATCCGGCGGTCGTGCAGGAAAACATCGCGGAAGGTATTTAAGTCGGGTGACGTGCGGTTGGTCGCGCCATGGATGAGGCCCCCGGTGTTTTCCGCGTCCGAGGGGAACGCGACCCAGCGACCGTCGGCGCTGATCACCGGATAAATATCGGACCCAGCGGTACTGGGGGTGCCGAGAAGAGAGGAGGTCTGGTAGCCGAAGCGGTTCTTGCTCACCATCGTGGTGGCGAGGTTGGCGGCGGTATCGAAGGTGCCGCTGTTGCTCACGTCACGGTCCATCACGAAGACGTCCATCGCGCCGTTGGCGTCGGTGATGGTGGCCTGGCCGTTGCTATCACCCGCCGTGAGATTATCGGCGAGCGAGGCGAAGGCGACGTAACGGCCGGTGGCACTGATACTGGGGTTGATGCTGCCGAGTTGTTGCGCCGACGTGGCGGAGGGATCGGCGGCCTGGGCACCGGCGGAGGAGACGCTGACGCGGGTGATCGCGCGCGCGACGCGGTCGTAGACAAAAATATCGGACACGGCATTGGTATCGGTGCCAGCGGTGATGAGATTGCTGGCCTCGGAGCCGAAAGCCACATGGCGACCATCGGCGGAGATGCCCGTAGTCACCCCCGTGTTACGATTGAGCGAGGGAGCGCGGCTGGACCCGTTGCTGGCGGCGGCGGCGGTACCGAAGGACGCGAGGGTCGTCGTGGAGTTCGTGACGTCGCGCAGGTAGATATTGCGAAAACCGCCGCCGACCGTACCGCCGAGGTTGGTCGCGTCCGAAGCGAAGGCGACAAACTGGCCATCCGCGCTGACGGTGGCTTGGATGCTGTGGCCGTTGCCCGGGGTGGCGGCGCCGGTGGCCTGCGAAATGAGAACGGTCGAAACATTCCCCGCGGTGTCGTAGGTGCCGGAATTCGCCACGTCGCGGTCGCGGAGATAAACATGCGTCACGCCGACGGAGGTGCCGGCGACGATGAGGTTGGTGGCGGTAGATTCCCAGGCGACGTAGCGACCGGTGACGCTGATGGCGGGTTTGAAGTTGGAGCCGTTGCTCTGGACGCCGGCGGTCGACACGCTCACGCGGGTGATGACGCCGGTGAAGACATTGACGATGTAGATGTCCGAAAAGCCGTTGGTGTCGTCGAGGGCAAGATTGGTCGCATCGGAGGAGAAGGCCACGTAGGTGCCGTTGGTCGAGACGGCGGAAATGGCGGGGTGGTTGGAGGCGCCGTTGGACTGTGCGCCCTGTTGCGCGACGCTAAGGCGACGGGCGGTCGCGGTCTGGTTGTCGTAGATAAACACATCACGGACCGAGTTGGTGTCTCCGGTGACGAGCGTCGTGGAGTCGGAGACATAGGCGGTGTAGCGTCCGTCGGAGGTGACCGTCGGGTTGTCGCTGTAACCGTTACCCGCAGTGGAGGCCCAGTTGACCGTGGGGAAGTTCGTCGGCAGCAGACTGATCCGGGCGGCATTGGTGTCCGGGGTGGAGTAGATGTTGTTACCGTTGTCAGTCAGGTCATTTTCAATCGTCTCGGTGACACCGGCCAGAGTGTCGATCTTGGCCATCACATAGTAGGAACCGGCGAAGTTACCGGGAAGAACCTGATTCCAGCCGATCGCGGTGTTGGTGTTGTTGGCGTTGAGCGGGAAACCGCTCGAAGCGGTGACTTGATGCGCAGTCAGCAGAAAATCGTCGGCGTCGCCAAAGGTGGGATTGCTCGAGAGGATGACCTCGATGCGGAAGGAAGCCGCATTGCCGTTGGTGCTCGGGACGTAGGGGACGTTGTTCAAACCAATGCTGCGCGTACGATTGGTGTAGCTGAGCGTCATCGGAATCACGTCGCCACCGCGGTAGGCGGTGCCGGCCGGATAGGTGAGCCCGGTGATTGCGAGGTCGGGGGTGCCCGTGACGGTGAGCACCTTGGTGGCAGAGAAGGAACCCGAGGCCGAGCCGCCCGCGCTAGCTCCAGTCAGCATGACGCTCGCATCGTAGGAACCCGCCTGCGAGGTGATGGTCGGGACCGTAAATATCCGGGTAAACGTGCCCTCACCGCCGGCGCCCGCGATAACCGCCTTGGTGGAAAAAGTGACGGAGTCCGTCGAGATCGTGGCCCCCGTGACGCGGTGGGTAAACACGACGGTTCCCGTCACCGTCCCGCCCGCAACCATATCGTCCGCCGGGGTCGCGGTACCGGCATTCGTCGCCGAAACGGAGATAGTGATCGCCTCACCGGGCGCGGCAGACGCGGCGGTCGCGGTCACGCCGGAAGGGGTCATGACGGGGGCTGCTCGAATCGCGACACTCGCGAGGAACGGGAGGGCGGCGCCGAGGAAGAAGCGGAAGAAAGGTTTCATGGTAGGCACCTCGTGGTCGGGCTGAGTAGCGGGTTGGCGCGCGAGCCGGTTACTTCTTTTCGTCTGGGTCCTATTGCCGGACGGAGGAATTCTTGGCGGGCGCTTGTTCGCCGGGTTTTAACTCACCCGGTTTGACGGAGGGTAGGAAAGGAGATGAACCGTCGCGGAAACCCGGCAGGTCCTCGCGCGTGATCTCCAATTGCCGGACGCGGCTGGAATCGAAGATCTGCTCCGTTGCGCCGCCTGCGGCGCTGATGGTCTTAGCCGTGATGAAAATGATGAGATTCACCTGCTGGACGTTCTTATCGTCGTGCCTAAAAAATCGGCCCAAAAGCGGGATGGAGCCGAGCACAGGAACACGGTTGCCGACGGCGCTCGTCTGCGTGGTGATAAGGCCACCGATGCCCATAGTAAAACCATCCTTCAGGGAGACCTGCGTCTTCGCTTTGCGAGTGTCCACCACTGGAAGGCTGGCACCGTTAAAGGTGACCGATCCGGTGGATTGGCTGACTTCGGGCTCAACGGTGAGCTTGATGTCGCCGCGTGCGTTCACCTGCGGAATAACTCTAAGGATGATACCGATCGGTTTGTAGTCGAAGCCGTTTACTTCAAACGTGCCCGTCTGTTGATTGAAGGCATATCTCGGGATGGGCGTTTCCCGGCCGACATTAATGAGCGCTTCGGTGTTGTTGAGGGTGACGACCGTGGGGTTGGAGACGATCTTGGAACTGGTGGTCGTCTGAAGCGCGCTCAGCACGAGGCTGAAGTCGCTGGCCGAGAACACGGCCGAGAGCGCTTTGCTCGTGGTGCCTCCGTTGGCTAGAGAGGACAACGCGTTAAACGCGTCGGTCACGGTGCTCGCGACACCGCTGGTCGTATCGTTGCTTGTGGAGGTGGTCGTGCCGCCAGTGGTGCTGGTGGTCGTGCCCGTCGTCGTGCTGGAGCTGAGGGTCCCGTTGCTGCCCGTGGTCGAGTTATTGGTGGGCGTGCCGTTGCTGGAAGTGACCGTTCCAGTGGTGTTGGAACCTGTGCTCTGCGTGCCAGTGGTGCCACCCGTGACAGCGCTGCTCGTGGATCCGCTTGTGCCGTTGGCGGTGCCAGCGTTGGTACCGTTGGTGGCGTTGCGAGTGTTGCCTCGGTTGGCGTTGTTGCCGTCGGTCTCGCTTTGGGTGCGAGCGCGATTAAAGTTCCCGGCCAGATTGCCAGCCCTGAGTTGGTAATTGGCCAACGAGGACCAATTGACACCGATATTCTTCACGTCGGAACTGGTGACTTCGACAAACTTTGTCTCGATCATCACTTGGTCCGTAGCCCGGTCGAGTTGCTCGATAATGGGTTTGATCCGAGTCAAGCGCGTGGGCCGTTCGGTGATCACCAAACTATTGCTGCGAACGTCGACGACAATCTTGCCGCCGGCGGCCGCATCCACGAGGGAGGTGATGGTGAGGACAATGTCGGCTGCGCGGGCGTAGTTGATGAAGAACACCTCGGTGATGACGGGTTCTTGGGTGAGGCTTTCGTTGCTGACGACCTTGATGATGTTACCGTCCTCGACGTAGGTGTAGTTCACCGGGCCCAAGACATGGGTGAAAATCTGGCGCCAGCTGACGTCGCGCAGCTTAATCGTCAGCTTTCCCTGCAAGGTCTCGGGCATGACCAAGTTGATTTCGAAGAGATCGGCCACATTGCTGAGGATGTCGCGAATGTCCTGATCGCGAAAATCCACCGACACGCTATCTTTACCGGCGGCGTCTTTGGCCTTGGCCGCAGCGACCTTCGCCGCTTCTTCGCCCGATTTTGGAAGCACTTCGACAGCAGCGGGCTTGTCGGCGAGCTTGCCGGCTTCGAGTGTCACCGGCCCGGTTTGGGCCGGAGGGGGAGTCGGAGGCGGGGCGCCAGGGGCTTGGGCGTGGAGGGCGGACCAGGCCGCAGTCAACAGGAGAGCGATGGCGGTGATCGGAGAAAGAGGTCGGGTACTCATGGGGACTTTCCTGATTTGATGGACCGAGTGATTTCCTGGTCGCGGAAGCGAAGGGTAAAGGCGGTGGAATCGATGGCGATCAGTTCAAGTTCGTGGTCCTTGCCGCTGGCCGGATCCGCGACTGTAAATTTATTGCCGATTTTGACATGGTTTCTCCCGAAAATGAGGAGAGCTTCGCCGCCCATCTTGATCGTGCCGGTGGGCCGGATTTTAGGCGCGATACTTTCCAGAATCTCGCGGTCGGAGGGAGGACGAAGGGCCTGCCCGCCTGCGGCCGGACCCAGCGCCCCACCCGATCCCACGACTCCGCCCCGCGATCCGCCGGCCGAATTTGCGCGAGCCGCGTCCGCCGCGCGCAGCTCCTCGGGATCGGGTTGCTCAAAGTTTGACGGACTAAACGGGTGTGGCAAATCTGGTGGCAGGGCCGCCGGCTCAGGCACCCGGGCCAGTCGAAGACCCAACTCGACGACCACCCGGCGTTTCTCCGGTGATACGATACCTGAATTCGGTTTGCCGGTTGCACCGGAAAGGGCACCGGAACTTAGCACGCCACCGGCGATAAAGAATGCGAATCGTAGTTTCATGGCAAACCGAGCAGCTCGACGCTGACGGACAAGTTGAGGGGTGAATTGCGGTCCACGGAGCCGGCGAGCGAGAACGTGAGCACCCGACAGTAGTGAGTGCCGCTTTCCAATCGGCGGAGAAAGCCGAGGAGTTGAGGGAGGGTCCCCTGCACCGAGAGATTGCAGGGCAAAGGGACAAACGCGGCCTTCGCATCTTTCTTGACTGCGGGCGGAGAAATACGCGGGTCCGTCGTGAGCTTCACTCCGGTCTCGCTTTCAATTTTATAGAAATACCGGAGGTTAATCGTGAGCTGGCTGGCTCGTACCAGCCGGGCGTCGATCACTTTGTTGGCGGCGACCAACGCTTCGTAGTGCTCCTGCAGCTGGTTCGCATTCCTGAGGTTCGAGGCGAGCTTTCGACCTTCCATTGACTTCTGTAAGAGCTCGGCCTCGAACTCGGCCACCAGGCCGCTGCGGTAATACGCGCAGCCACCCACCACCAATGACAACAAGCCGCAGCCGATGCCGATGGGGTTCTTGCGAACGAAGGCCAAAAGTTCGTCTTTGCTCATGGTTTTTTGACGGTCGTGGCCCGTAGCCGGAAAAATAGCTCAACCGCGAGGCGACCCGTCGCGGGATTGCGGGTCGAGGCGGTGATGGAAAAATCATCAAACTGCGCCAGTTTCTTGTCCGCCCGGAGTTGATCAAGGTAGTGGGTCGCATAGCCGAGGGCAGCGTCGGACGTGCCACGCACCGTCAGGCGGACCATGAGGCCGTTATCGCGCAAATCGAGCCCGTCGAGCGCGATATTGGCGGGCAGCGTCTGACCCAGATGCACGATCAAATCCGAGACCACTTGTTTGGACTTACCAAACGCGTCCACTTCCATAATTTTTGCCTCCTCCGCCTGGAACTTCTGGTAGAGCGTGACCGCCTTGGCGCTGCCTCGTGCGTCCCGATCAATCTGCTCTTGCCAGTCCGCTATCTGGAGGTTGAGCCCGTGCAGCTGCCACTCCTGCACCCCGCAAAAAATCGCCAACGCGAGGGCGATGGTCACGGCCGCACCGTTGACGAAGAAGGCCGTGCGCACGACCTTGATGTCCGGTAAATTTTCGGCGTTCCGGAAATTCGGATGCCACGCGGGCACGAGGGGCGCGGCGCCCGCGTCATTTTTTTTCTTCAGGAACGACAACATGGGCGGACGGGGAGGAGTGGTAGTGCGCCATCAGGCCGAGCAGGCCAAACCAGCGAATATCTTGGGCGGTCTTCGCCAGGGCCTCCGGCAGGGATATCTGCCGCGACTGAAGCCACGGCGCAGGATCAAGGGTCAGGCTCGTGATGCCAAGCGCGCTGGCGATCGCGGCGTCAAGCCACGCGAGCTTGGGCGACAACTGCGTGCAGAACACCTGTCCCACCGACTGACCGGTCTGCACTTCATAAAACCCGATGGAGGATTGGAGCTCCTTGAACAATCGCTTGACGAGCAAGGGGCCCATGCCGGTGAAATCAAACGTGTTTGAGTAAAATAGTTTTCGCGCCGACTCCTCGTCCTTTAGCCCCAGCTCCTTTTGGACGATGGGCACCATCGCATCCAATCCCTGCGGGATCGGGCGAGAGACGGCCACCCCCGTAGCAGAAACGATAAACGAGTGCGTCGTGTCCGCGCCGATTTCGAGCACCAACGTGGGAGTCTTCGACTTCGTAAAAGCCAAACCATCGACCACCCCACCGAGCATCGCGACGGAGCCGAGCTCAAGTCGTTCGGGATAGATGCCCGACTCCAACAGAAAATTTTGCGCCGTGGCAATGTCCTCGCCGGGCATCCCGCAGAAGATGACCTCCTTCTGGGTCGCTTTGGCTAGATCGTAATCCGCCCCGTCCGCTGCATTGAGGATCGAGATCGAATATTTATCCTGCTCGATGCGAAATTGTTGCGTGCAAACCTCGGCGAGATAGGCGGGCTCATTGAGTCGCTTCAACTCCAGCGCGTGGCGCCGTACGAGGCGCTTTGCCGGATAAATGCCCACGCAGGCATGCAGGTAACCGCTGGGAGCTTTTTTCGGCTGAATCTGCTGAATACATTCTTCCAGTGCGGCGGCATCGCCCCGCGGGCATTCCCGCATATCTTCAACGGTAAACGGTGCCACCGGCGAAGAGGTTCGCGCCAACATCACCGCGTGATCGTTCAGTTCGACGAAGAACCCTTTAGGTTTCATGGGATAAAAACATAGGACCTAAAGATATTCGGGGGGGAGTTGACTATGCTTGGGTAGATAGGCGACGTCTTCGTTACGTCGAGCTTGCCGGGAAGACATACGCTTCAAAAATCTTGGTCACCTTCGGATAAGCAATCGTGAAACCAGAGGAGAAACTCATAATCCCCTCTGGCATGACAAGATTAAAACTCGGATTTACCCGCGTTCTGCATGCCCTCTACCTTTCCTTCGGGAACGACTGATTTCCAGGCGCTCCGAGCAAGGCGGTCCTTCCACCTCGACGCAGACCTTGCGTGCCGTCCGAGCCAGACGTCATGTCGCGGCTGTCACCGGCTCTTGTCCGGTGCCGTCAACGACGCCCCTGCGCGCCGGAATAATCATCTCGATGTCCGCGTGGACGGTTCGCCAAACCCTGCGACCGTTTCCGCCCACCAAGGCCGACTGTCTCCGTTCGCCCCGCCCCGCCGAACATCGCCACGAAAACAGATGACGACAACGTTTAAAGCTTCTCTCGAATCAACACTGCAACCTCAAATCTGGGCCCAAGATAAAAACCCGTCGCTACATGCGACGGGTTGGCGGACGATGAGACGCGGTCAACGAAGACGGCAGGGTTGCGCGGAAACGCGCGACTTACTGTTGCCACGAACGCTTCTTATGCCGATGCGACTTCAAGCGTTTGCGGCGCTTGTGCTTGTTCATCTTCAGACGACGTTTCTTTTTGAGATTGCCCATAAATGGAAACGGTAAACGTGCGGCGCGCGCACCGCGCTGTCCAGCCCGAATTTTTCACCGATGCTTTTGCCCGTGTTTTCCCCGTCAAAAACCCACCTCCACGCGTCGGCGCACACGTGTAAAAACCACCTGGCACGTGACCCGCGCCGTGGAAATCCCCGTGAGCATCGCCACCACGCGCCCATAAACCGCCAGCTGCCCCGCGTGGCGTTGCGCCGACGTCGCTAAATCGTCGTCAGGCCCCACTCGATCCGTTTTGAAATCAAACACCGTCGCCCGCACCGGACGCGCCTCGGCGTCGCATTCGACGATCACACGATCAAACACCCCGGTCACCCAGGCACCCTCGAGCACGACCTCAAACGCCCGCTCTCGCCACACGGCCGCGCCCACCGCGCCGCTCGGTCGTGCCCAAACACCCGCCAGCGCGGCCGCGCGCAGGCAACCCGCCGCCTCCGCTCCCGCTTCACCGGACTCTTCCAGCGTCGCTATTGTTTTTTTCGCGCCCTCCCCGCCACTGTTCAGGTCCCACCATTCGATCTCCGCAAACATCGCATGCACGGCCGAGCCAAACTCCACCGCGCTACCGCCGCGCGCGAGCGCGAACAACGCCGCGCCGTTCACCTCCCCCGTCTTCAGCGCCGAGGGCGTGCGAGCCGGCCGCCGCACCACCCGCTGCACCGTGTGCTCATCCACTCCGCCTTCAGCGATCGGGGACTCGTTCGCCGCCTCCCGGCTCCGCTCTTCGCGCGAGGCCTCCGCCGCGGTCAGTTCGACCGCTTCAAACCAACGCGCCTCTCCTTCGTGCCAAACTTCCCCCAACACTTCGCGCAGAAGCCATGGAAAATTCCGCGACGTGGACTTCGCGCCAACGTGTCCAGTGATCACATACATCGCCCGCTTCGCGCGTGTGAGCGCCACGTAGAGCAGACACAGGCTCTCATAAGCCGCGTCCGCTTCGCTCGCCGCCAAATGCGCCGCGAGGACGGGGTCATGCTCCACAAATAGCTTCATCGGCTTCGCCAATACCCATTCCACCGACCGGTCGGCCGCATGCTGTACCGCCAATCCCTCGCGCGCCGCCGCGAGCGTCGTACCCTCGAGGTCCGGCAGAATCACGAGGTCGAAACCCAATCCCTTCGCCTTGTGAATCGTCATCACCCGCACCACGCCCGCCGCTTCGGTATCTCGCACCGTAAAACGTTCCGCGAACTCCAGAAACTCCGCGACATCACGGCTCCCACTCTCGTCAAACTCCGCCGCCGCTCCCACCAACAGCCGCCCGCGCTCGGCGCTAAACCCATCACCGTCGATGGCTGGTCCGAGCGTTCGTAACCACACCTCGATCGTCCCCGCAAACCCGTGCTCGTGGATCTGCCCGAGCACGTGCGCGGTCAACGCCTCGCCGCTCCCGATCCCGGCCTCGTGCAAGCACGCACCGAGCGGCGTCATGTTCACGTGCTCCTGCGCGAGCGTGTCCCCAGGATGCGCCGCGGCCCGCAGCAACGCCAGCAGCGCAGCCGTCAGCGGATTGTCCATCGCCACGTGCAGGTCGCTCTCTGCTGCCGCTGGGATCGGTCCCTCGCGGCGCAAAAATTCCGCGAGCGCCGCCGCCGTCTGATTGCTGCGTACCAACACCGCGACTTCCAGCCCGCGTGCCAATGCCTGGGTCTCCCGCAAAATGTTCAACGTCTCCGCAAAGCGCCCGGCCTCGTCATCCGCGTGACGCAATTCCGCCCAGCCCCCGAGCTCCGGCTTCGCGCTGACATGCGCCCGCCACTCGCGCGCCCACGCTGCGGATGCCGCCGGCGGGACGCCCGCCGCCAGCGCCGGGACGTCACCAAATATCCGATTCACCATCGCGATCACCGCCGGCCCCGAGCGATACGATGCATCCAACCGTCCTTCGTGGATGGTCCCGGGTGCCGCGGTGTTGTAGCGGTCGAAGATTTCGCGAAACAACCGCGGATCCCCGCCCCGCCAAGCAAAAATCGCCTGCTTCACGTCGCCCACATAAAACAAACTGCGCCGCCCTTCCGGGTCCTGCACCGCCTCGTCTATCAGATTCTTCAATACACTCCACTGCGCGTAACTCGTGTCCTGAAATTCGTCCAGCAACCAGTGGTCAAACTTCGCGTCGAGCCGCCAGTCGATCAACAGCCGCGCGTCGCCCTCGGCTCCGCTCGACAACACCGGCACCTGCCCGTCGGTGCCGGGCAACAACAGACGCAGCACATCCGCAAACGTCAGCCGCCCCGCGCGCCGCACCGCCTCGTGATAATTGACCTCGTAGCCGCGCAAGACGGCAAACAGGCCGCGCGTCCGCTCCAGACTCCCCCCGAGTTCAGCACCCGCGATCCCGGCGACCAGGTCGACCAACGCGGTCCGCGCCCGCGCCTCCAGCGTCACTTTTTTCCGCTCGATCATCAGCTCTACGCCCTCGGCACCGGAGTTGAGCTCGTCCCATATCTTGAGGCTATTTCCCACCAAATATTTTACCGGGCCCGGGAGGGGCGCACCCGGTGACCACACCGGCAGCGTCGTAAAAAAATCCTGCAAACGTGCGCGTTGTTTTTCGTTTAACGCCTCCCACGGCAACGCCGCGTGCAGTTCTGCCGCTGCCGGTACGCGCCGTCCGGCGGCGGCGAGGCCCGGGCATCCGTCCGGCCAGATCACCCCTGCCTGTCCCCAACGCGACGCCTCCGGCGCCGCCAAGAAAGTATGCCCGTGCGCGTCCAAGAACTCGTCGAGCAACCGCGCGAGTCGTTTCTCTTCCAGGCCGAACGTCGCGCGCTTGAACGCCTCGATGAATTCCCGCTGCGCCGCGTCCGGCTCGCCCGCCGCTGCAAACATCCGCCGCAGCACCCGCCGCCGTTCCCGTCGCGCCGCCGCCTCTTCCATGATTTGAAACTCCCCCGTCAACCCAAGCTCGAAGGGAAAGCTCCGCACCACGCGCGCGAAAAATCCGTCCAGCGTCCCGAGACTCAACCGCGGCATCGCCTCCACGACAGCCCGCAGCAGCCGCAAAAAATCCGCCGTCGTCAACGCCGGCGCGTGCACGTCATGCGCCAGCTTATACGCCGCGTCTTCCGACGCCGCTGCCCGCGCCAGCTTCTTGAGGATTTCGTCGAAAAACTCCCCCGCCGCCTTCCGCGTAAACGTCAGCGCCACGATCCGCTCCGGCGGCGCTCCTCCCGCCAGCAGCTGCACGAAGCGGTTCGTCAACGCATAGGTTTTCCCCGAGCCGGCCGACGCCAAAATCATCTCATGTTTTAGCAAACTCATGCGCTGCCCTCCCGCGCCACACTCGCCGCGACGCCTTGGTGAAACAGCTCCGCAAACTCATCCCAGTCAGCCTCGCGACCGAAGATTTCGCGGGGCGGCCAAAATTCTCCCGCCACCACCGCCGTCGCCACGCCCTCCGCGCAGCGCTCCGCCGAGGCTTGGAGCTCCCGGGAAAATCCCGCCCACATCATGACCGCCGTCCCACCCGCCGCCTTCGGCAGGTTAAAATAGCCGCACGACACTGCGTCACCCCACGCGGCCGCGACTGCCCGCCGATACATCGGCAGCTGCAGATCCTTCCACACGCGGATTTTTCCTTCCGCGTCCGCCCAACGCATCCACTCCGGCCGCCCGTCATCCTCGGGGCGCACCGCACGCCCGTGCGCCTCGTCCGGCTCCACCACCGTATCGCCCGTCTTGTAGTCGAGCACGCGCACGCGCCCATCCACGTGCCGGTCGATTCGGTCGATCTTTCCACTGATCGTCAGCCCACCGAGCGGAAACGAAAATTTCCACTCGACCTCCACCGTGCGCCAACCGTCGGCACGCTCGCGGGCCTCCACCTCCGCCGTCGCGCGCAGACGTTGCCGCGCCGACTCCAACTGCACCACAAGTGGCAGCGTCAGCTCCGTCCCGTAGCGCAAACGCGCCACGCGTTCGAATTGCTCCAGTAAAAATTCCCGTATCCGGTCCGCGTCGACGCAATCCTGCATCGCCTCGCTTTCGCCAAGCTGCTGCAATGCTGAGTGCACGAGGGTCCCGAAGTCGCCCGCATCGAGTTCATCCTTGGCCGGATCGACCCGCGCCATGCGCAGTCCATGCCGCAGATAAAATCGCAACGGGCACGCCAACCAGTCCCGCAGCGCCGTCACGGATATTTTCTTCGGTGACGCGACCACCCGGGGCCGCATCGGCCAGGCCCGCGCCCACGGCAGATTGGGGCGCGACGCCTCCACTTTGCGAAACAGCTGCTCCACCCTCTGCGGCAGCTCCGCCTCGGCGCAGCGCAACAGCAGCCGCGAAGGCCGCAGCGGATCGCCCGCGTTCGAGGTTTTCCCCAGCAACACGTCAATGCGTCCCGTGTCGCCATGCCGCCACGCCGCCAGCGCGGTCAGCAGATACGCATCCCGGGCAAACCGCTCCGCATTGGTGTTGAGCCCGAGGCTGACACGCAACGCCTCCGGCAAAAACACGTCGCCCACGGTCGCCTCGGGCACGTTCCCATCGTTGACCCCGGCCACCACAAGATGCGGCGCGTCCTCCCACAATAGCTCCAGCCAGCCGAGCAAATCGAGCGCACCCGCCGGTCGTTCTGCCGTCCTCACCTCCGCCGCAAACGCCCCGAGTGCCACGGCCCACCGTTCCGCGAGCGTTAGCTCCGCACCGCCCCAACCGGCCAGCGCCCGTCCCGCCTCGCGCAATGTCGCCGTCCATGCCACCGCCGATTCCGCGAGCGCCGCGCCCGGATCAATCCGCCGCGCCCCGAAAATCATCGCCAACGCCGCCGCCGCATTGTCCGGAAACGTCCCGGTCGTCAGCACGGCACGCAATTCCCCCAGCGCGGCCAGCCCGACCGTCGCCACCGGAAAACTATCCGCGTGCAACCGCGCCGCAGCAAGCGTCGGCGGCAGATGCTTGGCCCGTAATGAATCGAGTTCCTGCAACATGTCTGCGGCCGAAAATCTCCCCGCCGCCCGCGTCCGCAACCATGCGAGCACATCCGGACAGCGCAGCACCGCTGCCCCTGCCTCGAAACTCGGCAGGGCCGCCCACTCCGCCAAAGCCACCAAGAGCGCGTGCAATCCGTCCTGCGCTCGCGCCTTACCTTCGGGATTGAAGGCCACGATCCCCGCACGCGCTAGGGCTCGCTCCGCGAGGGGCAGCACTTCCGTATCCGCGACGCCAACACCGAGCACGCCTTCCGCTCGGGCGTAGCTCCGCGCCGCCGTCACCAGGTGCTCCGCTTGGGCCGCCGGATTGGCGCAGACCCGTACCCGCTGCTCAAAGCAGCGCAACGTGATCAATCGCCGCTCCCACCGCGCCACCACCGGCCGTCCCCAGCCATCGAAGTTTTCTGACTCCTCTGCCGGCGCGTACACCACCACGTCCACCGGCACTCCCTTCCCTGCATGCGCCGCCAGCGCGCGCAGCGCCAAGGGCAACGGATCGGGCGTCCCCAGCACCACAATTTTCTCCACTCCCGCCGGCAAAATCGGATCGCCGGCCGCCGCGATCCGTACCGCTTTCTCGTCGCACCGCCCAATCCCCGCCAGTTTTTCGTCGTAGCGACGCTCCAACGCGCCGAGCTGACGCCAGCGCTCCGTTTCGGGACATTCCGTGCCCACCCGTCCGACGACGTCCGCCATCCGCAAGCCGCCCTCGCCCAACGCCACTTGCAGCCGCCCAAATTCCGCGCCGAGCGCGAGCGCCCAAGCCGCATTGCGCTCCGGTGGATCGACGGGAAACACGTCCCGGCAACCGGCCAAATCCACTTCCCGCAATACTGCCACCCAAGCGAGCAGCGATTCGATCCGCGCCGCCGCGCCCGTCGGCAAACCGTGGGTCAGCAGGGCATCAGGCATCACTACGCGCGGCGGAAACACCGCCTGCCCTCGGCGGCTCGCGTGTTCGGCCAGCGCCTCGCGCAGCCGCCGACCCGCTTGCCGCGTCGGCACCACCACCAACCGATTCGCCAGATCGAGCGGAGTCTCGCCGCCCCAACCCGCCGCCAGCCACTCGACCGCTTGCGCCAATAGCGGACGTTCCCATGAGAGGAAATGCCGGGTGATCGGAGTGTTATGGGCAGGAAAATCCACGCGTTGCGATCATGGGAGCCCGCAGGCCGAGCCCGCAAGCAGCGTCCGCCTCCTCCCCGCATCAGACCATCAGGTTTCGCGCCAGCCCCCTTCCTCCCCATTAAAACAAAAAAACCCCGCCACTCGGTGAGTGCGGGGTGCGCCGGAAAAAATCCTGACCGGTTGATCGGCTTACTTCGCGAAGACGATTTTCGCGATCTTGGCCTTGGCGCGGGAAGCGGCGTTCTTGTGAACGACGCCCGACTTGACGGCCTTATCCATCGCTGAGGTGTAGGCCACGGCCGCTGCCTTACTGGCGGTGGCATCCTTGGAGGTGACGGCCGCATTGAGCTTCTTGTGAAGCGTCTTCAGGCGGGTCTTGGCGCCTTGATTGCGGGTTTGGAGACGGGCTGATTTGCGCGCTGCTTTGATGGCAGATTTAGTGTTGGCCATAGTCGAAAATGGATTTAAGTCGGCCAAAGACTCAAACGCCCGCCGGAGAGTCAAGGGTTTTGTCCGATCCCAACAAATCCTGTCTCCCCTTCCCGCTCGCATCTTGCCCGTAATCTACCCCTCACCTCAAGACGCGCACAGTACATTCGAGGATCCAAGGACCCATCCCGTCGCCCGAACCCCACCGCGTTGCCCAAGGCCTCGCCGCACTCCCCGCAGGCGGCGAAATCTGCCCCGGTCTCCTCCCCCATCACACTGCGGTCGGCGCCTTCCTCGACCGGCTCCATCTGTGCGAACCCCTCTTTTCCCCCTCGTTTCACACCCCTTTTCACCCGCCACGCGGTCGATAGTCGCGTACTTCACCGGCAATTCCTCGCGCCGCCCCGCTTCATCCCTCTTGCTCTCGCTGCCTTCGACCGTTCCATGCCGTGGCTCGCCACGCTGGTCGGTCGGCGCTTTACCTGCAACGCTCCCTCCCCCTCACCATGAATCGCACCCACATCCTCGTGCTCCTCTCGCTCGCCACGGCCCTCTCCACCGCGGCCCACGCCCACCAGGCCACCGGCATCAAGCTCACCGAGCCCACCGCCCACTCCATCACCGTGTGGACGCGCATTACTCGCGAGGCCGAGCGCGCAGCCGACGATGGTCCGTTGCCCACCACCCAGCTCATTGATCGGACCACCGGGAAAGAAATTCCTCTCAAAGACAACGCCACCTACTCCCGTGCGCGCCCCACAGTTACTTTCCCTCCGGGCGCCGATCTCGGCTCAATCCGCGGTGCCGCCATCGGAGCACCCGGGCAAACGCGCGTCCGCTATCGCCCCACCGGCGCACCCAACGCAACATGGACCGAGACCCCGTGGCGCGACGTTGATTCGCACCAAGACTTCACCGCTACATTTGCTCTCACACAACTCACGCCCGGCACCCGCTACGAAGTCGCCGTCGAGGATCGCCCGCGGGCCGACGCGCGCGTCACGAGCACGACCACCGGCTGCTTCGTCACCGCCCCCCTCGCCTCTTCCAATGCCACCACCACGTTCGCCGTGATGAGTTGCCAGCAATACGAGGACCGCGACCGGCCCGATGGCTTTGCTATTTACCCGTCGATGCTCGCCTTGAAGCCCGACTTTATGGTCAACACCGGAGACGCCGTTTACTACGATCACGGCCCCGTCCACGCCGTCAATGTCGACCTCGCCCGCTACCACTGGGCGCGCATGTATGGCTTCCCCACGCTACGCGATTTCCACCGGCAGGTCGCGAGTTTCTTCATGAAGGACGACCACGACACGCTCACCAACGATTCGCACCCCGGGGATCGTTCAGCGGATCTCACGTTTGCCGAGGGTTTGCGCGTCTTCCGCGAGCAGACGGCCCCGTCCGAGCCACCGTACCGCACGTTGCGCTGGGGCCGGCACCTTCAAGTCTGGTTTCTCGAGGGCCGCGACTACCGGAGTTCCAGCGAAGCCGACCGCACCCAGACCCCCACCATTCTCGGAGCGACCCAGATCGCCTGGCTCGAGCGCACCCTGGCCGCGTCCGACGCCACCTTCCGCGTCGTGATCACGCCCACGCCCATGGTCGGCCCCGACCGCGCCAGCAAAGACGACAACTACGCGAACAAGGGCTACGTGATCGAGGGCACCACGATCCGCACCCTCCTCGCGCGCCAGCCCAATCTCACCGTCATCACCGGCGACCGCCACTGGCAATATGTCTCACGCGACGCCGTCACGAAAATCGAAGAGTGGAGCGTGGGCGCCGCGACCGATTCGCATGCCGGCGGCTGGAGCGAGGAGACCCCACGCCCCGAACACCGTTTCCTTCGCATCAAATTCGGCGGCTTCCTCTCCGGCTCGGTAGCGGCCTCCACCGCCACGGCTCCCGCCGCGCTCACCCTCCGTCTGCATGATACGGCGGGCAAGGTGGCGTTCAGCGACACCAAGGTTGCCCGTTAATTTCCCACTTTGCGCCCGCGCCGGCTAGTTGGAGTCCGCGCTCGTGAAAGGCCGCAAACATCGCCGGGCCATTCACCAACGCTCTCTCTCCTCGTAGGCTTTGTTTCGTCCACTTCATTTTGGACTAGTCCGCGCTCTGAAAACTTGTAACGTCCGAACACCCAACCCGCGTGATCCCGCGCGGCCCCACACCATGACCCAACCCGCCCAGACCCGTGCGCTTTTCTGCGCGCTCACTTTAGCCGCCGCTCCACTCGGCTACGCCCAAGCCGTCGCCCCTGCCTCCTCCGATAAGGAGAGCAAAGCGACCATCCAGCTCTCACCCTTCGAGGTAAACACCGACAAGGACACCGGCTTCGCTGCCGCGAGTTCGCTCGCCGGCGGACGCCTCGCCAGCGACCTCCGTGACACGCCGGTCGCCTACTCGGTGATCACGCGCGATTTTATCGACGCCCTGAATCTCACCGATCTGCAAAGCGCCGCCGAATGGACCACCTCCAGCACGGCATCGGTGGACAACGGCCAGCAGAATTTTTTCTTCAACCCGATTCAATATACCGTGCGCGGCGCCGGCGGTGGACGTCCCCAGAGAAATTTTTTCCCGCAGTTCAACAACGGCGATTCCTACAACCTCGAACGCTACGATTTCGGCCGCGGACCAAACGCCGTCCTCTTTGGCAACGGCTCGCTCGGCGGTATCAGCTCTTCCACCACGAAACGGGCACAGACCAATCGCCCCGCGCGTCAATTCCAGTTCGCCGTCGGCTCCTGGCGTAACTACCGCTCCACGTTCGACATCAATCAACCCCTCTCCGAAAAAATTGCGGTGCGTGCGGCCGGAGTCTGGGGCGACGCGTCCAGCTGGCGGATGAAGGACTTCGACAAACGCAAGGCCGCCTTCCTCACGACCACGGTGAAGCCCTGGCGCAATGCCGAACTCCGCGTCGAGGGCGAATACGGCAACAACTCCCGCCAGTCCGCGTCCACCTTCATCAACGACCGCTTTTCCGGCTGGGATGGCACGACCTACAACGCCCCCCGCGCGCTCGCCACCTTGCCCACCACCGCGAACGCCCAGGGCATCAACCGCCGCGGCGCCAACTACTTTGTCTACCAGCCGTTCTCCGCGCCGAACACCATTTTTCATTACCAAAACGACCCCATCACCGTCGCGGGCGGCAATACCGCGCAGACCCCGATCGACGGCTTCGTTCAAGGCACCAACCTCAGCTTCAATACCGCCGGCGCCAACCTGCTCCACGAAATCAATGTCCCCGCCGGCCGCTTCGCCAACGCCGAGCGGTTCTCCACCTTTCGCACGCCACCGGAAGAGTTCACTATGTCACCCGATCTCCCGATCCTTGCGCAACGCTTCAAGGATCTG
>SYGN01000217.1 GCA_005799525.1 Opitutaceae bacterium | reverse complement strand
GCGCGATCCCCAGGCTCGCGCCGACCGTGCCGGCGGGGCCGCTGCCTAAGACGATCGGGTGGGCGAGCATCGACTGGAGGTAAAGTTTTTGGCCGAGAGTTTTCGGCACAATCGTCTTGCGGTTGGTGGCGATGACAAGGGGCTCGGTGACGAGGACGCGCATCTGATCGCCTTCGCCGCGGGCGAATCCGTCGGTGATGCGCTGGAAGTCGGGCGTGCGGATCGTCATGCCCTGCGAGCGGGCTTCGTTTAGAAAGGTGAAGAGCGATTCGGCGCAGGCGATGGCAGGCTCGGCGGCGGCGGGGCTCGTACCGGTGGGAGGTTCGATCTTCAGCCAGTCTTCGCGAGTGATCAGTTTGACGCCGAGGGTGCGCTCGGCGTGGGCGATGTTTTCCTCGCGGCCCGCGTAGAGGGAGCTGAGGTGGCGGGGACTAGGGAAGTGGAGGGTGCGGGAGGGCACGAAAGGAGGGCTGGAGGAGAGGGAGAAAGGTGAAGGACCAAGGACCAAGGGCCGATGACCGAGGGCCAAGGTCTAGTGCGGGCGGCGGTGGGGACGTTGCAGGTGAAAGAGTGTGGCTGGCTCGGTAAGTGAAGCGACTTGGTCATTGAGCCTTGGGCAATTCCGCCGCCGCGGCGGTGAGACGTTCCCAAGTGGCTTCGAGGGATTGCGGGAGTATTCGGGTGGAGCCGATCACGGGCATGAAATTGCTGTCGCCGTTCCACCGCGGGACGATGTGACCGTGCAAGTGGTCAATACTGCCGCCGGCGACTGGGCCACCGAGATTGAAGCCGAGGTTAAACGCGTCCGGTTTCAGTGCGGCGGTGAGCAGGTGCTTGGCGAAGGTGAGCTCCTCGAAGAGGTCAGCGCGTTCGGCGCGGGTGAGGTCGTCGAGATCGGAGACCTCGCGGAAAGGGACAGCGAGGAGGTGGCCGGGGTTGTAGGGAAACCGGTTGAGGACCAAATAGGACAACGGGCTGCGGTGGATAATGAGCGCGGCGCGATCGTCGCCGAGGGCAGGCAACTCCGTGAAGGGGCGCTTCATCGTGGCCGGATAACGCGGCGCTTCGATGTATTCCATGCGCCAGTAAGGGTGGAGCTGTTGCATGTGCGGTAGGGAAAAGGGCAAGGAAAGGGGGCGCCGAGCGGGAAGTCAAAGCCGCAGCTGAACGGGAGGGGCGGAGCGAGACGTTGGGTTAGCCACGGATGGACTAGAATGAACACGGATCGGAACGAAGCCAAACAGGAGGGGAGAAAAAAGGGGCGAAAGCTAAGGAATGAGAAAAACGTGCTTGAATCGTGGTATGACGATCGTCATCTAACTCGGATACCTGTGAACAGCAGGGTTTTTTCAATGCGCTATCCACCCGAACACAAAACTGCGACGCGCCGACGGATTCTTGAGGCGGCGGGGCAGGCGTTTCGTGAGCGCGGTGTGGCGGAAACCGGTGTGGATGAAGTGATGCGGCGGGCGGGGCTGACGCACGGGGGATTTTACGCGCACTTTCGCGACAAAACCGAACTGGTGGCGGAGGCGTGTGCGGCGGCGTTTGACACGGCTGTGCCGAATCTGGAGCGGATTGCGGCGTTGCCTTCTCCGGCGGCGCGGGCGCGGTTGCTGATCGATAGTTATTTAGCCCCGCGGCATCGGGACAACCGGGGTGCGGGGTGTATGGTCGTCGCGGTCGCGGCGGACATGGCGCGGTTGCGCGGGGCGGCGCGGGTGGGCTACTCGCGGGGTTTCGCGCAGCATATCGACCGTTTGTGCGGTGCGTTGCGCTTGAGTGACGACGCTAGCGCGAATCGGGTGCGCGTGACGCAGCTGATGAGTTCACTGGTGGGGGCGCTATTATTTGCGCGGGCCATCGATGATCCGGTGCAAAGCGATGCGATTCTGCACTCGATGCGCCGGTGTTTGCGGGTGGAGTTTGGTGGCGATGCTGCGGTCGCAACCCGAGTGAGGACCAACGGAAGGGTTGCGGCCCACGATTTTTTTCACGCTGTCTGAGAACACTATTCTATGAGCAATTCACTTATCACCCCACCTCGTCGTCGCGTGGTCGTCACGGGCATTGGCGCGGTCACACCCTGCGGAAACACCGCGCCGGACACGTGGGCCGCGCTCATCGCGGGCCGCAGCGGAATTGGCCCGATCAAGCGATTTGACGCGACGGGCTGCACGGTGCGGATCGCGGGCGAGGTGAAGAACTTTGACCCGGCGCGGCTCTTGCCGACGCCCTTGCACCCCCGCGGTCTCGGGAGCGAACCGATGACGCAGGCGCTGACGCAGAAGGACGTGAAGAAGTTTGGGCGTTTTACGCATATCGGGGTCGGGGCGGCGATCGAGGCGTATGCAGATTCTGGACTCGATGCGCACCGGGCGACGCTGGATGCCGAACGCATGGGCGTGAATCTCGGCGTGGGGCTGGGCGGATTGCCGGAGATGGAGGCGATGCACGATACATGGAAGGCCGGAGGATTTCGGAAAATATCGCCGTTCTTCATTATTCAAATCGCGCCCAACCTGCTCGCGGGCCAAGTGAGCCTGTTGCTCGACGCCCGGGGGCCGAACATGAGCGTGGCCTCGGCGTGTGCGACGAGTGGACATGCGCTCGGCGAGGCGGCGGCGGCGATCGCGCGGGGCGATGTCGATGTGATGGTGGCGGGCGGGGCAGAGTCGACGGTGACGCCGCTGGCGATCGGGGCGTTTGCGCAGATGCGGGCGCTCTCGACGCGGAACGAGGCACCGGAAAAAGCCTCGCGGACCTACGACCAGGACCGCGATGGTTGCGGATTGGGCGAGGGCTCGGTGGTGTTCATCCTCGAGGAATGGGAACATGCGCAGCAACGCGGCGCGCGGATTTATGCGGAGTTGCGCGGTTACGGTGCGACGGCGGATGCGTTTCATTTGTCGTCCTTGGCGCCGGGTGCGGAAGGCTCGGCGCGTTCGATGAAGGCCGCGCTCACGCGTGGCGGGCTCGGGGCGACGGACGTTGATTTTGTGTCGGCGCATGCGACCTCGACTCCGGGCGGCGACGGGGAAGAGGCGACGGCGATCGCCTCGGTGTTTGCGGACAACAAAGCTAGCCTCCACGTGAGCGGCGTGAAGTCGATGACCGGGCATTTGCTCGGTGGGGCCGGCGCGATGGGGGCGATGTCGGCCGTCTTGGCGATCCGCGACGGGATCGTGCCACCGACGATCAATCTCGAAAACGTGGATCCGGCGTGTATGGCGCTCGGATTGAATCTCACGCCAAATGTGGCCGTGCGAAAGCCCGTGCGCGTAGCGCTCGCGAATTCGTTTGGCTTCGGCGGCACCAATGCGTCGGTAGTCTTTGCGCGCGTGTGAGGGGGAAGACCGCCGGTGAACATCGAAGACATTCCGTTCAACCGACTGATTGGTCTGCAGCGCGAGCGGGCGGGAGGGGAATTTACGGTGAGCCTCCCGGCGCACGCGCGCTATCATAATCACCTCGGGATTGTGCACGCGGCGGCGCAACTCGCCGTGGCGGAAGCGGCGAGTGGCGACTGGATGTTGCGGAATTTTGGCGACCACGCGGAGGAGTTTATCGCGGTCGTACGTCGGATGGAGACGAAGTTTAAGCATCCGGCGCGTGGGAAAATATTTGGCAAAGCGGTCGTCGGTGCGGCGGTACGCGCGCAATTGGCGGCCGACATGGCGACCAAGCGGGCGTGGTTCTTTTCGCTGGGGGTGGAGGTATTTGACGAGACGGGGGCGCACACGCTCACGGGAAGCGTGGAGTGGTTTTTGACGCGACGACCGTTGGCGGGCGCGTAGATTTGCGAGCATGCGCGCCAGAATAGCGATGACAGGGGTGCCAGCTGCTTGCAAATTGAAATCCGTGCTGAAAGAAATCCGAAACGTCCGCCAGGAATACGGTGCTGGGCGGCGCCGGTGGTTTGAATCAGAGGGATTCGAGCTCGTGGTGTGGCACGATGCCGCCGGCGACTGCGAGGGTTTCCAGGTGTGTTACGATCTCGGGCGCGGTGAGCATGCGCTGACGTGGCGGCCGAAATCGGGTTTTGTGCACAATCGTATCGACCAAGGCGACGATTCCCTCCGGGGAAACAAGATGACGCCGATTTTGGTGCCCGCTGGGGTAGTGCCTTGGTCGCAAATCGTGAGATTGTTCGGCGAACGCGGCGTGGGCTTGGAGTCGGGGTTGCGGGAGTGGGTCAGTGCGCGCCTCGCCGCGCGAAAGTAACGACCGCGATTTGATCGGGCTCGCTTTTGGTCGGGTCGTTTGTTCTTTAGCCGGTCGTGTTTGTGCTCTGGAGAAAACTGTCGTCGGAGGTGTCGTCGTCGTTTCTCGCGGCGCTGCTGCTGTGTGTGGGGTTTTGGGGATTTGTGGCCTGGGACCAATCGCACTGGTGGCGGGTGAAGGCCGATTATAGCTTTGGCTGGCTCGTGCCGGCGTTTGTGATTTTCGCGATTCATGATCGCTGGTCGCGAATCGTTGGCGCGGCGGCGGCGTGTGCGGCCGTGGGAAGTCCTCGTGTGGCGGGTTGGCAGAAATGGGTGGTGCGAGTCCTCGTGGGCGCGGCGCTGACGGGTGGGGCGGCGATGTTTTTACTGGGCGCATTTTATCGCGCGGGTGCGGGGACATCACAGCCGGGAACGCTCGCGATCACGTTGGGGATGATCGGTCTGTTGCTGCCGTTGTTGTGGCTGAACGCGCCGGAGGCGGTGTCGCCCATTCGGTCGAATTTTTTTTCCGATGCGCGGATGCGATTGACGGGGTGGTTTGTCTTTCCCGTGTTGGTGTGGCTGGTGTCGGCGCCGATGGTGTCAGCGGTGGAGCAGCAGCTAAATCTGTTTTTGTTGAGAAAAGTAGTGACGGTTGTCGCGTTCGTTTTTGACGTACTTGGGCTGCCGATCGAGCAGCAAGGTAACGTGTTGGTGCTCCCGACGGGCAGCGTCGGCGTCGAGGACGCGTGCTCGGGGATTCGTTCGTTGACGGCGTGTCTGTTTGCCGGGTCGTTTTTATCGGCCGTTTTTTTGGAAAAGTTGTGGAAGAAAATCACCTTGGTCGGCGCGGCCATGTGCTTGGCCTTTCTGACCAACCTAGGGCGCAGTCTCTTTCTGACGGCGTGGGCGTATGGCTACGGCCCGAGCGCGATCGAAGGGACGGTCCACGATTTCGCGGGCTACGCGGTGCTCGGGTTTACGGTGGTGGGTCTGCTCTGTCTGCTGCCCTTGCTGAATCTCACCATCTCGGTCGGGGGCGACCGCGGACGGTCTGAACCTATGGTTTAGCGGCGGGCAGAATGACGACGCGTGAAGCGTGATCGGCGCCGAGGTAAGATTTGGCGAGTGCGGAAAGTTCGGCGGCGGTGATGGCTTCGTTGTCCGCGTAGCGCGAACGGGACCAGTCGAGGACTTCGGGTTTTTCCTGGGCGCGGGAAAGGACGCTCCCGAGCCAATAGCCGTTGGTGCGTGCGCTTTCGCGGAGGCCGGTGAGGAGCGGCTGCTTGGCGCGGTCGAGTTCTTCGTCGGTCACACCCTTTTCCGCGAGGTTGGCGGCGAGGGCGGAGATCACGTCGAGGATTTTTGTGGCCTTTGCCGGTTCGACGCTGGTGCCGGCAATCATGTAACCGTAATCGGGGTACAGTTCGCTGGCGTTGCTGCCCGCGCCGGGGCTGTAGGCGTCGCCCAGTTCTTCGCGGACTTTTACCCGTAACCGATCGTTCAGGACAATGGCCAAGAGGTTGAGGCGACGTTGGCGGCGGATGTCCCGACCATCGGTGGTGGGCCAGTAGAGGCGGACATCCGCTTTTTGGATTTCCGTCGCGATCGGGAACTCACGACTAAACGGGGCGGACGGGAAGGAGACCTTTTTTAAATCGTCATGCGCTGGCTTTGGGTCGCGTTTGGGGAGGGCGCCGAGGGTTTGGGCGACGGCGGAGATGGCGGCCTCGATGTCCAGATCGCCGACGAGCGCGATTTCAATTGCGCCGCGCGCGAGCTGCGGGCCGATCCAAGCCTTCACTTCCTCGGTGCTGCGTTTGATCATCTCTTCTTTCGGAGGAAAGCCGAAGCGGGGGTCGCCGCTCACGAGTAGTCGCGCGATGTCGAGATTGTAGGGGCCGGCGGTGGTATGCGCAAAACTAGTGAACATTTGGTCAAGGGATTTGCGCGACTGGCGCGCGGCTTCAGGTCGGTAGCCCGGGTCGGTGAGATGGGCCGTCACGAGTTGCAGTTGGAGCAGGAGGTCCTTGGCGTTGGTGCCGCCGCCCAGCGTGAACGCGTCGGCGATGGCCCCGAAGCCGGCGCCGACTGTCTTGCCAGCGAGGATACGTCGGAGATCGTCGGCGCTGTGCCGGCCGAGTCCGCCGGACGTAAACGTCTGGCTCGTGAAGTAGCCGAGGCCCGGTTGATTTTTGGGTTCAGTCAGGCTTCCGCTGCCGACGCGGACGCCGATGCGGATGCTGTTGGCCTCGAAATCAGTTTTCTTGAGGTTGAGGCGGACACCGTTGTCGAAGGTGACGAGGGTAATATCCAAGTCGGCGACATGGGAGCGTTTCGCGATTTTTCCGGGTGCACCGAAATCGGTGTAAGCCCACTTGAGATCAGCGATGGCCTCGGGAGCGGTAACGGTGGTGGCTTGAGTGCGGTCGAAGGCGGCGGCGATCGTCGCGGCGGCGGCATCACCGAGTTTTGCATTGCCGGTAACGAGGATGAGACGGTGCGGCGGGCTCCACGCGCGGCGGAGAGCGGCGAGGCAGTCGCCGACCGTTATTTTATCCAGGGCCGGTCCGAGCAGCGCGAGGTCGTCGGCCGGGGTGGTGAACACGTCACCGTCGAGGAGTTGTTGGGTGATCTCTTCGGCGAGGACGTCGGATCGGCGGGTGGCGGCGGTCTTGGTGGATTCCTCGAGGTAATTGCGATAGTTGGCCGCGACCTCGGTGAGTTCGGCAGGGAGAAAACCGTGGGCCAGCGCGCGCCGGAGTTCCTGGTCGGCGACGCCCAACGCGGCTGCCCATTGTTCAGCTTTGCAGGTGAGGGCGACGGTCGTCTGGCGATAAAAATTATAGGACTCACCGGTGCCGGCGCTGCCCCGGGAAAACGGGGCGTTTTCTTTTTTAGCCAAAATGGAAAGTCGGCGGTTGATGATCATGTCCGCTAAG
>SYGN01000216.1 GCA_005799525.1 Opitutaceae bacterium | reverse complement strand
TCGAGCGCTGCCATTTGATTGTAGGCACCGGGACGCCGCTCGCGACCACCGTAAACGTGGTGTTGGCGCCCGCGGCCACCGTCACACTGGCGGGCTGCGTCGTGATCGCCGGTGCCACCGGTGGCGGCGTGAAGACGAGCGGTGCCACCGTCAGTTGCGCCTGCGGGCTGCGGTAAATCGCCGACGGGGTGATCGTCTGATTCACGAGGAGTCCACTGGGATAGGAGACGGTAACGGTAAACGTGGCCGAGTTTGCCGGGAATTCCATGTAGGCATACTCCAAGGTCGTGGCTGGACCGACGGGCGAAGCGATTGCGGGGACATTAGCCCCACCGGTAGAAACCAGCGCCCAACCGGCGGGGAGACCAAATGTAAAAGCCAAAGCACCGGGGGTAGGGACCGTGGCATCGGCAATCGCGCCGGTGCCGCCGCCGCCGGAAAACTCGACCGTAGGGGGATTCGCGTAGCCAGATCCGCCAGCGGTCACCGCGATCGCACTCACCACTTTGGTGATAGTCGCAGTTCCGGCCGCCCCTGCTCCGGCTTGGCCGGTGATCGCTACAGTGGGGGCCGACGTGTAACCGGTTCCTGCGGCCGTAACGGTAATGCCCGTAATCACCCCTCCGTTGATCGTCGCGGTGGCCAGCGCGCCGGTACCACCGCCACCAGTCAGCGTCACCGTTGGCGCATTGTAACCTGATCCACCGTTTACAATCGCAATCGATGCGACACGACCGTCGATCGTCGCGGTCGCGGCGGCACCGGTTCCCGTGCCGGTGACGGGATAGGGTTTAAAGGAGACGGTAGGTGCGCTCGTGTAACCGCTCCCTCCGTTAGTCATCGCAACGCCAGTGACAATATTCGTCCCAGTGGGATAAGAAATGGTCGCAGTCAGGGTAATCTGTCCGCCCGCTGAGTTAAGAACCGTGGAGCTCGAGGTGACGGTGGCAGTCTGCGCGCCGACTCGCGCGAACCAGCACACAGAGGCGAAAACCAAAAGGAGGATTTTTTTCATAAGGAGTCAGCTTGCGGATTCGAACAGAAAGAGGGAGTTGATTGGAAATCTCCGCGGCTTGTCGCGGCAACGAAAATCTCCGCCGATCAAAGGCTCAGCCAACGAAATAGTTTTGAAACGAGGGTTCGATTGAGGTGAGCGATCATGAAAGACATCCACGGTAAAGTCCCCCTTAATCGCGCCATGGGTAAGGCGTTTGTGCCTGAACATGTCAAACTGTATGTCAGTTTTTTAAGGGTTGGACCATCTTGCACGAATGAATTCACGGTGAACTCACGGAAACTGATCGATGGTGGGCTGGCGCTTGCCGCCATGCCGTATTTTCCCGTCGCGCAGTGGCAATCGGACATCACCTCGGCGAGCGCCGGCCCTACGCTCCATTGAATCCTTTCGGCTAATTCTAACTTGCGTTCAAGATGCGCTCCATGGCGGCCGTTTGTAGGATCCTGCTTGCGGGCGATTCAGGACGTCGAAATCGCCTGCAAGCAGGCTCCTGCCTCCAAGTCAGTTAAGCTCACCTGAAAAGCGAATGGGAATCAGGGAGCGCGGGTTTCAACCCTGCCGATCCAACGCGCGGCTCATTCGATTCCAAAAATTGCCTTCACGTAGTTGTCCACACCGAAGGGCTGGAGATCTTCCGCCTTTTCGCCGAGTCCGAGAAAATAGATGGGGATTTTCAGCTGGCGGTAAATGCCGACGAGCGCGCCACCGCGACTCGTGCCGTCCAGTTTGGTGACCACGAGGCCGGTCAGACCGAAACTTTGGTGAAACACTTTGGCCTGCTCGATCGAATTGCTGCCCAAGGAACCATCGACCACGAGCCAGCGGTGCTGCGGCGCGGACGGATCGTTCTTCTGGAGCACGCGGCGAATCTTCGCCAATTCTTCCATCAAATTTGCCTTCGTGTGCAGCCGGCCCGCGGTGTCCACAATGAGAAAGTCCCGTCCCCGCGACTTCGCCGCCTGCCAAGCGTCGAAGGCGACGGCCGCAGAGTCTGCTCCCATGTGGCTCGCGATGATTTCGAGTTCGAGCCGGGTAGCCCAGGCTTTGAGTTGCTCCACCGCGGCCGCCCGAAACGTGTCGCACGCCGCGAGCGTGACCGTCTTGCCTTCCTGTTTCAGCTTCCAAGCGAGCTTGGCCGAGGTCGTGGTCTTGCCTGAGCCATTGACGCCAATCATCGCGATCACGACGGGATTGGCCGGCTTCGTCGTCACGTCCAACGTTCCCTCGGAACCGGCGAGCACGCGCTTAAGCACCGCTGCACCGATCTTCGCGGCCGCTTGCCCATGCAGTGTCTTATCTTTTTTGTAGGCGGCCGTGATCTCCGTGAGAATTTCCTCGGTCGTCTCGACCCCAAAGTCCGCCGTATACAGCGCCTCCTCCAACGTCTCCAAAGAGGACGCATCGATGGGTTTCGCGCCAAAGATCGCCGCGGTCTTGGCCGCGATCGCCGAGACGGTTTTGGCGAAGCCGTCTTTGAATGTTTTGAAGAGACCGAACATGGGGAAAAGTAGCGACTAGCGTGAAGTGATGAGTGAGGAGCGAGGTCGAGTTGAAATCTTCCGGAGCGCGCTGCTCGCTACTCACGACCCGTTACTGGCTTTTTCCTCAGCTCACTCGGCCTTGCGTGCGTCGCGGCCGAGTTGGTCCTTCAGTCGATCGAGGATGCCATTGATAAAGCGCTTCGCGTCGGCGTTGGAGAACTGCTTCGACAAATCGATCGCTTCATTGATCGACACGACCGGGGGAATGTCTTTGCGGTAAACCATCTCGAATATGGCGATGCGCAGGATCGCCAAATCGATCTTCGCGATGCGGTCAAATTCCCAGTTGTGCGCCAGTCCCTTGATGCGCGAATCGATGTCCGCGCTATGCTCGATCACCCCGTGGATGAGTTCCTCGCCAAAGGCGTAGTGCTCGCGCGGTTCCTCGCAGCCCTCGAAAAACGTCACGAGGTCGTTCGCGAGGTTTACCGGCGTATTCATACTCCACGCATAAATGAATTGCATGGCGGCCACGCGACCATCACGGCGCTGGACGAAGAGGGCTTTGCTCATGATGAAAACTTTCTTTTGACCGCCGCCATGTCCAAGGCCGCGCTCGCAAACTCCGCGCCCCGGTTGATTTTGCCGACACACCGCGTGCGGGCTTGCGCCAAGGTGTCGGCCACGATCACGCCGTTGATAATCGGTATCCCGCTCGCCAAGGCGAGCGTCTGCAAGGCCTGCGAAACACTTTGGCCGACCATTTCGTGATGTCGGGTGTCGCCGCCGATCAGCACGCCCAAGGCGACCACGCAGTCCGCCCGAGTCTGGTGGGCCACCAGGGCCGCCGCGACGGGCACTTCGTGCGAACCCGGCACGCGGACCACGGTTAAATTTTTTTCGCTGACGCCGGCGGCCCGCAGGCCCGCGACCACGCGTTCGAGCAGACCGTTGGCCAGTTCCTCGTTATAACGCGCAGCGACGACGGCGACGCGAAAGGCGGTGCCGTTGACGACTGAGGACTTGGGTGCGGCGAGACTCATGAAGGGTTTAACATTCGGAACTGAGCAGCCAACCCGACCGGTCCGGCAATCGCCAATCAAAAATCCAAATTTCTAAACGGGCACGTGTTCGACGATTTCCAGGCCGTAACCGTCGAGGCCAACCGCCTTGCGGGTGCTGTTCGAAAGCAGCCGGATTTTGCGGAGGCCGAGCGCGACGAGAATCTGCGCGCCGATGCCGTAATCCCGAAAATCCATCGGCGGCGGTGGCTCGCCCGGTTTCGCCTGCAGGCGTCGGACCAGCACGTCACCGGCGTTGGCCGGTTCCATATAGAGCACGACGCCGCGGCCCGCGTGGGCGACGGCCGCGAGGGAGGATTCGAGGGCTTGGTGGCTCGTCCAGCCCTTCCCCCGGAAGACATCGCTCAGTAAATTTTCGCTGTGCACTCGCACGAGTGTCGGTTCCGGTCCGGGCGTACCCATCGCGAGAGCCAAGTGGTGGCGCCCATCGAGCCGGCTGCGGAAAACGTGCAACGTGAACGCGCCAAACGCGGACGGAAACGGCTGAGCGGTCACCAAGTCGACCAAGTGGTCGCGGCGGGCGCGGTACTCGATGAGCGCCGCGATGGAGATCATCTTCAGTCCAAACTGTTGTTTGAACTCGATGAGTTGGGGCAAGCGTCGGACGGTGCCATCGTCGTTCACCAGTTCGCAAATTACGCCCACGGGTGGCTGGCCTGCGAGCACCGCGAGGTCGACGGCCGCTTCGGTATGGCCGGCCCGCTCGAGCACGCCACCTGGGCGGGCGCGCAGGGGAAACATGTGTCCCGGCTGGACGAGTTGCTCCGGGCGCGCATGCGGGTCGGCCAAAATCCGAATCGTCTGCGTGCGATCATACGCGCTGATGCCCGTCGTGATGCCTTCGGCTGCATCCACGCTCACGGTAAAATCCGTGCGGTGTGATTCGCGATTGCTGGCGACCATTGGGCCCAATCCGAGTCGGCGCAGTTGATGTTCAAAGGTCGGCACGCAGACGATGCCGCTGCCGTGACGGATCATTAAGTTGACGGTCTCGGGCGTCACCTTCGACGCCGCCATGATGAGGTCGCCCTCGTTTTCGCGCCGTTCATCATCGGCAACGATGACCGCGCGGCCGGCGGCAATTTCCGCAACGGCGGACTCAACGGAATCAAAAGGTGGTTGCGCGGCAGCGGTCATGAGGAAATGGGCAGTGAACGTCGTGCGCCAAGCAAGAGCTGTCAATCCGCCCGCAGTTGCGCTAGCCGCTGAAATCGAGCGAGAAATTTTCCGACGGAGCCGTGTCGGAATCTCCGTTGAACAGCGTGATCGACAGGCGAAACGAATGCGGTGGGCGCACAATTTTTTCCGAAGTAAACGCTCCGAGTCCGCCGCCCGGCAGCAGTTGCGTGCGCTCGGGGAGCTTCTGAGAAGGCATGTTCCACCGGAGGACGACCCGCGTGAAGTCGGCCGCCACCGGTTTTTTCTTGGCGTTGTAGGCCGTGAGTTTGAAGACCCCGTTCACAATCTGCACCCCGATAAACCCCGGGCCGCGCGCCAACGTCATCCCCTCGATCTTGCCGATCTCGTCGGCCTTTTTTTGTTTTTCATCCTTTTTTACCGGGGTGCTCGTGCCCGCTTTGGCCTTCGCGTCGGCCGTGGGCGCGGATTTCTTTGCCTCGGTCGACGGCGCCGGTGCCGGCGGCTGGGCGGTCGTCAGCTGGGCCCACCCGAACCCGACGAGCAATCCGGTCAGCGTCGTGATCTTCATGGTGCGAACGTAAGAGCAGCCCCGCTGCACGCAAGCCGCGAGGCGGGGCGCGCGCGGGACTTACCGGGCCGAGCTAATCCGTCGCGGCGCGCGCTGGGTTCGCGCGTAGGTGTTTTCTTAATTCACGCCACCGCGCGAGGCGCTCGGCAATCTTGGCTTCCCAACCGGCGGTCTTCGGGGTGTAGAGGGTCAGCGGTGTTTCGAGATAATTTTGGCCGGTGATATTTTCCGGGAAATCGTGCGAGTAGTCGTAGCCTTTCCCTTGCCCGATGCGTTGGTTGGCTTGGCCGCTTTTGCTGCGGAGGGCGGACGGGATGGTTTGCACCGGCGATTCTTTCAGCGCGCGGTGCGCTTCGCCGAGCGCGAGGTTGGCGGAGTTACTCTTCGGTGCGGTTGCGATGTAGAGCGTCGCATGGGCGAGGGTTAATTCGGCCTCGGGCAAGCCAATGAAATCGCAGGCGTGGTGCGCCGCGACGGTCAGCGGCAGGGCCTGCGGATCGGCGAGGCCGACGTCTTCGCTCGCGAGAATCACCAAGCGTCGGGCGATGAAGCGCGGGTCTTCGCCCCCGGCGAGCATCTTCGCGAGCCAATACATCGCGGCGTCCGGATCGCTGCCCCGGCAGCTTTTGATGAAAGCGGAGATGGTGTCGTGGTGCTCGTCTTCGTCGGCATCGTAACGGATGCGTCGCTCGCGGGCGAAGACGGCGAGCTCGGCCGGGGTGATCGGCGCACCTTCAGCGAGGCCGAGCACGAGGACTTCGAGGGCGTTGAGCGCGCGGCGGAGGTCGCCGTCGCACAGCACGGCGAGGCTGGCGAGAAGGGTGTCGTCGGCGGTCACGCGACGCGCCCCGAGACCACGGTCGAGGTCGACGAGTGCGTTTTTCAATACGGCGGCCACCTCGGTGGTGGCGAGAGGTTCGAGGCGGAAGAGGTGGCTGCGCGAGAGGAGCGGCGGATTGACGTAGAAACCCGGGTTGTGGGTGGTGGCGCCGATGAGGCGGACGTTGCCCTCTTCGACATCCGGCAGGAGGAGGTCTTGTTGGGATTTGTTGAAGCGGTGCAGTTCGTCGATGAAGAGAATCGTCGCGGCCTCGGGGCGGCGGCGGGCGGCGGCGAGGATCTCCCGCAGTTCGGCGACGTTTGACATCACCGCGTTGACGCGCACGAAGCGGCTCTGCGTTTCCCGGGCGATGGCCTCGGCGATGCTGGTCTTCCCGCAGCCCGGCGGCCCGTAGAAAAGCAGCGAACCGAAACGGTTCTGCGCGACGAGGCGGGGGAGCAGACTGCCGGGCTTGAAGAGATGCGTCTGGCCGACGACCTCGGCCAAGCTGCGGGGACGCATCCGCGCAGCGAGTGGCTGGTGGGCGGACAGACGCGGCGCGGCCGAGGGAGGAGGCGCGGCCTCCTCGGCAAACAGATCGGATTGTTCGGGTGACGGCATGCGCCACCACTCATGAACACTCCCGGGCACTAATCAAAGCTTCAGAAATTGAGGATTCCCTCGGGTGGCCGAGTGGTGGCAGGGTGGCGCATGATCAGCCGCAGTCTCGGACATCGCGCGCCGCTGTTGTGGCTCGTGCTGCCATTCATGGCGGGGCTTGCGCTGGGCAAAATGGGCGAGTTTGCGCCGGTCGCAGGGTGGCTCGGGGCCGCGTTGATCGCCGCGCTGGCAGCGGTGTGGACGAGTGGGCGCGCCGCGGGGTGGTGGGCCCCGACGCTGGGAGTCGCAATGTTTTTTGCCGGCAACGCGAGCTACGCCCTCCAACGCGCGCGACTGCCGGCGCGGGATGCCCTGCCTCCGCGCGAAGCCACGCTGGCCTTGCGCATTGACCGGGTCTTTGCGCAAAAGAACACGCAGCGGACCTCCGGACTCGCGAGGGTGGTACGCGCCGACGCACACCTGCGGGAATTGGAGGGGCAGCGACTTTATTTTTCGCTCGTGCTGAAGAAAGGTGAGTCCGCGCCGGTGCGCAGCGCGGTGGTATTGGCGGTCGGCATTTTGGAGACGCTGCCTCGGGATCCGGCCGCCGATTCATTCGACGGCTATCTCGCGGGTGCCGGGATGAATTTTTGTTTGCAGCGCGGGCGGGTGGTGGCCGAAGAGCGCGCCGCGACGGCCTACTATCGGTTTTGTGCGCAGGCGGCGGTGACCTTCAATGACATCCTCGGGTGGGGCATTGCCGCGAAACGGCCCGCCCTTGCCGGCTTGTTGCGCGCGATGATGCTGGGCGAAACCCACGAGCTGAGCGAGGAGCAGCACGCTCTGTTCATGCAGAGTGGAACGATGCATCTGTTTGCCATCAGCGGTTTGAATATCGGAGTGATCGCGGGGGCGTTGCACGCGCTGCTGTTGTTGCTGCGACTCCCGCTATGGGTCCGGTATTTCGTGGGGGTGGCGCTCTTGTGGCTGTTTGTCGATATCACCGGTGGGTCGCCGTCGGCGGTGCGTTCATTTGTGATGGCGGCGTTCTTGCAGGCGGCCTTCGTCGTGCGTCGGCCGGCGAATCCACTCGCGGCACTGGTGGCCTCGGCGCTGGTGGTGCTGCTGGTCGCGCCGCTCCAAATGTTCAGCGCGAGTTTTCTCATGAGTTATGCCATCGTAGCCGCACTCCTGATACTCGGTCTACCGCTCAGTGAAGCGGTCTTGGATCGCTGGAAACCATGGCGTGACCTGCCTCAGGTGACGTGGAGCTGGTGGCAACGCGCGATCAGCGGTGCTTGGCACGCCACGGCGACTGCGCTGGCGATCGGCGTGGCGACGACGCTCGTGAGTTTGCTGACGGGAGTGCAGTTTTTTCACTTGCTCACGCCGGGCGCGCTCGTGGCCAATCTCGTCCTCATCCCGGCGGCAATGCTGGCCACGCTCGGCGGTTTTGCGTCCCTGCTGTGCGGTCTCGTTGGCTTCGGCCACGGAGCGGTGCTGTGCAACCACGCGTCCGCGCTCGTCCTCCGGGTGATCGAGGAACTGGTATGGCTCAGTGTCCGGTTGCCCGGTGCGTTTCTATCGGCGCGATTTGCGGGGGCTTGGGTCGGTCCGGTTGCGCTGACGGCGCTGATGGCGGTGTTGATCGCGGGCTACGCACACAACTGGAAACGTGCACGTGGCGGGTGGTGGCCGCCCTTTGTGGTGGTGGCGGTCGTGCTCCTTTTCGGTGTGAAGTTTGGCTGAGAAAATGGAGAGGGCAAGGGGGGACGCGCAGAAAACGGGAAGAACCCGGCGGCCGCCCCATTTTCGGTTTCCTGATTTACCGCTTTCCACGGGGCAGCGTTCCCCTCCAGCTTTCAGCTTATGAAAAGCGCCTACGAACTTGCGATGGACCGTCTCGCCAAATCCGATCCCGGAGCCAATAAACCGCTCACGGCGGAGAAAAAGGCGCTGCTGGCGGAAATTGATCGGGTCTACACCGGCAAGCTGGCCGAGCGGGAGATCTTTCTAAAAAAGCAGCTCGACGAAGCGTGGGCCGCGCGGAACGCGGAGGAGGTCGACAAGGTTAAGAAGCAACTCGTCAACGAACGGGTGCGCATTGAAGAGGAGCGCGAGGCGGAAAAAGACGGCGTGCGGAGGCGGAAATAATCCGGGGCAGGACCCAAGCGTCCGCCGCCAAAGCGCGCACACGAATTCGCAAGCGGCGACGGGTGTGTGGTGCGTGCGGCGCGGCACGCGGGGGTAGGAGCCTGCTCGCAGGCGATTTTTATGCCCTGAATCGCCCGCAAGCCGACTCCTCCGCAAGGCCGCCATTTGGGTCATCTTGAACGCAAGGTGGACACCAACTGAATTGAGGCGCGATCCGAATCGGCCGGATCTCAGATTTGGCTGAGCGGCTTGTCGAATGCAGGAACGCGCACGGTGGGCAACGGTCGAGCCGGCCGCGCCCTCATTTCTTTTGCACCGGCGCACCACCGGCGGCGGGGGTGACCGCAGCGCCGGCGAGTGCATCGGCGGTTCCGGGGGCGTTCTTGCGGAAAACAAACCGATTGATTTTCGCGCCGGTCGCGCGGTCGAGAGCCGGGAAGCGCGCCATGTTGGTGGCGCTGGCCGAGGTCAGGCTGTCCTGATATTTCACAACCATTTGTGGCTTCATCGTGGATTCGTCGGCCGTGGAAATCGTCGCCTCGCGATGGTTGAGGGCACTCATGGTGCGGTCGACGGTCTCGGGCCGATGGGAGTCTTTATCACGGATATTTTTGTCGCGCGTTTCCTGCAGGTCGATGGCGGCGCGCCGATCGCCGATGGCGGCAGATTGTTTGTCGACGACCGTCTTATCCACGCGCTTGTCCTGCACGGCGGCATTCGCCTCGGGCGACTTTTTATCGGGCGCAACCGAGGGCGCAGCCGAGAAAGGCTGATTGCGCTGGGTGTAGTCGAGGGGACTGGTCGCATCGGCCGCGTGCGCACGGATCGCACCGCTCAGGGTCAGGCTCGCGAGAAAAAAAAGGCGGGATAACTTCATGACTGGAACGAGCGTGTAAGATGCGGCGTCACGTTTTCGCGGCAACCCGATTATTCGCCTGCGGTGAGCACGGGGACGGCGCACGCGCGCTCACGCAGCCTTGCGACCGAGGCCGAGGAAAAACACGATCAGTGCGCACACTACCATCGAGCACGAAAGAAAATAAAGCCCGCCGACATACGAACCCGTGACGTGCTCGACCTTGCCGAGCACATAGGGGCCAAGCTGGCCGCCGAGATTGCCGACCGAGTTGATCAAGCCGATGCTTGCGGCGGCGGCGGAACTCGTGAGTAACACATACGGCAGCGTCCAAAACGCGGGCAGGTAGGCCTTGAGGCCACCCAGCGCCAACATGAAGCAGATGATCGTCAGCGGGAGGTTTCCACGCGTCAGTGGCGCGACCGCGATGGCCGCGGCACCGATGAGGATCGGGAGCACCGTGTGCCAGCGTCGCTCCTTCGTGCGATCTGAATTCCAGCCGACAAAGAGCTGGCCGCCCAGAGCCATCAGCGCCGGCAGCGTCGTGAGCCAAGCGAGCTGCGAATATTTCAGGTTATACCAACTGTCGAGGATGCTGGGCAAAAAGAATACGACGCCGTAGCTCCCGGTCACGGTACAGAAATACGCGAACGCCAGCGCCAGCACTTTCGGATGCTTGAGCCCGGCCCACATGGCATGGTGCTGCTTGGCCGTAGCCTTATCGCTGGCGAGCTCGGCCGTCAGGGCATCGCGCTCCTCCGGTTTCAGCCAGCGCGCCTGATGGGGCCGGTCCGGCAGCATAACGAGGACCACGAGTCCGATCACCACGGCGGGCAAGCCCCACGCAATATAGATCCATTGCCAGCCCGTCAGACCCAGCACGAGCGGATGGGAGACGGCGACGCCGTTCACCATTTCGGTCGTGCCGATCTTGAGCATCAGCGCGGAGAGGAGCGGGCCGATGATTTGCGCCACGGGGGTCGCGACAAAAAACAGTGCGAGTGCCCGCCCGCGGTCCCTCACCGGGAACCAATGTGAGAGGTAAACCACCACCCCTGGAAAGAATCCGGCCTCGGCCAGTCCGAGGAGAAAACGCACGAGGTAAAATTGAAAAATCGACAGACCGTTGGGCCCGTCGAGTTCCTTCACGAGGTCACGGGCGAGCGTGGCCAGCCACGCCAGCCCGCTGACGTCGATGCCGGCGAGGGGGCGGAATCCGGCCACGATCGCATCCTTGATGAACTCGGCGGCATGGGTGAAACCCGGAATGCGGACGTGAACGAAGGCCGTCATCGCTGCCATGATCCCCCACGTAATCATAATGCGGGAAATCCAAAGCCGCGCGCTCCAGCGCTCCACAATCAGCGAGCCGGGAATTTCGAGTAGGAAGTAGCCGAGGAAAAAAATGCCGGCGCCAAAACCGATGACCGAGTTGTCGAATCCCGGCAGATCCTTCACCATGGTTAGCTTCGCGAACGCGACATTGGCGCGATCGACGAACGCGATGACGTAGGCGATAAAAAGGAGCGGAATGAGTCGCCAGTAGGCTTTACGGCGGGCGCGATCTAAGGGCGAAGCGATAGCGGAGGCGGAAGGCGGCGTGGAGGGGGAGGTGCTCAAAATGGGCAAGGGGCGTCCGGCTTTGGCGTGGCATCCGGTGGCGGACTGGTGATGGGAACTCGACTGTGCGGGCCGAGCCGGACGTTTCAAGCCCGCCGTGAGAAAATAGTCGTCAGCGCCGAATCTCGGGTTCCGCTTAGCCCTCCGCTGCTCGGAGGTGCTGGACCTTAATCAGAAATTGATCTGCGCGGTGCCTCGGGAAAACGCTCAGCCCGTTTCAGGAATGGGGGTAGAAAGATTCTCTGGTCAGCTGAATCCGTGGGTGAACTCGGGTTCGGGTAGGTGCCCAAGATTGTGATACAGGGCGACCTCCATCGCCCGGTAGGTGCGAAAGCCATAGGAGCGTCTGGTGACCACGCGGATTTTATTGTTCAGACCCTCG
>SYGN01000215.1 GCA_005799525.1 Opitutaceae bacterium | reverse complement strand
GGGCACGCACGAAGCCGTCGGCCTCGTTTTCGGTCTTCTCCCAGCGCACGCCGCCGAGGAAACCGGTGCGGCCGAGCCAGCCCTCGCGGCCGAGCTTGCCCTGCGCCATCGCGTAGGGCGCGGTGACGGTTTCGACGGCCTGGCGGTAGCGCGTGAATCTCGTGGTCTCGCGGAAAAAGAAATCCTCGCGCCAGATCGTCGGGTCGATGACCTCCCGGGCGCGGATGAACCACGACGCCTCCCACTGCGGGATGCCGCGGCGCGTCTCGCGCTGGTCCATCGTGACGAGATTGGGATCGTGCGGGAGCGGGCCGGTGCCGGTGTAGCTCCAGCGGCGTGAGGCGCTGCGGGCGCCGACGGTTTGCTCACGCCAGTGCACGCCGACCTTGGCGAAGATCGGCGCGGAGATTGGCAGGTTGTAGCGCACATCGAGGCGGCCCTCGTTTACCTCGTGAATCTGTTTGTCGTTCTGGTTGGAGAGGCCGTTGGCGATCGGGCGGTAGCTGGCGGGGTTGGTGAAATCGTTGCCGCCGTTGGGGAGGAAGCGGGGAAAGAGATCCGACTGGGTGCGGTCGAGGATATAGCCGGTGCCGGTGATGCGGTTGGTGAGGACGGCGCCCTCGCCGTTGCCGATGTTGATATGGGTCTGGGTGCGGCGGAGGTTGGCCTCGAGGAGCAGCGGGCCCTTTTGGTGCTCGATGCCCACATCGGCGCGGCGGAGGCGGTTGAAGAAATTGTTCGGGCCCGTCATCGTGACATCGATCGTCGAGGCGGCGACGGGGCGCACGGTCGTCACGCGGGATGTGTAGCCAGGCGCGATGCCGGCGCCGGTGTTGGCGGCGGTGTTGAGCGCGGGATCGAAGACGACCTGGTTGGTCGTGGCGTTGACGTTGTATTGGCGGCGGTAGACCTCGGAGTGGTCGATGTAGGTCGCGAGGAACGAGAGCTTGGTGCTGGGCGTGAGGCGGTAGTCGGCCTTGGCGGTGATATTTTTCTGCCGGCGGTGGTTGTAGAGATCGCTCGTGAGATAACTATAGAGGAAGGCGGGCGAAGTGGCGGTGTTCTGGAAATCGCGGGTCGTGAAAAAGGAACCGATGGCGGTCTCGCTATTAAAGATCGTGACCGAGACGCCGAGGTTGCGGCTGCCGCCGAAGGCATCGAAGACCTCCTGGTAGCCGAGATTGGCGAGGCCGTGAAGGCGGCGCTGCTCGCGGATGGGAATCTGCTGGGTGAAGGACGGGGCGATGCGGGCCGAGAGCGTGTAGGTCACGCGGCGCTTCTCGCGCATGGAGAGGGGCGAGCGGCTCTTGAAATTAATGGTGCCGCCGAGAGAGTCGGCGCCCTTGTCGGGCGTGTGGCCCTTGATGAGCTCCACCTGGTCAAACATCGCACCGGTGATGTTGTTAACAAAGATTGAGCGGCCGAGGCCGCCCTGGCCGGTCATGAGACCGCCGTCCATCGTGACAGAGTTGAGGCCCGAGGCCATGCCGCGGACGTTGAACCCGGAGAGGTTGCCGCCGGCATCGAGTTCGCCGTAGATGCCGGGCAGGCGGATGGCGACCTCGCCGGCGTTCATGTTGGGCAGATTGCCGAAGGAGTCGGTGGCGGCGACGTTCTTGAGATTCTCGGCGTTGCGCGCGGCGGTGAGGGCCGACGCATCGCCCTCACGCTCGCCCTTCACTTTGAACTGTTCGAGTTTGTAGATGCCCGTAGTGAGATCGAAATTACGCGTTGCGGTTTGATCGGCGGTGACGGCGACCACGGCGCGCTGGCTATCGAGACCGAGGTAGGTGACGACGAGTTCGTGAGTGCCGGCAGGGACGGAGGGCAGGATGTAGCGGCCCGTTTCATCGACGAGCGCGGAGACGCCGAGCGCAGGAATCTCGACGCGGGCGCCCTGCAGAAGGTTGCCGGTGGCAAGATTGGAGACGTTGCCGGAGATGGTGGCGGCGGTGGCGCGAAGCCCCGAGAGGGCGAGAGCGAGAGACAGGGAGATCGAGAGCAGGCGCGTAGGGTTCATAGTGATGGGGGTAAGCAATGGTCGGAGTTTCATCGTTGGTTAAAAGCGGCCGTTGAGGCCGAAGCTGACGGTTGAGGCGGTGAGGCTGGTGCTTTGCATCTGGTCGGGGATGCCGCGGTAGCGGCGTTGCGATTCGTTGAAAAGATTGTCGATGTCGCACGTGAGGGTGACGGCGGGTCGGAGTTGGTAACTGAAGCCGAGGGTCGTTATCAAGCGTGCGAAGCGGTAGAGATTTCGGCCGAGGCTTGCGGCACTGTAGGTCTGGAGGTGCGGGCCCGTGTAGTTGACGAGCACGCGCGTGCCAAAGCCGCGGTAGCGCCAGGAGAGACTGGCGTTGGCGGTGCGGGGAATAAAACCGCCGACCTGACCGGTGCTGCGACTGACGGTGCCGCCGAAGTTTCCGTGGGTGGTGAGCAGGGTGTAGTTGGCCGAGACGGCGAGGCCGCGGAGCGGCCCAGGGAGAAACGTGAGTTGTTGCTGGTAGCTCAGCTCCCAGCCTTGGACGAAGGCGGTGCCGGCGTTGGCGGAGGTGAGGCGGGTGAGGCCCTGGTATTCGCCGTTGTAGCCGTTGTCGGCGCCGTTCGCGATGGTGCCGCTGATGATGCCGCTAACGATGTAGTCTTTGATCGTCTTGTGAAAGAATCCGACGGAGAGATTGCCGACGGGTTCGAAGGAGTAGTCGAGCGAAGTGTCCCAGTTCGAGGCCGTTTGGGGGAGGAGCGAGGGATTGTTGACGGTGAGCGACGTGCCGTCGGTGCTGAGCGTTTCGTTGGGCAGAAGACTGCTGAGCGGAGGGCGGCCGAAGCTCGTGGACCAACTGAGGCGAGCCTTCAGATTGGGCGTCACGTCGTGGGTGAGGTGGGCGCTGGGAAACAATTTTGCGTATGAACCCTCGAGCTCGCGGCGCGTGCCGGCGTAGTCGCGGCGTGCGGAGCCGACGGGATCAGCGAGTTGTTCGGCGGCGCTGCTCGCGACGCGGGCGCGTACCCAGCCCCAGCTTTCCGTCTCGGTTTTTTCCCGACGCACGCCAGTAAGGAAGCCGGTGCGGCCCATCCGGCCTTGCACCATCACGTAGCCGGCGGTGACGAATTCGGAAACGCCACGTGTGCCCGCGTATTGGACTTGCTCGCGGAAGTAAAGGTCTTCGCGCCAGAGAGCGGGGTTGATGGGCTGGCGCTCGCGAATGAAGGCGGCGGCTTCCCAGCGCGGGAGCCGCACCCCGGTCTTGTGGGCATCGAGAGTGAGAATGGAGGGATCGGCGGGCAGTGTGCTGGTGCCGAGGTAACTCCAGCGGCGCGCGGCGCTGCGGTCGTTGGCGGCCTGGTCGCGAAGTTTGAATCCAGATTTTAAGGACAGTGAAAACGCCGTGGGGAGCGAGTAGCGGGCATCGGCACTGGCCTCGCCGACCCCGATGTTATTGCCGACGTTGGCGTTGGTGAAACCGTTGGCGGGAATCCGGTAGTTGGCGGGGTCCGTGAAGTCCGCGCCGGACGTCTGGATGAGCCGCGGGTAGAGGTCCGACTGCCTGCGGTCGAGCATCCAGCCCACGTTGGTGATCTGGTGGACGAGAGTGCCAGATTCGCCGCCGTTGCCGGAGTTGATGTGGGTCTGGCTGTAGCGCGTGCCGTAGTCGAGGGAGAGGGGGCCGAAGACGTGCTCGGCGCCACCGTCGACATGGCGCAGCCGATTCCACGTGGTGACCATGCCGGCGGTGAGCTCGACGGTGGAGGCGGGCACGCGGCGCACTTCGGTGATGCGGTCGGTGTAGCCGGGTGCGATGCCGGCAGTCGCGGTGTTGGTGGCTGTGGCGACGACCTGATTGGTAAAGGCGCGCAGTTCGTGGGTGCGGCGGTCGGTCACGTTGGTGTCGTTATAGATCGTGTTGAACTTGAGTTTAGTCGCGGACGACAGGCGGTACTCGGTTTTCAGGTTCAGGCTCCACTGCTTGCGGTTGGCATAGAAATCTTGGGTGCGGTAGTCCCACAGGAACGCGGGTTGCGCCGTGGTGTTTTGGAAATCGCGCGTGGTGAGAAAATTTGCGACGATGTTTTCGCTGTAGAAAATATTGAGCGATACGCCGAGGTTGCGGGAGCCGCCGAAAGCGTCAAAAACCTCCTGGTGCGCGAGGGTGAGCACAGGGTGAGCGCGATGGGCCTCGCGGAGAGGAATCTGCTGGGTGAAAGCGGGGGCGGTGCGAGTGCTGAACGTGTAGGCGGTGCGGCGCTTTTCCTTTAGGCTGAGCGGGGAGCGGCTCTTGAGATTGATCGTGCCGCCGAGTGAATCAGCGCCTTTGTCGGGGGTATGGCCTTTGATGAGCTCGAGCTGGTCGAGCATCGTGCCGCTGAAATTGTTGAGCATGGTGTTGCGCGCCATGCCGCCCTGTCCGGTGAGGAGACCGCCATCAAGGGTGATCGAATTGAGGCCTGGCCCCATGCCGCGGATCGTGAATCCGGTGTAGGTGCCCGCATCGTCGGGATTGCCGGCGATGCCCGGGAGGCGGATCGCGACTTCAGCGGCATTTAGATTGGGGAGATTGCCAAAGGAATCGGTGGCGACGACGTTCTTGACGTTGGCGGCGTTGCGCTGGGCGGTGATCGCGGCGGCGGCGCCCTCGCGCTCGCCCCTGACCTTGAAGGCGTCGAGCTTGTAGATACCGGTTGTGAGATCGAAGTTACGGGTCGCGGGCTGGTCGGCGGCGACGGCGACGGTGGCGCGCGCGGGGTCGAGGCCGGTGTAGGAGACAACGACTTCGTGCGAGCCGACCGGGAGCGCGGGGAAAACGTAGCGGCCGGTGGTGTCGGTGAGCGCGGCGAGGCCGAGCGCGGGAATCTCGACGCGCGCGCCCTCGAGGAGATTGCCCGTGGCGAGGTTGGAGACGCTCCCCGTGATCGTCGCGGCGAACGCGGCGACGCACAGCGACCCTGCTACGCCGGCGCTGCGCAGGGCAGGCAGGAAGACGGAAACGAGCCGGGCAGTGTTCATGGTGGGGGGTGGGTGGAAATAAGGAGACGATTCGGGCCGGGGGGAAGCCTGCGCTGCGGTAAACGTGCCGCCGCCGTTTCGGCCTCGACGATGCCGCCGATTTCGCCGAGAAGTCGGCGGTGCTTGCCTCCGCTTCTCTGAAAATGTCGCGCGCGCTTCCCGCGCTGTGCCTCGCGTTGTCGGGCGCGCTGGCCGCCCCCGCGCAGCCTCCTTCGCCGGAGGGAATGGACTGGCCGCAATGGCGGGGAGCGAAGCGGGACGGGATCTGGCGCGAGAAGAGCATCCGCGAAAACTTCGCGGGCGAAACGATCCCGTTGCGCTGGTCGGTGCCGATCGGCGCGGGTTACAGCGGGCCGACGGTCGCCGGCGGACGCGTTTACGTCACGGACTTCGTGAAGGAAAAATCGTCGGAGCGGGTGCTATGCCTCGACTGGCGGACAGGCGCGAAGCTCTGGGAAATTTCCTACGCTTGCTCCTACGAGAGCTTCACCTACGAAGCTGGGCCGCGCGCCTCGGTGACGATCCACGACGGCCGGGCCTACGCGCTCGGTGCCGCGGGCAACCTCCATTGTCTCGACGCGGTGTCCGGAAAAATCCTCTGGCAGCGCGATCTCCTGCGCGAATACCGGATCAGGATGCCCAAGTGGGGCATCGCCGCGCATCCGATCATCGAGGGCGAGGTGATGATCACGCAGATCGGCGGGGCGGGCGAGGCTTGCGTCGTCGCGTTTGATCGCAAGACCGGTGAGGAGCGCTGGAAGGCGTTTCCTGACGAGGCGTCCTACGCGCCGCCGATCGCGATCGAGCAGGCGGGGCAGCGGCTCGTTGTCATGGCGCTAGGCTACCGGCTCGTCGCGTTCGAGCCCGCGACGGGCGCGCTCGTGTGGAGCCACGATCAGCCGAAGGGCAGCTGGCCGATCGCGATTCCCGCGCCGGTGGTGCAGGGCGATCTGATGTTTTTCTGTAACGCGCACGCGGGCTCCTATCTCCTCCGTCTCGTGCGCGATCGCCCCGCGGTCGAGGTCGTGTGGGAGCGCGGGCGCCGGCCGCGAACCGACGACACGCTGAGCCCGGTCATTCCCGATCCGCTCGTGATGAACGGGCTCGTCCTCGGCGTGCAGGTGGACGGCGAACTCCGCTGCCTCGATCTCATGACGGGCAAGCGGCACTGGGAAACGATCGCGCCCATGCCGAAGGCGTGGCACGCGACGATGCACCTCGTGCGCGCGGGCGAGTCCGGCGATCGCGCGTGGATTTTCACCGAGCAGGGCAACCTGATTCTCGCGCGATTGAACGCCGCGGGCTACCATGAGCTGGCGCGCGCGAAGTTGCTGGAGCCGACGCTCGAGCAGGGCCCGCGAGGCCGGGCAGTGACCTGGTCGCACCCCGCTTTTGCCTACCGGCATATCTTTGCGCGGAGCGATCGCGAGCTCGTCTGCGCCGATCTCGCCGCCGCGCGGTGAGGCGAGCGAGTGCTCTGGCGGCAACCTGCGCGATGCGCGGACGGCTTGCGCGAATCGTGTCGCCCAACTGCGCCTGGCCTGATCAGAACCTGAAGCTGCTCGTGAATTGGTACGTGCGCGGCTCCCGGAGAGTGTAAACGGCGGTGACCGGGGTGTGCTTGCCGTCGCGGCGGTCCACGTTGCTGAGCGGATAGAGCACGTGGTCGTCGAGGACGTTGCGGACGTTGAGCTGGAGGCGCCAATCCACGCGGTCGCGGAAGAGTTTCCGTTTGTAGCTGATCCAGGCGCCGAAGGTGGCGTAGGCCGGGGCGTGGTAGGGCATGGTGACGTCGAGCAGATTGTTCCGATCCACTGCGAAGCCGTTGATGGCTTTGCCACGGGCGTTCATGCTGCCGCCGATCCCGATGCCCTTGAGCACGCCTGTCGCGGGCAGGTCGTAGCTCTGCACCAGGTTCAGCGTCCACTTGGAGGCAAAGCTGGCGGAGGGGCTGTTGCGGATGGCGTTGAAGTTGACCAAAATGTTTTCGACGTTCGCGACGCGCGTCGCCACCGTCTGGCCGGAGGCGATCAAATCCTGCCACTCGGGGCGGGCTTTGATCACCGGGAGATACTGCGCGAGGTATTGGTTGATGAAGACGCCGCGCTCGGTCGTGGTGTTGTTGCCGCGCCAGCTCCCGTTGAGCGACATCCGCCATTGGCGGGTGGGGTTGGCCGTCAGAGAAAATTCGTAGCCCTTGGAGGAAGTGGAGACCACGTCGGCCCAAGTCGTGCTGATGGAGTTGTAGGGATAAGTGTTATACTTGGGATCGCCGGTGAAGTTATAGATCGCGACCCACGTTTGGTCGAGGTTGGTCTTGAAATCGCCGGCGGCGTTGCTGGAGACGGCGTCGGCGCTGTTGATGCTGCTGTTGGTGTAGTAAGTGAGATCAAGGAAGAGCTTCCGGTCGAAGAGCGCGAACTTCAGACCGAAGTCCTCGCCTTTGCCCGACGGATTGGGCCGGAGGTCGCCGTAGACGTTCAAGCCCGAGGCGTTGACCTGAAAATTGTTGGACGTGTTGTAGCTGAGGCTCAGCCAAGTCGTCGCGTGGAAGACGAGGCCGCGGGTGGACGTCTTGCCGCCGCGCGCGAGGCGGCTGCCGGGTTTGAATTGGCGGACGTCGATCCCATCGCCGTTGGCGCCGAAGCCGTTGGCGTCGCGGAGCGGGTTGAAATCGCCCGGCGTGGCCGACCAAGAGGTGACGTTGTCTTCGCGCCAACCGTTGGTGAAGACGATGCGGTTGTTCCAAAAGAAGCTCTGCGTCGCGAGGGCATAGGTGCGCACGTGGGATTCGCTCATGTTTAGACCTTGCTGGGCCACGAATCCGGGCGTGACGCCATCGGCGCCCGGCGGAGGAATTGGGGTGCCCGAATACATCACGGGAAAATTGAGAAATTGCGGGCCGCCCGAGGTGCCGATCTTCCCGGCGGCGGCGTCGAAATAGTAGCGGTATTGCAGGAGGTTGGCGC
>SYGN01000214.1 GCA_005799525.1 Opitutaceae bacterium | reverse complement strand
GAGACGGGCGTCGGGCCTTCCATCGCGTCGGGGAGCCACACGTGGAGCGGAAGCTGGGCGGATTTGCCGACGGCGCCGCAGAAGAGCAGGAGAGGGAGGAGCGTAGAGAGGACGAGCGACTGGGCTTCACCCTTGGCGGCGAGTTCCGTGAGGTTGACGGTACCGTTGAGCCAGTAGCACATCACAATACCGAGGAGGAAACCGAAGTCACCGACGCGGTTGGCGATGAAGGCTTTTTTCGACGCGTCAGAGGCGGATTGTTTCTCGTGCCAGTGGTTGATGAGCACATAGGAGCTGAAGCCGACCAGCTCCCAAAAGATGAACATCATGAAAAGATTGTCGGCGAACACGATGCCGAGCATCGAGAACATGAAAATCGAGAGGCCGCCGAAGTAGCGGGCTTTGGCCGCGTCGTCGTGCATGTAGCCGAGCGAGAACACATGCACGCAAAGACCGACGATGCCGACGATCACGAGCATGAGCGCGGCGAGATCATCAAACTTGAAGCCGAGGGAAACCACCAGACCCCCGAGGCGCATCCACTCCGTGGATTCAGTGAAGCGCTCGTTGTGGAAGGCGAGCATCACCGAAATCACGGCGATGGCCGCGGCGGTGAGCGTCGAAACGGCGGCGGCGGCGCCTCCGGACCGGCGCAGGAAGAGCGCAATGATCGCCGCCGAGACCAGCGGGAGGATCAGAACGAAGATGGCGTGCGCGAGCATCGACATGGCGGTCAGTTCTTCAGCGAATTGAGCTCATTGAGCTGGATCGTCTGCCGCTTGCGGAAGAGCGCGACGATAATGGCGAGGCCGACGGCGACTTCGGCGGCGGCCACCGTGAGAATGAAGAACACGAAGACGTTGCCATCCATCGTGCCGTTGAAGCGCGAGAAGGCGACCAGCGCCAAGGTCGAGGCGAGGAGCATCAACTCAAGGCACATGAACACGACGAGGGTGTTGCGGCGCAGGAGCACGCCGAACAAGCCGATGGCAAAAAGGAGCGCGCTGATGAGCACGTAGTGGTCGAGAGTCGCGGAGGTCATGTGACGTCGTCGGAGCCTTCCCAGCGTTTGCTGAGGACGATTACCCCGAGCATGGCGATGAGGAGGAGGAAACCCATGACCTGCACGGGCAGAAGGTAGGTGGTGAAGAGCTGGTAGGAGTAGAGCTTGATATCGGTGCCGAGCGCGGGCGTGAGCGCAGGATTGCCGGTGTCGAGATGGCCGCGCGTCACCAAGGTACTCAGGCCGGTGACGAGGAGGCCGGCGGCGAGGATAATGGCGGCGAAGGAAAGTTTTCCGAAGCCGCGCGATTCGGTTTCCTTCATGTCGAGGAGCATCACGATAAAGAGGAACAATGCGACGATGGCGCCCGCATAAACGAGGAGCAGCAAAAACGCGAGGAGGTAGGCGTTGAGCGCGACGAAGAGACCGGCAACGCCGACGAGTGAAAGCAGCAAGCACATCGCGGCGTTGACGGCGTTCTTGCTCGCGACGACACCGGCCGCGGTGGCGACGGTGAAGAAAGCGAAAGCGTAGAAGAGGAAGTTGGCCATGGCTGATCAGTAGCGAGTAGCGAGTAGCGGGTAGCGAGTAGTTGGCAGGCGGCAGCTGCGCGAGGTGGTGAGGCCACCCTGCTCGCTGCTTTTCGTGTTCATCAGTGCGCGTTGCCGTGGTCTTCGGCGGTTTTCTTTTGGTCCCACTTGTAGTGCTGGTCGGGGAGCGTACCGCCGAGTTCGTAGAGTTTATCTTTGTGATTCACCATCTCGGCGCGGGTGTAGCCGGACATCGAGTACTGGTTTTGGAGGAAGATCGCTTCCTCGGGGCAGACTTCTTGGCAGAGCCCGCAGTAAATGCAGCGGAGCATGTCGATGTCGAAGGCCTGCGGGGCTTTTTCGACGTGCACACGGTCAGTCTGGTCGGCGGAGATTTCGCCGGGCGTAATGCGGATGGCTTTGGGCGGGCAGACGAATTCGCAGAGTTGGCAGGAAACACATTTCTCGCGGCCGTTCGGGTCGCGCACAAGTGTCGGCACGCCGCGGTAACCGGGAGGAATAGCGGGACGTTGTTCGGGATACTCGAGCGTCTTCTTCGGTGCGATGAGATGCTTAAAGGTCGTGGCCAAGCCACCCACGATTTGCGGGAGGTAGGTGCGCTCGAGGAAGGTGAGCGGCTTACGTTCTACAGTGATGACGGCCATGGCGCGGTGCGGGGATGGTTACTTTTGAATGACGGCGATCGCGATCGCGTAGAAGAGGAGATTGGCAATAGAGAGCGGGAGCATCTTCTGCCAGCCGATCTTCATGACTTGATCGTAGCGGAAACGCGGCAGGGTCCAGCGCACCCACATGAAGAGGAAGATCATCGCGAGAGTTTTGCCGAGGAAGATGGCAATCGAGAGCACGCCGACGAAGAGCGGGGCGTGGGCGAACGGGAGAATCGCGCCGAGCCAGTCGACGGCCGTTGCGAGCGAGACCCACGGAAGGGGATTCCAGCCGCCGCCAAAGAGGAGTATGAAAACACCGGAGCCCACGATCATGTGGGAATACTCGGCGACGAAAAACAGGCCCCACTTGAAGGCGCCGTACTCCGTATGGAAGCTGCCGACGAGATCGGACTCAGACTCGACGGTGTCGAAGGGCTGGCGGTTGGTTTCGGCGAAGAGGGCGACGAGAAAGATAAAGGCCGAGAGCGGCATCATGAAACCGAACCACATACCGCCAAGGAAACCGGGCTGGCTTTGGAATTCCACGACGCGACCGAAGCTCATCGTGCCCGGGAGGCCCGGGGCGTTGACCCAAAGGAAGACGGGCAACACGGCGAGCGTCATCGAGAGTTCGTAGGAGATGAGCTGTGCGGAAGCGCGCACGCTGCCGAGGAAAGGATACTTTGAGTTGGACGCCCAACCGGCGAGAATGGCGGAGTAGACGCCGAGAGAAGAGACCGCGAAGACGGCCAGCATGCCGATATCGAGCGGCGCGAGACCGAGCGTGATGACCTTGCCGGCGCTGTCGAAGTAGGCACCGAAGGGAACGGCGGTCACAGTCGTGAGCGCGGGGATCATCGCAACGATGGGCGCGAGGATGAAGTAGAACTTGTTCACGTGGCCCGGCAGCGAGTCTTCCTTGAAGAGCATCTTACCCCCGTCAGCCATCACGTGAAAAATGCCGAGCCGTTGCAGGAATTTCCCGAAGAAGGGAATCCACGCCACCCACGGCACAATGGCGCGATTGGGGCCGGGACGATCCTGAATCCACGCGGCGACTTTCCGCTCAGCCATCGAGCACGCGCCAGCAATCGGGAAAATCACCATAATCACCGCGAGCCCCTTCGCGAGGCCTTGGATTACCGGATGAAGCTGGAAGAAGAAATCGAACATTTCGGAATCTTAGATGAAGGAAACGGCAACCAGCAGCGCGCCAAAGCCAGCGAGAATCCCACCGGCGAGGCTCAGCTTGGCGTTGTTCTTTTGATCGATCACGTAGGCGCGTTCACCGGATTTGCTTTTGGGCGCGGACTTGGCGGCAGCCTGCCCGAGGCGCCGAGCCCACACGAAGAAGGCAATGCCCCCGAGGATAAAGCCAAGGCCGAGGGCTAAAATGGGAGTGGAACGGCTCATAGTGCGAGGGAGGGAGTCGGGGTGTTAGGGGGTGAGGGCAACAGCCGCCGCGGCGGGCTTGAAGTGGAGGGTTTCCCCTTCGACAAACGGCAACGCCGCGAACGGCGTGGCATCAATGAGGAGACCGGTCTCGGGGAGCTGGGCGTAAGACGTCGTCGCGAACGCCGGGATCTCGGCGGAGATCAGTTTCCAGAGCGAGCCGAGATCGGAGGCCATCGCCGCAGAGGGAGAGGCCGCCGTGAGTTTTGCGAGGACGATCAGATCGTCGGTCGCGCCCTGCGGGCCGGGGACGGCTTTGGCGAACTTCTGGAGGCGGAACTGCTGGTTCACGAACGTGCCGTTCTTCTCGAAAACAGAGAGCGTCGGGAAAACAATCTTCGCGGCTGCGCTCGTGGCGTTGCCATGCGTGCCGAGGTAAACCACGGAGACTTTCGCGAGCTGCGCGGCGGTGAGGCCGGCGACGACGAGGTCTTCGCCGATCGAGACGACAACCTTGATTTTACCCGCGTCGATCGACGCAGCGAGGTCGGTGAGTCCGCCGGTGCAAATGGGCGCGGCGGCGGCTCCCTTGGCGGAGCGCGACGAGGCGAGTGCCTCGCCAATCTTCGGTAGTTTTGAGATGAGACCGGTCACGAGGGCACCGCGGACGTTGGGATTGCGGTCGGCGGAGATCAGGAGCTGGTCCCCCTGCCCTACGCGGCTGACGAGCTGGGTCGAGGCCTTGAGCGCGGCGGCGAGTTTCTTCGTGAGGAATTGTTCTTCGACGGAACTGCGGCCGGAGCCAACGACGGCGATGGCGCCGGCAGACGCGTTGACTTTGAACAGTTCGGCCGCTTGCGCCACGAGGGCGTCGAGGTGGGTGGTCGCGGCGAGACGATCAGCGGCCATCACTGCTTTGAAGAGCTCACGACCGGAGTCGGGCATCCAGGTATCATTCACGTCGTCGTTGCGACGCGGCGTAAGGCGGTAGATTTGGCCTTCGCGCGACCACACGACGATGTTGGCGCCGACGGACGTCTCGGTGTCGATGCTGTTGGTCTGCTTGAGAAACCAGACGCGCATCTTGAAACGGAAATCGGTGCTCGTGAGGGCGCCGACGGGGCAGATGTCGACGGTGTTGAGCGAATAGTTATTCGCCAGCTGCTTGCCGGGGAAGCACGTGAGCGTCGAATAGCTCCCGCGGTCGACGAAGCCGAGGACGTCGTCCTTCGCAATTTCCTTGGAGAACCGAATGCAGCGCGAGCAGAGGATGCAGCGCTCGTCGTCGAGGGTGACGCGCGGCCCGAGCTGGGTGCGCTTGGGTTTCACATTTTTCTGTTCGACAAAACGCGAGTAGCCGCGGCCGTAGCCGCTGGATTGTTCCTGGAGTTTGCACT
>SYGN01000213.1 GCA_005799525.1 Opitutaceae bacterium | reverse complement strand
GGAGAGGATGTTGGCCTGCTTGAGCTGGTTGCGGGCGGCGTTGAGCGTGATGCTCCAGCCGGGCGCGAGGCGGCCGGTGATCTCAATCTCGGTGCCGCGACCGGCGAGGTCCGAGGCGTCGCGCGCCTGCGACTCGGTGTTGAGGAGCGTGATGCCGGCGGCGGCGACGGACGCGGGGAGCGGCTTGCCGCCCGCGCGGAGGGTGGTGAGCGCGGCGTTGGCGGCGGTGGAGATGTTGTTCTTCGGCGCGTTGAGCGAGGGCTGGAACTGGTTCACGCCGTCGGCGCGATAGACGTTCACGTTGGCGGAGAGGCGGCCGCCGAGGAGCATGAGGCGCACGCCGTAGTCCTGGCCGTCGCCCTCGATGGGCGGGAGCACGTTGGCGAAGATATCCTTGAAGGCGCCCTGCGGAAACACGCTCTGCGACTGGTTGTAGGAGAGGCCGAGCCAAGGCAGCGCGGTGACGACGGCGCCGAGCGTCTTGGTCGCGCCGGTGTTGGTGGTGCGGAGCGCGTTGTCGAAGCGGTAAGGGCGCACGGACCACGCGTTGGTGGAGTTCGGCACGCGCACGCCCCCGGCGTTGGCATCCATCACCTCGGCGCGATCGCGGCGGTAGCCGCCGGTGAACACCACGCGGTCGCCGGCCCAGCGGCTCTGCAACGCGAGCATGCCGCTCGTGTTTCGCTGCGCGACCCACGGGTAGAGACTATTGAACACGAAGCCGGCCTTCATGCCGGGAGACTCGGGGATCGGGTTGGCCCAGGGATCGAGGCCGCCGCGCACGCCGCCGGGCCGGTTGAACTCGAGGTAGGTGCGGCGGAGGATCGTGTTGGTCGCGGAGTCGATCGGCTGGGTGTTGCCGGGCGCGAGGTTGTATTCGGCGATGACGCCGTTGCCGAAATAGCTGCGCTCTTTCTGCCACGCGGCGGCGAGGCTGTGGCGGCCGAGCCACGCGCGGCGGCGCGCCAGATCGAGCTCGTAGCCGACGGTGGCACGCCACGTCTCGACGCGCTGGTCGAAGAGCTGGCGCTGCGGCTGCCCCTGCACATAGGGCAGGCCCGCGAAGGGATGGGTGCGCGCGATGTCGGGCAGCAGCGTGCCGGGCAGGCGGCCGGCGGCGATGACCGAGTCGCCGTCGGCGAAGTAGGCGCCGGGCAGCACGGGATTGGGATCGCCGATGGCGTTGAGATTGGCCTGCGTGAAACCGCGGTAGTAGTCCGTGCGCGACCAGCCGAGCTCGACGTTCACGGGGCCGACGCGCTGGTCGATGAAGACGGAGGCGAGCGTGTAGTCGTTGTTCGTGCTGCGGCCGGGCCCGGGGAGGTAGGCGTTGGCGGGGAACGCTTGCCCCCAAAAGGGATCGTCGATCGTGCCGCCGGAGGGCGCGGCGCCGGCGCTGATCGTCTCGAAGAAGCCCGGGCCCTGCGTGCCGGCGAGATCGGGGCGCATGTCGGCACCGGTCGTCGAGAGGCGAAACGGCTGCGCGCGGACCTGCGGCGCATAGACCGGCTGCAGCGTGTTGATGACGCGACACATCGACGGTGCGGGGTTGGTGGCGGGCTGGCGCGGATTGGGGGCGCGCGGCGCGCCGTTGAGCACCCAACGCGAGTAGCCGGAATCGGAGTGCGGGGCATTGCCCGGCGTCACCTGCTCCCGTGCCATGCGCTCCACGCCGGCGCGCACCTGCGTGGTCTTGAACGGCTGATACGTGGCGGCGACGGCGAGGCCCTTGGCCTTGAGCATCTCGAACTCGAACCAGCCCTCGCGGTCCTCCCACATGGCGTTGGTGCGGAGGGCGAGCTTGTCCTTGATGAGGGGAAACGCGAAGTCGACCTCGCTGCGTTTTTTCGCCCAACGGCCGACGAGAAACTGCGCGTGCTTCTGGCGGCCGTTGAGCACGGCGCGCTTGGAGTTGAGGTTGAACGCGCCGCCGGGCCGGCTCGCCCCGTAGAGGATGGAGTTGGGACCGCGTGAGACGTCGGCGCGGTCGACGTTGAAGCGGTCGTTGGCGAGGATCCCGCGGTTCTGCACCAAGTTGGGCAGATAGTCGCGCGTGATGACGGACTCGGTGAAGCCGCGGATGGTGGCGCGGACGTCCCAGGCCTGCGCGAGGTTGCCGGAGTCGGAGCGGTCGTTCTCGGAGCTCGTGGCGAACTTGAGCATGTCGGCGACGTTCTCCGCGCCGATGTCGTCGAGGAATTCCTTCGTGAGCACGGAGATCGCGGCGGGCGTGTGGAAGAGCGATGCGTTCATGCGCGTGCCGGAAAGCGTGTTGGCGGCGCGGTAGCCCTCGTCGCCCTCGGTGGAGACGAGGAAGGGCGTGAGCTGCACCGCTTCGGAGGAGGGCGGACGCGGCGGCTCGGCGGCAAACAGAGCCGAGGCCAACCCCAGAACAAGGCCAACGGCCAGGGCCGGTCGCGAACAGGAGGAGAAACGCCGGTGATGGGTCATAAAAAAATCAGGCAAGGCAAACGAGGGGAAATCGGAATGTGATGGACCGGCGAGGATTTATCACGATGGGGCGGGGGCGGCCAGTGGCTTACGAGGGAAACAGTGTCTGCCTTCGTGGCGAACGCAAAAATGGGGCGGCACCGTACGAAGCGGATCCCGGGCTTCCGGCTCATCTCGGAACCATGCAAACCGCTCGGGACGCCTCCGCCGTGCGTCTGAAGTGCATTCCGCCGGTGAAACACATTGACCCCACCCGGCCCGACACGCCCATCGTGCTGGTCGAGGTTGCTGCACGAAAACTGGATTTTCACGTGAATCGGATCCGCTGAATGGCCCAGCCCATGATTCAGCGTTGAGTTTCATCGAGGCTGTTGAGGTGCACGCGCAGTTCCAGCCGACCACCGGCCAACTCGCGGGCTCGCGGTGTCTCGTGCCAAAATCGCTCGCGGGTGTGCGCCTTCGCGGTGGGCGTGAAGTGAACGATCATCGGGTGGTCGCCGGTACCGACAAAGGCCCCGCAGTATTTCGCGTGATACGTTTCCAGCGAAAAATCGCGCGGCTTCGTAAAGTTCCGATTGCGGATGGTGATCTTCTGGATACAGCTCACCGCAAAGGTCCACTGAGCGTCGCAGCCAGCGTCGTGGTCCACGAGTGATCAAGGCATTTTCCCGGTTCGCGAGCTATGGCCGTATCCGGTACGCTCTGCCGTTGTGCTCTTCGGTTTAAGGGAGGTGAACGCGATCTCCCCAGGGTTTCAGCACCGCATGGCAGATCCGCTCAAAAATTCGGAAGTCGGCTTTGCTCGGGCCGAACGGATGGAAGGATACACTGGCGAGATTGCCCGCTAGGAAAAAACCCACGGGGTCCCGCAACCCTGCGGAAAGTTTGTCGAAGGCGTGCGCGAGGTGGTCGTGGAACGGCGTGTCCCGGTAGTGATCAAAGGCCTTCTGGGCGACGAGCAGCGCGAGCAGTTCGCCCTCGCTCACCTGCACGGCGGGGAAATTTTCACCGGGTGAGCATATCGCCACGCATAGATTGGCGCGCCGAATTCGCCCGGCAGATCCAGTTGGTGTCCTCACGTGGGGATCGTGCAGGGATAGCTCTGCCAGAGACCGGGGGCAAAAAAGGTTCGAGGAGGGTAGCTTAGCCTGCACGGTTTTTCCTCTGAAAAATGGCAGATTGCCGAAGCAGTGGGCGGGGAACGTGGTCGCGAGCGGGCCGAGGTCGCACTCAGGGTTGCAAAATGACCTTCATGTATTTGCCGCCGTCCTTGGCGCTCAGTTTCTCGAACCACGCGGCGCCGTCTTCGAGCGGAGCAACGGTTTCGATCATAGGCTTTACGTCGATCACGCCGCGCGCGATCAGATCGAGGCACAAGGGATATTCGCCGGCGCTGGAGCACGTGCCCGTCACGGTGATTTCTTTCGTGACCACAGCCTGAAGGGGAAAGTCCTGCGTTTTCGGAGAGAGGTTGCCGACTAGTACGCAGGAACCGCTCCGTTTGAGGACGGCAATCGCGAGGTTGACGGTCGGGGTAAGGCCCACGACCTCGAACGCGGCATCAGCCCCGAGTCCCTCGGTGAGTCGGGCCACCTCGCCGGCGACGTCGCTCGTCGACGGATTGAACGTGTGCGTCGCACCGAGTCGGCGGGCGAGCGTGAGGCGATTCTCGGCGAGGTCCACGGCGACGATGCGTTTCGCACCCGCCCAGCGCAGAGCCTGAACAACGAGCAATCCGATCATGCCGCTGCCGACGACCACGACGGTATCCGTGGCGGCGATTTTGATGCGTTGCACGGCGTGCACGGCGATGGAGACCGGCTCGATCATCGCGGCTTGTTTGAAAGGTAGCGTGTCGGGCAGTCGGTAGAGAATTCGCGAGGGCACGGCGACAAATTCAGCGAAGGCGCCGTGTTGTTTATACTCGTTGGGCGAGACGCCTACGACGCGGCGATTTTCGCAAAGGTTAATCTGGCCTTGGCAGCAGAAGTGGCAGACGCTGCAGTAAATTGTGGAGTCGAACGTCACGCGATCGCCTGCGTGCCACTTTTCCACGCGGGGACCGGTGGCGACGATTTCACCCGAGGCCTCATGGCCCATAATGAGCGGCGCTTGGCGTCGACCGGACGAGCCATCCCACCCGTGAAAATCGCTGCCGCAGATACCGCAGGCGTGGATACGCACCAAGACTTCGTCGTCGGCGATGGCTGGCGTGGGAAAATCGACGATGGCGAGCGTGCTCGGAGCAGTGAGCAGAAGGGCTTTCATGAGTTGTGTGCAGAAGGGACGAGGGGGGAGACACGTAGATTGTTTGAAAGACCCAGCGGCAAAATCAAGGGCGCAACCGCTCTGCGAGGAAAGGATTCGGATCATGATTGGCTGTCCTGCGGGGTTCGACGACGGGGTTAATCGTCTTGGGACCGTCGGAAAACTGCTTGCCACTCCTCAAGGGAGCTGCGGACATTGACGTTTAATTACGAACGGCCTCGCACCAATTAGCTACTAACACACGTCCCGCTTCGGCGGGATTTTCGGACTCCATGGACGCCAACGCTCCCAAAGAAAATCCACCTGCGGATTTTAATAAACTCGATCTGAACCAACTTCAGGGGTTCAGCTTCGGCACGCAATGGACGCAAGAAAAGGCGTCCCCTTCTGACCGCCGCGAACGCGATCCGGGCGCTGACCGCCCGCGTCGTGAAGACCGTCGTGATGGGCTCGGTGGTGGAGCGCCCGTGAATCGCGATCGTCGCGCCTTCCGCAAACCGGCCGGTCCCGTTGGACCTAGGGAAGGAGCGCCCAGTGCTCCCCCAGGCCCAAGTGGTGGCGCGCCCGAGCGCCGCGAGTATTCCGGCGGCGGTGGCCCTCGCCGCGATGGTGGCGGCGGTGGCGGTGGTGGTGACTACCGTGGTGGTGGTCAGCGCTACGGCGCTGGCCGAGGCGAACCGCAGGAGCGCGTTCAATATGGCCCCTACGAAAGCCCGTTTTTCAGCGCGACGTTTTACCCCGAGGACTCGAGCTTTAACACGCTCGTGCAGACCATTCGGAAGACGTGCCGCACGATCGAGCTTTTTGAAATTGCGCGCACCGTCGTGGCGAAGACCGACCGATTTGTGGTCGTCGTGACCCGTCGGCCCACCGCTGAATCGGCTGCTCCGGCGGCGGACGAGGCAGCGAAATCAGCCAAGGCCGCGTTTCATATTTCCGTGCCCGACACCTTGCCCTTTGAGAGCGACGCTGCGGCCGTGGCTCATGTGTTAGCCCATCACCTTGATAAATTTTTTGAAAAGGCCGAGGTCGAGGTCGATCCACCGAAAGGAAATTATCAGGTCATCAACAAGTGCACCATCACGGGTGAGCTGCTCGGGCCGCCCAACTATCACCGTTACGCGCAGATCGTCCAGCAGCACCATGCCGCCAAAGTAGCGGGCATGTCGTTGGAGGCATTCCGCGAGCGCATCGAGACCATCCGCGACCCCGAGATCGTGAATCAGTGGCTCGAGAAGATGAAGAAGACCACACGTTACACGTGGAAACTTTCCGATGCTGCCGCGAAACCGGCGGCGGTTTCTGCGCCTGCGGTGGAGGTTGCACCCGCGGCGGATGGAGTGGCCCTAACGGATTCGGCGCCGGCTCTGGTAGCCGAAGCCGCAACGGCCGTGCCGAGCTTCGATTCGCTGGAAGATGCACGCGCCTTCTTGCTCACCGAGGCCCGCGACAAAGTCGTGCGCACGACTGAGACCGCTCGTTTCCACGGTAAAATTGCCGAGACGATGCCGCCGGGAGAAATCCGTCGTGCCGTCGAAGGCGCGCTCGAGCGCCAACGGAAGTTCCCGCTCGACACCGCCAATGCGCTGCGCGGTCGCCTGCGCCGTGAGCATTTCACGATCTTTAAAAAGGGCTCGAAGGGCGTTTCCTACGTTTGCGCGGTCAAGCGTAAATTCCGGGTGCCCGGCCAGACCTTTGCCGACAGCATTGGTGCGCTCATCTCGTTCATCGAGGGTCATGCGATGATTCGCGCGAGCGAGCTGGCGACGAAGTTTCTCGGTATTACGGTGCCGGTCAAGGCGACCGATGCCACGCCGGTGCCAGCGCCCGCCGCCACTGAAGGGGCGGCGACCCCGGTCGAGTCGACGCTGACGATCGAGGAGCGCGCCAAGCTCGTCCGCCTGCAAGGCGATCTGATGTGGCTGGTGCGTGAAGGCTACGTGACTGAATTTATCGATGGACGGCTCTTTGCGCCGCCGCCGGTGGTTGAGGCCCGCAAGAAAGAAGTCGACGTCGAGGAGCATGATCCCGAGAACTTCCCGGAGGTTCCTGTTTCCGCGCCCGAGGCTGCGCCCGTGCGTGCGGCGGTCGTTGAAACTGCGCCCGTGACTGAAGCGTCGGTGGCGGTATCGGCTGGGCCGGACGTTCCCGTCGCGGATACACCGGCTGCTCCGGTTGCGGATACACCGGTTGCGGAAGAGGCGAAGCCGGTCGAGCCTTCGGCGTGAGAGTGCGCGCGCTAAAATCGGCGCGCTTTTGAGTAGCCTACCGTCCAACGTAGCGCGTTGAAATCAACGCGCTGCATGTACGACGTTCCCCGAGGTCGAGGTTCGCCGGCAGCGCACATCCCGATTTTGTCGGCGATGGGCGTGCGGTGCTGGGGTGCGAGAACCCCGGGGCGCTATTGCCGCCACCGCTTTGGCGCTGACGAGCAATCATCGCGCAACAGGCTTTGGTGGCAAGGTGCGGCAGGCAAAAGTCGCGATCGTTAGCGGGAGGAGGTGGCCCTGGCCAGCAGTTGACGTTGGACACGGCTCCGACCTCATTCCAAGTTGCTTTTTGAGATAGGCTTAACCGGCTTGGGGAAAGGAGCCTGCTTGCAGGCGATTTTTGCCTCGTGAATCGCCCGCCAGCAGGATCCTACCAAAGGCCGTCAGTTAGCTCATCGTGAGCGCAACGTGGCCTACCGCAGGCGTAACGTGTGCCGCTCGTCAGTGGCGATCCCGAGGTCCAAGTAGAGGGTTGTCGGCGGGAGCCACGCCGCGATGTTCTCGGGCCACTCGACCGCAAGGCAGTAAGGTGGGGTGAGAAAATCTTCGAGCATGAGCGAGTCGAGCTGGGCGGCACGGTCGAGGCGGTAGGCGTCGAGGTGGACGAGGGTGCGCGTTCCGCGATGAAGCGTGAAGATCGTGAAGGTGGGGCTCGTGACTTGCTCGACGATGCCGAAACCGCGAGCGAGGCCCTGGACGAATGTGGTCTTGCCGACGCCCAAGTCACCGTGCAGCGCGAGCGTCGCGTCGGGTGGGAGTGCCGCGGCGAACTCCCTGGCGAGGTCCTGCGTCTCATCGGCGGATGACGTGGTCACACCGGCGCGGAGTTGGGCGAAAATGGACAACATCGGATTTTAAAACGCGGAGGACGCGGAGAGCGCGGAGGTTCAGACGGGAGGTGGGGGAAGTTTGCTCCGCGCGCTTCGCGGGCGCCGCGTTGACTTGATTTCAGTTCGGAGGTGCTCGTAACCCCGGTAGTTCGCGAGGTTGACGGCCGACGCGGGCAGCGCGGAGGCCGTAACGAATTTCCCGATGCACGACAGACGGACGTGAGGGAAGGCGCGGTGCCAAGCGTGAGCGAATTTTTCGCGGTCGGTGCGGGCGGCGAGGGCGAATACCAGTTCGTAGTCTTCGCCGTCGGTGAGGGCACCGCGGACGTCGGCTCCGCGGCGGAGCGGCAGGGCGGCGACCTCGAGAAAGGGCGCGGCGCGGCGCGGCGTGAGGGCGCGGAGATCTTTCGCGAGACCGTCGCTGAGATCCATCATGGCGCGGACAGCGGAGTGGCGTGCGAGCCACGAGCCCTCGGCGAGACGGGGTTTAAACGTCACGTGATGGCGCGTGGGCAGACTGGCGCCGAGTTCGCCGGTGACGTAGATCCCATCGCCGACGCGCGCGCCGGTGCGCGTGACGACGCGGGGGCCAGCGGCTGCGCCGAGGAGGGTGAGGCTGGCGGCGACGGTGCCGTCGGCCTGCGCGATGTCGCCGCCGACGATGGGTACCCGGTAGTGACGAGCGCAAGCGGCGAGGCCCCGGTAGAATTCTTCGAGCCAAGCAAGGCTCGTGCGGGCGTCGAGGGTGAGCGCGAGGACGGCGGCGGCGGGGCGTCCGCCCATGGCAGCGAGATCGCTGAGGTTGCGTTTGAGGAGTTTGGCGCCGACGTCGCGCGGGGGGACGGCGTCGTTGAAGTGGCGCGGGTAGATCACGGGGTCGACCGTAATGAGTTGGCGGAGACGCGAGGCGGGGAGGACGGCGCAATCGTCACCCATCCCGAAGGGTGCGCGCGGTGAGGCCGAGCCGAGCCAGCGACGGATGGCGGAGATGAGTCTCTCCTCACCGAGGGCGGAGACGGAGTCGGCGGATTTTTTCGCAAACGGATGCATGGCTCAAGTGGCGGTCGGATCGATGAAGATGCGTAGCACGCTATAGGAGTTAAACAGTGCGTGGGCCACGATGGCGGTGCCGATGTGACCGGTACGTTCGTAGGCGAGGGAGAAAACGATGCCCAGTGCGACGAGCGGAGCAAAGCTCGGGAGGTGCGCGTGGAGGGCCCCGAAGAGCACTGCGGGGAAGAGGAGGGCTGCCCAGCGCGGCAACCGTGTACGGGCGTAGCGAAAAATCCCGGCCCGGAAAACCAGCTCCTCCGTCAAGGGTGCGACGAGCGCCGCAAGCGCGATCATGGTCGCGAGCAGGGCGGGGGACTGGTTTTTTTTAAAAAACGCCACGGCGTCCTGAGGCTCGACGGGAAGACCACACCGTTTCAGCAGGCCCGTCCAAACGAGCCCGACGACGAGGACGAGGGGGAGGGAGATGAGAAACGTCGCGATGCCGGGAAGTAACGAGGCGGTGAAGGCGAAGGCTGGGCGGGGGCGGCTGCGATTGAAGCGCAGCACGTAAATTCCGACGCCGGCGAGCATGCCCCCCTGGAACCCGGCGTTGACGAGGATGAGTTTGGTCTGCGCAGAGAAATCGAAGGCGCGGGCGGTCTGCTGCGCGACAACGGGTAGAACGAGCCCGCCGCAGATGACAATCCAGAGGAAAAGAAAGAAGTCGCTCAGGGGGATGTCCCATGGGGCCAGTAACGGCGGGCGGGGTTGCGCGCGGACGGCGGGGGAGAAAACGTGGCGCCACAGCAGAACGACGCCACTGAACACGAGGGCGAGCTCGAAGTTGGTCGCGAAGATGTGGATGGGCGCGGGCATGGCGGATGAGTGCGGAGGAAAATATCTGGGCGCGCAACGCCTGGGATGAAAATCGGGGGAGCGCGCGAGAGGCGAATCGGTCGTGGCGCGGGCAGGTCAGCCCGTGGTGCGAGGGAGGTTGGCGGGAAAGCGTTGCCCTCAGCGGGGGTGGGGGCACGGTTGCGCGCCTTGGATGAATCCACGTGCGTTGCCCATCTACGAACTTGAGTCCGCGGTTGTTGCCTCGTTGCGCACGCAGGGGCGGCTGATCGTGCAGGCGCCGACGGGGTCGGGGAAATCGACGCAGATTCCGCAAATGCTGCTGCGGCACGGAGTGCTCGACGCGCTCGGTGGACGGGCCGTGAAGGGCGCAGTCGTGGTGTTGCAGCCGCGACGGCTCGCGGCGCGGATGTTGGCGAAACGCGTAGCGGAGGAGGTTGGCACGAATCTTGGTGAGGTTGTGGGTTATCAGATACGGATGGAATCGCGGGTGAGTGAGCGGACGCGGATTCGCTTCGTGACCGAGGGGATTCTGTTGCGGCAAATGTCGTTTGACGCGACGTTGCGCGGAATCAGCGCGATCGTGTTCGATGAGTTTCACGAGCGGCATCTTTACGGCGATATCTCGCTGGCGCGCGCGGTGCAGATCCAGCAATCGACGCGGCCTGACCTAAAAATCATCGTGATGTCGGCGACGCTGGATGCGGGGATTCTGAAAAACTATCTGGCGCCGTCGGACGTGTTGGTGTCACAGGGGAGGAGTTTTCCGGTGCGGATCGAGTATCTGCCGAAGGCGGTGAATTTTGAAAATGACGCGATGTGGGACGTGGCGGCGGCGGAGTGCGAGCGGGTGGCGGACGCGTCGGCGTGGGGCGACATGTTGGTGTTCATGCCGGGGGCGTATGAGATCAACCGCACGGTGCAGGCGATCCAAGGTGCGCGCGGACTGCGGGATTTTGTGTGCTATCCGCTGCACGGGGAGTTGCCGCCGGAGCAGCAGGATCGCGCGGTGCAGAAGTATGAGGCGCGGAAGATCATTGTTTCAACGAATGTGGCGGAGACCTCGCTGACGATTGACGGAGTGACGACGGTGATCGACTGCGGGTTGGCGCGCATGGCGCGGTTCGATCCGCACCGCGGGATCAATACGCTGATGATCGAGAAAATTTCGGTGGCGAGCGCGGACCAGCGCGCGGGCCGCGCGGGGCGAACGGCCCCGGGCGTGTGCGTGCGGCTGTGGGCTGAGCGGGAACATGCGAACCGCGCGCCGCAGGAGCTGCCGGAGGTGAAGCGGTTGGATTTGTCGGAGGTCGTGCTGACGCTCAAGGCGAGCGGGATTGACGATGTGATGAATTTCCCGTGGCTGGAGAAACCGGACACGGTGGGGCTGGTGCGGGCGGAAAATCTGCTGGTGGACTTGGGCGCGTTGGCCGGAGAGCGGAAAACGATCACGGCGGTCGGTCGGAAGATGCTGCGCTTCCCGGTGCATCCGCGCTATGCGCGCATGTTGCTCGCGGCTGAAGAGCGCGGCTGCGTGCGGACGGTAGCCTTGATGGCGGCACTGACGCAGGGGCGGAATTTTTTGATCCGAGGAGTGGCCCGCGACGTGGAGAAGGCGCGCGAGGATGCGCTGGGCGAGGAGCACGCGAGCGATTTTTTCCTGCTGATGCGGGCGTGGCGTTATGCGGACCAAGCGAACTACGGGATCGAGGCGTGCCGCCGGCTCGGCATTCACGCGCAGGGGGCGCGGCAGGTCGGGCCGTTGTTCGAACAGTTTTTGGAGATTGCGGCGAAAGAAGGGCTCGATGTAAGTGAAGAAATGGCCGACGGCGCGGCGGTGAGGAAGTGCGTGTTGGCGGGATTTTCCGACCAGCTGGCGCGACGGCTCGATGGGGGGACGTTGCGCTGCGAGCTCGTGCACAATCGTCGCGGCGTGCTTGCGCGGGAGAGCGTGATCCAGCAGGCGAAGCTGCTCGTCGCGGCTGAGATTAGCGAGATCGGGCGCGGCGATGGCGAGGTGAATACGTTGCTCACGCTGGCGACGGCGGTGGAGGAAGCGTGGTTGCAGGAGATTTTCCCAGATGATTATCGCGAGGTGAAAGGCGTGAGCTACGACGCGACGATCAAGCGGGTGGTATCGCGGCGGGAGCGGCGGTTTCGCGATCTGGTGCTGGAGGAAAAGGTCAGCAGCGATGACGCGCCGTTGAACGAGGCGGCGGCATTGCTGACGAAAGAGGTGGTGGCGGGGCGGCTGAAACTTGAGGCGTGGGACGACACGGTGGAGCAGTGGATTCTGCGCGTGAATCGATTGGCGGAGTGGTTTCCCGAACTGGAGGTGAATCCGATCACGGAGGCGGACCGTGCGACACTCATCGAGCAGATTTGCTACGGCGAACTCGGCTACCGCGACATCAAGGACAAGCCGGTGATGCCCGTGCTGAAGGATTGGCTGACGGCAGAGCAGTTTGCGGTGCTCGATGATTATTTGCCCGAGAAACTCGTGATGGGGAACGGGCGAAAGGCGCGGCTCACCTATGCGAAGGAAGGCCCGCCGATCATGAGCGCGCGTATCCAAGAACTGTATGGCATTGAGGGGAAATTCACGATCGGCTATGGATGCGTGACGGTGAAGTTCGAGGTGCTGGCGCCGAATCACCGGCCGATCCAAGTGACCGATGATCTGACGAATTTCTGGCGCGAGCAGTATCCGAAAGTGAAGGCGGAGCTGTCACGACGGTATCCGCGGCACGAGTGGCGGTAGGAAAGCGTCTCTCATGAGAGCCTAGCGGCTTATTAAACTTGGTAGACTCGGAGGGATTCGAACCCCCGACCTATTGGTTCGAAGCCAATCGCTCTATCCAGCTGAGCTACGAGTCCAAGTTTTCGCTATGCCAGAGCGTGCGGGGAAGTTGCAGTTGGTCGAGCACGGATGTGGAAATTTGGTGAGAAAGTGACATTCACACACTTGACGGAAGCGGGGGATTCCGAGCGAACAAGACGACCGCGTGCGGGCCGAAGGGAGCGCGCGGGTTGAACGCGAAGTCGGCGTAGAGGCGAAGCAACGGTTGGGCACCGCAGCCGGCGACGGCGCACTCGGGTTTTCCTTTCGGACACTGGCCAAAGTGGCAGAGGTGGCCGCGGTATCGGTCGCTGCCGGGCTCCATAATAAAAACGTCGACTTGATGGTGCGGGATGCCGGGGAGGTGTTCGGCGTGGGCGATGGTCTGCCAGAGGTTCGAGGTATCGGAGACGACGCGTTTGAGTTCCCGCAGGCGGGTGAGATCGCTGACCCAAATAGCGAGGTCGATGTCTTTGCATTCGTGCCAGATTTCCACGCAGGCGCGCCGCAAGCGGGCGTGGCGAGGGATCTCCTTTTCGAGCGGCGCGGCGACCGAGCCGAAGAGGGTGATGCTTTGGACGAAATCGAGCTTCGCGGCAGCGGTGGCGAAGAGGTCGGCGAAACGTCGGAAGCAGTCGCGGCGGCGGAGCATGCGGGCGTCGTCATCGTCGATTTCGCCGGTGGAAACGGGCGGGTCGTATTCGACGCGGTCGACTGCGGCGAGGAAGGAGTCCTCATCGAGTTCGCCGTCGGCCAAGCGGGCGAACAGCGCCTCGCGAGCCGCATCGATATAGCTGACGAGGTGCGGGGCAGGATCGGGCGGAGGTGCGGCGATCTCGGGCCGGGGCGCGGGGGCATAGGCGCTAACTTAAGCTATAGACTCCCATGGATAGGAAGTGAGTTGAGCGCGTCGAGCCCGGCTCCGCTCTTTTAGGCCGGCACGAATTGCAGGACCGCGGGCGACCAGCTGCCGCGGTCGCAGCG
>SYGN01000212.1 GCA_005799525.1 Opitutaceae bacterium | reverse complement strand
GGCGTGCAGCCGAACGGCGGGAAGAATTCCTACGGCAGCGGATTTCATCCGTCGGTGTTTCAGGGCGTGCAGTGCCGGTCCAAGGGCGATCCCGTGCTCTACGCGTCGGATCCGGCGGGATTCACGCGCGACCTGCGTCGCGACAGTCTGGATGCGTTGCAGGCGCTCAATGAAATCCAGGCGAGCGCTCTCGGCCATCCCGAGACGCGCACGCGCATCGCGCAATACGAACTCGCCTACCGGATGCAGGTGTCGGTGCCCGAAGTGATGGATATCACGCGGGAAAAACCGGAGACGATCGCGGCCTACGGGGCGCAGCCGGGCGAGTCGAGTTTTGCCAACAACTGCTTGCTCGCCCGCCGACTCGTCGAGCAGGGTGTGCGGTTCGTGCAACTCTTCGACTGGGGCTGGGACTTCCACGGTACGAATGACAAAGAGGATATCCGCGGCGGCCTGACGAAGAAGTGCGCGACGATGGACCAGCCCGTGGCGGCGCTGATCAACGACCTGCGGCAACGCGGGCTGCTCGACGAGACGCTGATCGTGCTCGGCGGCGAATTTGGTCGCACGCCGTTCCGCGAGGGGCGCACGGCGGCGGGGGAGATTCTCGGACGCGACCACTATCCGGATTGTTACACCATGGTGCTGGCGGGCGGAGGGATCAAAGGCGGGCTCTCGTATGGTGAGACGGACGAACTCGGCTTCAACGTCACGAAGGACAAAGTCCATGTGCACGATCTGCAGGCGACCATTCTGCACCAACTCGGCTTCAACCACGAGCGCCTGACGTATCGCTTCGAAGGCCGCGACTATCGACTCACCGACGTGCACGGGAGCGTGGTGAAGGGGCTGCTGGGGTAAACGGCTCTGGTGCGAAGGCCGTCCGGAATTATGGGTGGGCGATGGCTTTGACGGTCCCGCTCGAGACGTAGCGGGGGAAGATCAAGTTGGGCTCGGGCCGCAGGTAGCCTTGGCTGACCATCTGGGCCATCAAGCGCGAGAGGCGGTGGGCAAACGTCTCGTCGTGAAAGCGGTAGTGCGAGATGGCTTCCTCGAAGAGATGGTCGGAGTCGCGGGCGATAAGTGAGACGGCATCGGGCACGGTCAGGCCCCGACGGAGGAGATACACGAGCACGGCGAGGGTGTGCGTCGGTTTGGCGACCAGCAGGGCGGTGGGCGGGAGGGGCGACGCGAAGAGTGCGTCGAGCTTGGCGGCGAGGTTCGTGGCGGTGCCGTTGTGGCGAACGATGCGAGCCTCGGTGGCGTCGCGCCCGTGGGCGCATCCTTCGCGGAAGCCTTCTTCGCTGGCGAGGTCACCGGCTACCCCGGAGTGCGGCACGATAAACGCGAGACGGCGGTGGCCTTTGCCACGGAAAATGCCGGCGGCGTGGCGACAGACGGAACGGTAGTCGACGTCGAGAGACGGCAGTTTCACCTCGGCGTGACACGAGCCGAGCACCAGGGCGGGAATCGAGTGGGTCGCAAACCACTCCTGCAGTTCCTTGCTCACGGAGAGCAGGACGCAACAGAACACGCGATTTTGACGGACAAAGGTTTCAAGTTTGCGTTGCTGGGCTTTGGCACTGCGCATCTGGCAGACGAGCGTCTCGTTCGTAAAACCGTGCTCCGTCAAGTGAGCGCGCATTTCGCTGATGCCTTGGTAGGCGGTGAGCGACGTCTGCAAAATGGGGGTGTGGGAGACGAGAACAACCAGACGACTGGAGTTCGCGGAGGGGCGCCGGTTCTGTCCGATCAGGCGGTTGCGCCGGCCTTGGTGAATCTCGATGAGTCCCTCCTTCGCGAGCAGTTGCAGCGCTGTGCGCACGGTGGGACGGCTCACCTGAAACAGTTCGCAGAGGCGCCGTTCGCTCGGCAGCGACTCCTGCCAGACGCCCTCGGTCACGGCCTTCCGGATCGCGGCGGCGGATTGTGCGACCAATGATTGCCGCTTCGGTAATTCCAAGACTCCCGGTGGGCTGCTCATGTTTCCTTACCAGTGATAGCATCTAGTGCCCGCGGCGATAGCGTTTTTGCTATGTTACATGAATGTGTCCCTGCCCGTTTCCATTTGGTCCGCCGTCCCGACGCCGCTCACCGCAGATCTGAAGGTCGATGAAGCCTCCGTGGAGCGGATGATCGAGGCAGCCGTGCAAGAGGGCACCGAGGGACTGTTCGTGGCCGGCACCTGCGGCGAAGGTCCGTGGCTGCCTGATCGCGAGCGCCGGCGGATGATGCACGCGGCGGTGCGCAACGCGGGCGGCCGGCTGAAGATCGCGGCGCAAGTGTCGGACAACTCCCTGCCGCGCATCCTCGACAATGCCGCGATGGCCGCGGAGGCCGGGGCAGACTTTGCGATCATCGCCCCGCCCGCGACTCTGCTCAACGCCACGCCGGACCGGGTGACGGCGCTGTTTGTCGAAGCGGCTTCGCGCTGCCCGCTGCCGGTGGGGATCTACGATCTCGGCAAAATTCGCCCGATCATGATCCCCGAGGATCGGTTGCAGGAAGTCTACTCGGTGCCGCAGGTGATGCTCGTGAAGGACAGTTCCGGCTCGCCGGAACGTCGCGCGATGGCGTTGGCGGCTCGGGCCGCGAAACCGGGGCTGCGGCTCTTCAACGGCGACGAATTTCGCTGCCTCGAATACCTCCTGGCGGGCTACGACGGATTTATGTTCGGTGGAGCGGCGGCGGTGATGCCGCAGCTAAAGCGCATCGTTTCTCTAGTCGCGGCGGGCGATATGGCAGCGGCGACGCAGGTGGAAGCGGAAATGAAGGAAACTCTGTTTGGTATTTACGGTGGGAAATCCATCGCGTGCTGGTTGACGGGCTTGAAGCACTACATGGTGCGGCGTGGGCTTTTCACGACATCAGCGAGTTTTCTCGGCTATCCGCTTACCGACGAGTGCCAAGTCACCATCGACCGTTATCTGGCGACGCGGTAACGCGAGGGAAATTGCTGGACGGCCGACGCTCCGCGCTGTCACCCCATCTCTCATCCCATGAATACTCCGAGTATGCCGGCTGGCGGTCCCCGTGCGATTGTCACAGGTGGTGCGGCCAATATCGGCCGGGCCATCACCGAAGCCCTGTTGGCGGCCGGTGGCCGCGTTGTGATCGGTCAGCGCAATATCGCAGCGGCCTCCGCACTGGTTGAGCGCTACGGCGACCGGGTGATTCCGATGCGGGTCGACGCGAGCGATCCGGCGGCGTGCCGACGATTCGTCGATGCGGCGGCAGCGGCGCTCGGCGGGCTCGATGTGCTGGTGAACAACTCCGCGGTCACCGGAGCCTCGGCGATCGCGAAGCTGGCGGACATCACGCCGGAGCATTTTGAAAACGTCGTGCGCGTGAATCTGGGCGGAGTGATCTTTTGCTCCCAGGCGGCCGTGCCGCACCTGAAGGCTTCGGGGGGTGGCGTGATCGTGCACATCTCGTCGGTGAACGCGGTGCGTCCGCAGATGGGCGCGCTGGTGTATGCGGCGACGAAGGCGGGGCTCACTTCGGTGACGCAGTCGATGGCGAAGGAGCTGGCGGCGGACGGAATTCGCGTTGTGGCGATCGCGCCGGGCGACATCGCGCTCGATAACGCAACGGAGACGGACGCGGCGATTGCCGCGAAAGGCGCGGGCGGTGATGTGGTGAATCAGACGCCACTCGGTCGCGGCCGCACGGCGGATATCGGCGAGACGGTGGCTTTTGTGTGTTCGCCGGCGGCTCGTTTTGTTACCGGCGTCACGTGGGTCGTGGACGGCGGGTTGCTCGCATGAGCCGGCGCTCAGATCGGCGCGAGCGTGCAGAGCGCGTCGCCCTTGCGCACGGAGCGCTGAATGCGCCACATGACGATGCGGCCGGAGCTTTCGGCGCGGACGATGGTCGTGGCGAGGGTGTCCAACGCGTGCACGATGCCGAGAACTTGGCCGCGGCGGACGCGGGCACCGACTTTCGCGGTGGGCACGAAGAGCCCGTTGTGCGGCGCGGGGTGGTGAATTTGGAGGTGAGCTTCGTCGGCGTCTTTGGTCGTGCGCTGGATTTGGGTGCGCAATTTCGCGGGGCGTTTCGTCGGGATAAATTCAAGGGCGGCGAGCAGAAGGCGCAGACCGCGGTTGAGGTGGCGGAGGTCGCGCGGGTCGACGTCGCCGGTGCCGCGGCACTCGACGTAGATGGCGGCGATGTTGCGGGCATGGGCTGCACTCAACGTGCGGCCGGGCAAAAACGGGCCGTCCCAGCACCAGAAGGAGTCAAAGCAGGCGGCCATGGCGCGTTGCATGCGGTTGATGGATTTTTCGTGGGTAATAAAACCGGTCCACGGCAGCAGTTCGTAGGCGCGGCCGGCGCTGTGCAGATCGACGTAGTGGGTAACCTGCGCGAGGAGTTGAGTGTCGAACAAGTGTGCGAGTCGCTGCGTGACCGAGCCGCGGGCGTCGCCGGGAAAGGCGCGGGCAAGGTTGACGTCGTCGGCGGGATTCGAGCGGAGGCCGGCGTAGAACGCGCCCTCGGTCAGCACGGGCACCATGACGACGGTGCCGCGCAGATTTTTCGGGCGCCAGTCCTCGGCCCATTGGCGGAGCAGGGTGGGGCCCTCGTATTCGTCGCCGTGCGTGGCACCGTTCAGCAGGAGCACGGGGCCGGGCTGGGCGCCGCGCCAGATAAATGCATCGAAGCCGACGCTACGGACGGAGAATCGGCGCTGGTGAAAGCCGGGCGCGAGCTGCTTAAGATCGACGGAAAATTTGGAAGTGGAGGAACCCATGGCTAAAGCGAAAAAGACTACGGCGAAACTGAACTCACGCAGCAAGCGCCGCGGCGCACAACCACGCGCGACTGGCCAACGCAAACAACCAGTGGCGCGCTGGTCGACGGAGGGCGCGCGCAAACTCCTCGTGTTGGAGAACGCGTTTTGCCGCGTGGCGATCTGGCCCGAGATGGGAGGGGCAATCGTGAGTTACGTGGAGGTGGCGAGCGGTGTCGATATCATGTGGCGAAATCCCTACGGGCAGCCGGCGCGGACCCGGCCGCTCGACCAGCCGATGCGTAGCGGCAGCGATCTCTACGACGTGATGGACGGCAGTTGGTATGTGTCGCTGCCGAACGGCTTTTTCGCTGGCGACTATTTCGGCGCGCCAATCGGGACGCACGGTGAGCTGCGCAGTCTGCCGTGGGAAGTGACGGAGATTGCGACGGCGAAAAATGAACTGCGCGTGACGTTGGTGGGGCACTCGGTGCGCACGCCGCTCGTCTACCGGCGCGAGCTGACGCTGCGGCGCGACAGCGGGCTGATGCAGTGGCGTGAGACGCTGGAGAATCGCTGGGCGGAGCCGCTGCCGGTGGCGTGGCTCCAGCATCCGACTTGGGGCGGACCGCTCATCGACGGGGCACGTTTGATCACCCCGGCGCGCACGGTGCGGGTGTTTAAGGCGGACGATCCGAGCGGGCTGCAATTGGAGTCGGGTTATTCCGGGAAGTGGCCGATGGTGCCGGAGCGCGAGGGCGGCGAGATGCGTGATTGCAGCGTGGTGGCACCGGCCGGCAGCGGGCGCGATCACTCCGTGCAATTGACGGATTTCGAGGCGGGCTGGGGCTGCGTGTGGAATGAGCGACGGGGGCTCGGGTTCGGCCTAGAGTGGGAGTTGGCGAAGTTTCCGTATGCGTGGTCGTGGAATAGTGGGGGCGGCGTAAAGCAGTATCCGTTGTGGGGCGAGGGACACATCATCACGCTCCAGCCGAGCACGTCGCCGGTGGGACGCTGGCCGGATCTCTTGCGCGACGGCGCGGTGCTTACCGTGCCGGCGCGGGGCAGCGTCTCGACGACGATGATGACGGGTTTTGTTAAGTCGGCCAACGGGCCGTGGTCGAACGGAGAGGGCGCCCCATGAATCTCTGGAAACATGCCGACAAGTGGGGTGCACCGCCGATCGAAGATGCGGTGACGCTCGGTGAAGGCGGCACGCCACTCGTGCGTTCGCGCGTGATCGGGCCGGCGCTCGGGTTGAAAAATCTCTGGTTCAAGATTGAAGGCTGCAACCCGACGGGTTCCTACAAGGACCGTTTCGCGGCGGCGGCGGTCACGCACTTGAAACGCGACGGACGTGTGGCGTGCCTCGGCACATCGAGCGGCAACACGGGCGCGGCGCTCGCGGCGTATTGTGCACGCGCGGGGATTCGGTGTTTTCTCGCCATCGTCGAGGGCGCGCCCGAGGGAAAATTGCGGCAAATGCGGGCCTACGGGGCACAGTTGATCCGCATCAAAGATTTTGGGGCGTCGCCGGCGGTGATCGATGCGGTGATGGCAGGACTGCGCGGGCTCGCGGATGACGTCGGGGCGGGCTTCGAGGTGAGCGCGTTTTGTTTTTCGCCCGGTGGTATGGCCGGGGTGCAGACGATTGGCCTCGAAGTCGCCGAGGCGTTGACGGGACAGCGTTTCAGTATTTTCAGTCCGGCCGGTGGCGGCGGATTGACGTTGGCAGTCGCTCGCGGCGTGAAGACGTGGGGCGGCGCGGGCTGCGTCCATTGCGTGCAGCCGGTGGGCAACGACACCATCGCGTCGGCGTTGCGCGCGGGGCGCGACCATGCGGCGGCGATGCGGTCGACGACGGCGATCAGCGGTCTGCAGGTGGGCAGTGTGCTCGACGGCGACGACGTGATCGCGGCGTGTCGCGAATTTGGTGGAACCGGCTACATCGTGACCGACGAAGCCGCGTGGGCGTGGCAGGCACGGCTGGCGCGTGAAGAGGGAATCTTTTCGGAACCGGCAGGCGCGGTCGGTCTCGCGGGAGTCGAGCAGGCGGTGTCCCGCGGCGAGTTGGCGCCGGACGAACACGCGGTGTGCCTCGTCACGGGCAGCGGCTTCAAAGATGAGCGTTCGCTCGTGCGGATGATCGGCGAGGAGCCGACGCCGCTCGTGGGCTCGTTCGAGGAGTTTGCGACCGCCGTGCGGGCGGCGCTGTAGGCTGCGGGAGCGGACGGCTGCGGAGAGCCGTCCCTACCGAGGACGGACGTGCGAGAGCGGCTTACGGAAGCTCGCGGATCTTCACGTTACGATACCAGACGGGAGCCTGAGCTTTGCCGTGGAGACCTTGGAAGCCGATGGGGCCGGAGCGGCTGAAATCCTTCAGGGCTTTGCCGAACTTGTTGGCGGTGCCGTCGGGATTTTTCTTCGGCTCTTTCCAGTTGTTCAGGTCGGCGTCGAAGACCTCTTCGCCGTTGAAGATGAGGGCGACGTGGCTGCCGTTGCAGGTGATCGTGAAGCGATTCCATTCACCGATGGGCTTCGACATTTTCTTGGACGGAGGCTGCGCGTTGTAGATCGCCCCGACCATGCCGTAGAGCGCGCCGTCGGCGCTGTCGTGGACTTGGATTTCGAGGGCGGCGAGCACGTTCTTGATGTCGCCCGAGCGGAGGAAGACGCCGCTGTTGGATTCCTTCGCGACCTTGAATTCCAAATCGAGGACGAAGTTGGAGTAGGATTTTTTCGTCCAGATGGTGTTGTGGTCCTTGGCGACGAGCGTGCCGTTTTCGAAGACCCAGTCGCCGGGCTTCGTGACGGCGTCGGAAAAATCCGTGGCGATGAGTGCCGGCCAGCCCTTGGTGTCGGGGTGGCTCTTGGGTGCGGCGGAAAGCGAGCCGACTGCGGCGCTGCAGAGCGCGCCTAGGCCGGCGAGGAATAGAAATTTGCGGGTCATTGAGGTGATCATAGGAGTGACGAAGATGATGAGAAGGGGGCGAAAAGTGCGTTACGCGAGGGGCGCCGTCGGCAATTCGAAGCCGCGGCGGTAGGGCTTGCGGATGAAGCGGGAGAGTTCGGGGGCATTGGTGGCGCGCATGGTGCGGGCGTCCCAGGTGATGCGTTTGCCAGCGTAGATCGGGAGCAGACCGACGAGGAGCGCTTCGGTGAACGGCGCGGAATACCAGAAGCCGACTTTCGCGTCTTCGGGGCGGCCGGCCCGGCAGGCATCGACCCATTCGCGGCGATGGCCAACGCTGCGCGGGAGCGTTTTGGCGGGGCGCGTGAACGCCTGCATTTTGCTCTCGGGCACGAGGCGCGGCGTGCCGGACCAACCGGGCGCCATGAGCACGCCTTTCGTGCCCACGAAATAGATGCCGTTGTCCCCGAGCGGGCGATCGGCTTCGAGTTCGGCGGGGCGCGGGGGCATTTTGCCGCCGTCATACCAGACGAGTTTAATCGGACCGCGGCCGCCTTTGGCGGCGAAATGGTAGGTAACGATGCTCCACGTGGGGAACGTGTCAGGGTTGGTCGGCGCGGTCTCCGCCTCCACCCAATCGGGTGCGTCGAGATCGAGCGCGTAGAAGGCGGGATTGGCGTTGTGCACGGCCATGTCGCCGACGGCGCCGCAGCCGAAATCGATCCAGCCGCGCCACTGGCGAGGGCAGTAGTCCGGGTGATACGGGCGCTCGGCGGCGGGGCCGAGCCAGAGATCCCAGTCGAGCCCCTTCGCCACCAGCGGTGTATCGGACGGGCGGCGTTGGCCTTGGGTGCGCCAGAATTTTCCCGGCCGGTCGGACCACACGTGCACTTCGCTCACGGCACCGATGGCGCCGGCGTCGAGCCACTCTTTGGTGAGGCGCAGGCCCTCGCCGGCGTGGCCGGTCTGGCCCATTTGCGTGACGACGCCGGTGTGCGATGCGGCCCATGAGACGGGCTTCCTCGATGGTGTGGGCGAGCGGTTTTTCGCAATAGACGTGGAGGCCGAGCTGCATCGCGGCGATTGAGATCGGGGCGTGCCAGTGATCGGGCGTCGCAATCATCACCGCGTGGAGATTTCTCTCTTTGGCGAGCATCTCGCGGTAATCGGAGTAGAGCGGGGCCGAGGGATGTTTCTTTGAGTTCTTCAACGCATACGCGGGATCGACATCGCAGAGCGCGGCGATCTCGACGTCGGCGAAGGAGGCGAGTTCGGCGGTCACGCCGCCGCCCTGCCCGCCGATACCGATGCAGCCGATGCGCATCTTCTCAATCGGGGAAATTTTGCGCGCGATGGATCGCGACGACGCCGTGGTCGCGCAGCCGCCGAGCCAGAGACCGGCGGTGGCGAGGGAAGACTGGGCGAGGAACGTGCGCCGATTAAGGCGAGGGGTGGTCGGCATGGGGTTTGTTTTCTGCGTGCGTGCTGGGACGAGGCAGAAATCAAAAAGATGCGACCGCCCCGAGGGGAGCGATTTTAATCGCCGATGCGAGCGGACGAGTGGTCCGGGCGGCGCGGTGCGCGCGAAACTCAGCTCGTCGCGGGCTCGTTGAAGGCCTGCGCGAAGGTCGGGAGCATGCGCATGACGGCGCCGAAGTCGGAACCGTGGGCGATGAGGCGGGCGCCTTGGCGGGTGAGCTCGGCGATGTCTTCGGCGGTGCCGGACGGGCGACCCCAGGCGACGCCGTGTTTCGCGGCGGCGGCGGCGACGGTGGCTTGGGCGGCGACCATCTTCGGGTTTTTCCAGTCGAGCGGGCAACCGAGGCGGAGCGAGAGATCGCCCGGGCCGATGAAGAGGCCGTCGATGCCGGGAGTGCCGGCGATGGCGTCGATGTTGGCGAGCGCCTCCTGTGTCTCGATCTGGACGATGAGGAAGGTGTCGGCGTTGGCGGCGGCGGGGTAGGTGAGGGTGCCGTCGAGGTAGAAATTGTTGTCGAGGCCGGCTCCGTCCAGCCCGCGTTGCCCGAGGGGAGGGAACTTCACGGCTTGCGCGATTTTTGCGGCGTCGGCGGCCGTGTTGACGAGCGGGCACATGAGGCCGGTCGCGCCGTCTTCGAGGAGGTGATAGAGTTCGGTGGCGTTGCGGCTGCCGGTGCGGACGATGCAATCGATGTTGGCGAGATGGTGCATCGCAATCAGGCGCTGGAGCTCGTGGCGTTCCCACGTGCTGTGTTCGCTGTCGAGCCAGATGGCGTCGAAGCCGGCCTTGGCGGCGTGGGCAGGCATCATCGTGGTCGCATAATACATGCACGCGATGCGGGCGGGCTTGTTTTGGCGGAGGCGGGAGCGAATGAGGGAGGGGCGCATGAGGTTGGGCGCGGAAACTAGGCCCGGCGCGACGCGAAGGACAATCGGGGAAACCGTGGCATTTCATGTGACCAGTTTGCGGGCGTTGTCCGCGGGGAAAATCGCCGCGAAAACCGCGCCACGTTTCCGGCCTCGCCGCCGCGAGACAAAAACTGCACACGCTATGTCGGCCCACCCCCACCAGCCCATGTTTCGTTTTCTCGTACCTTGTGGTTTCGCCCTTGCACCGTTTCTCGCCGTGGCGGCGGGCACGGCGTCGGCCTCGGGCTGGACGCAACGCCCGGCGTATCCGCTCGCGCCCGGGATGGCGGGGATCATCGCCGGGGCGCACGGGGGCGTGATAATCGCGGCGGGCGGTGCGAATTTTCCCGACAAGATGCCGTGGGACGGTGGGAAAAAGATTTATTACGATGAAATCTTTGTGATCGCGCCGGGCGAAAAGGCGTGGCGCTCGGCGGGCAAGTTGCCGGAGCGGCGCGCCTACTCGGCGAGCGTATCGATCGCGGACGGCGTGCTCGTGATTGGCGGCGAAAATTCCGACACCATTTTCCAAGACACCCTTATGCTGCGCTGGGATGGCAAGGCGGTGGTGGTTGAGCGTGGGCCCGCGTTGCCCGCGCCGCGGACGAGTCAGGTCGCGGCGGTGCTCGACGGGAGCGTCTACGTGGCGGGTGGCTATGCGCCCGCGGCGGTGCGCGTGAGCAGCGGCGATTTTTGGCGGCTCGATTTGGCGCAGCGCGCGGCGGGCTGGAAAAAACTGGCGACGTGGCCGGGCCCGACGCGGGCTCAGGGGACGATCGCGGCGCTCGATGGAGCGATCTATTTGATCAGCGGCTTGGAGATGGGCGTCGACGCCGAGGGCAAGGCGAAGCCGACCTACTTGGGCGACGCGTATCGGTATCGCGCGGAGAAATGGGAGCGGTTGCCCGATATGCCGTGGACGGCGATCGCGGCGCCCTTTCCTGCGCCGGTGTCGGCGAATCTCGGACGCGTCTGGGTGCTCGGTGGCGTCGATAGCCGGATGGTGGGCAAGGTCCCGCGCGACACGCGGGTGCCGGACCACATCATGTATTTCGATGTCGCAGCCAACGCGTGGAAGACGGTCGAAGAGCGTTGGCCGGACCCGGTCGTGACGGCACCGACCGTGCAGATTGGCGGGGAATGGTGGATCGTCTCGGGTGAAATCATGGCGGGTGTGCGCACGACCAGCGTGTGGTCGTGGAAACCGGGGGCGGTGAAATGAGTTCGGTGGAAGTCACCCCGTTGCGCGCGTGGATGACAGTCACGTTGCTGTGGTTCGTCGGATTTCTGAACTACCTCGACCGCGTCATGATTACGACGATGCGGCAATCCATCGTGGATGTGATCCCGATGACCGATGCGCAGTTCGGTCTGCTGACGACGATTTTCCTGATCGTGTATGGTGTGCTGAGTCCGTTTGCGGGATATCTCGCGGATCGGTTCAACCGCAGTCACGTGATTGTGATCAGCCTCGTCGCGTGGTCGGTGATCACGTGGCTCACGGCGCATGCGACGACCTATGGCCAACTGCTCGCGACGCGGGCCCTCGTGGGCATCAGCGAGGCATGCTACATCCCGGCGGCGCTGGCGTTGATCGCGGATTACCACGGGGTGAAAACGCGTTCGTAGGCCAACAGCGTGCATTTGAGCGGTGTGATGGTGGGTGCCGGCATGGGCGGCGTCGGCGGGATGATTGCCGAGAGCCACGGTTGGGCGCAGGCGTTTGAGTGGTTCGGCCAACTCGGTGTCGTGCTGGCAATCGTGACGGCAATCTTCCTGCGCGATCAACGGGTGCTGGCGGCGGGTAAGACGGCGGCGACGCCCGCAGTGGAAGAAGTGAAACTCGGCGAGGCGCTGCGGAGTCTGTTCAGCAGCCGGGCGTTTCTACTGGCGTTGGGTTACTGGGGACTGCTCGGCATGAGCGTGTGGTCGGTGGTCGGATGGATGCCGACTTACTTGAAGGAGCATTTTTCGCTCGGGCAGGGTGTCGCGGGAATTTCGGCGACGGGATATTACCAAGGCGCGTCAATCGTCGGAATTTTGTTCGGCGGCTGGTTGGCAGACCGTTGGAGCCGGACGGGTCCGAATGCCCCGGTGCTCGTGCCGCTCATCGGTATGTGTGTGGCGGCGCCGGCCATCTTGCTGGCTTCGAGCACGAATGTGCTGCCGCTCGCGCTCGGTGGGTTGATGCTGTTCGGCCTCACCAAGTCGTTTGCCGATGCCAACATGATGCCGATTCTCACTCTGGTCTCGGACAAGCGCTACCGCGCGACCGGCTACGGCGTGCTCAATCTCTGTGCGTGTGTGGTCGGCGGCATCACGATTTACGCCGGCGGCGCGTTGCGTGACGCCAAGATCGACGTGAGCAACGTGTTTCACTTCGGCGCTGCGAGCATTGTGGTGTGTGCGGTGCTGTTGTTTTTCGTGAAGCCGCGGAAGACCGAAGCGGTGTGATCCGCAAGCGTGTAACAGCGCGCGCTACTTCGCGGTGTAGCCGCCGTCGACGGGGAGGTTGATGCCGGTCACGTAGGTCGCGGCGTCGCTGAGCAGGAAGGCGACCGACCCGGTGATTTCGGAAGCGTCGGCCATTCGGCCCAACATGGTGAGCGGATTGTAGCGTGCGATGAAGTCCGCCTGTTGGGGCGTGGCGGGATCGTAAATGCCGCCGGGGGACACGGTGTTCACGCGCACGCCGCGCGTGCCGTAGTGCGAGGCAAGGTAACGCGTGAGGTTCAGCATCCCGGCCTTGTGAAAAAAGTAGTCAGGCCGCGACGTGAGGGCGGTCCCTTCGTAGAGCGAGGGTTGGTGGCCGACCATGCCCTGGATCGACGCGATCATGACGATGCTCCCGCGGCCGGCTGCGGCCATCGCATCGCCGAAGACACGTGAAGCGGCGAACAGGCCCGTGGCGTTGACCTCCATAGATTCTCGCCACGTGGCGAGATCATCTTCCATCGAACGCATGGGCCGGGCGACCGCGTTGTAGACGAAACCGTCGATGCGCCCGTGGCGCGCCATCAGGCGGTCGCGCAGGGCGTGAATGGACGCCTCGTGGCCGAGGTCGGCTTGCTCGAACGCGAGCGTTCCGGGGCCGGGTGACGGGGCGGCCGGGAGCGAATCGGGGCGGGTGGTCTCCCGGGAGACGAGGATCACCTCGGCGCCGGCAGTGACCAGCCCGCGAGCGAGTGCGCGGCCGAGGAGTCCGGAGGCGCCCCATTGGACGACGCGTTTCCCGGCGAGAGAAATGAGCGGTGCTTCAGGCATGAGGAGAAAGCGTGCGGCAGTAGATGCGATGGTCCGATTGAGCGGAGGCGAGGCAGGCGAGATTGAAGCGGAGGGTTTGCGCGGCGGCAGCGAGCGAGCAGAGGCGCGGCGGCTGGCCATCGATTTGATCAAGGAAGGCGTGGGCTTGCGCCGTAAAATGCGCATCGCGCTCGGCGACGCTCGCTTCGTGCCACGTCCAATCGGTGGCGCTCGCGGCCCACGTGCCCCAGCGCTGGCGGTGAAACTCGATTTTCAAGCTGCCGCCCTTGGCATCGAATTGGACGGTGGATTCGTTCGGCGCTTGGAATTGGTTGAGCGCATAGCTCACGAGTGTGCGGCCGTGGCGTGCGTGCACGTGCACGGTATCTTCGACATCGACATCGGCCAGGGCCAGATGCGCGCAGTCGCAGACGACGCTGTCGGTCGGGCCGAGGACGTGCTCGATCCAGTTGGCGACGTGAGTGAGTGCGTCTTGAATGGCACCGCCTCCGGTGGCGCGGTCGCGGAAATACGTTTGCGCGTAAGCGGGCCGCAGCAGGTGAAAGGGGTGTCCGCTGGCGACGGTCGCGTGCAGCACGGGGCCGAAGCTCGCTGCAGCGAGGAAAGCCTGGGCGGCCGCGAGAAACGGATAGACGTGGTAAACGTAGGCGACGGCGACCTGACGGCGGGACTGGGTGCTCTCGGCCAGCAACTCGGCGACGCCTTCGAGCACGTGGGAGAGCGGTTTTTCGAGGAGGACGTGCAGTCCCGCGGCCAACGCGCGGCGCGCCAGCGGAACGTGGGCGGGAGCGGGAGCGCAGATGATCACAGCATCGAAGCGCCCGCTGGCGAGCGCGGTCTCGGCATCGGTGGTGACGGGAACGGCGTAGGTCGCGGCGATTTGGGCGAGCCGAGCTTGGTCGCGATCACACGCGGTGACGGTGGCGCGCCCGGTGTGTAGGAAGCACCGCAGGTGGCGTTCGCCGATGCTGCCGCAGCCGATGATCAGCACGGAATGCCGCGGAGGCGAAACGGAGAGGGTGACAGACGATGGTGATGCGAGGCTCACTGGAGGTGACTGGTGGTAGAGGGGAGCGGGAACGCGCGATGCTCAGCGTTCGAACCAAGCGAGCGGCACGCTCTGGAATTTGAGCGAGAGGAGTTTCCCGGGTGCGGGCGAGTGGTAGTAACTGAGGAGGGCGCGGCCGTCGTGAAAGGTGATGCTGGTGTAGGCGTAGGTCGCCTTGGGGTCAGACTCGAGATTCTTGGGGCGACTCCACGTGCGGCCTTCGTCGTGGGAGATCATCGCGGCGAGCGGGGTGCGCGGGCCACCGTGATTGGTGCCGAGGACGGTTTTCTCGGGGTTCGACCAGACGACGGTGGGATTCGAGACGAGGAGCCAGTCGCCGTTGGCGGGATTGCGCGCGAGCGTCGATGGAGCCTCGGGAGCTTCGATGATCCAAGGGGTCGCTTCGGTCCAGGTGTCGCCGCTATCGGCGGAGTAGGCGTGCCAGATTTTGCCGGTTTGCGTGCGGATGATTTGGAGCACTCGGCCGTCCCTTAGCTCGATCAGGCCCGGCTCCATCGCACCGCGTTTCGGGGCGCTGAGGAAAGTGGTGCCGCGCTGCCACGTGCGTCCGTCGTCGTCAGAGCGGTAGACGACGGTTTTGAAATTGTCGTTCTTCGTGCCGACCTGCGGGGCGGTGGCCACGGGCGCGAGCAGGCGGCCGGTCTTGAGCTGGATGATGCGGGCGTTGTTCATCACGTGGTAACCGGGTTCGGGCATCACGAGCACGGGAGGGCCCCACGTCTGCGCGTCGTCGGAGGAGCGGCGGACGTAGGCTTTGAGATCGGTCGTGGAGTTTTTCTGGAGGTAGAAAAACAAGATGTCGCCAGTGCGTGAGCGGACGAGGCTCGCGGACATGACGTTGGAGTGGCCGGTGTTTTCCTGGAGAGTGAATCGAGTGCCCCAGGTGCGACCGCCGTCGCTGGAGCGGGCGGCGGAGATACGCGCCGGGGCATGGTCGTTGGCCTTCTCGTAGAAGTCGGACCACGCGGCGAAAAGCGAGCCGTCGCGGAGCACGATGATGTCGCCCTCGGTCTGGCGCGGGTGGACTGCGTCGGCGGTGGCGATGAAGCTGGAGATGATCGGTGTCGCGGAGTTCGGGGCGGCCAAAAGCGGGGCGAACGACGCGACGAGCAGCAGCGTCGTAGCGCGGAAAAATGGGCGGTGGGGAAAGCGGACATTAAACATGGTGGGGCGTGGAATCGCGCGGAAGGGTACTACGCGAAAAGCTAATTTCGTTCCCTGGTGGACGCGAACGCGGCGGTTTGGTCAACCTTTGTTACCAGCCTTTGTCCCTCGTCGCGAGATTGGCCGACTTCTGCAATGACCGCTGCTCGTTCACCCTCCGCTCTCCCGCTATGATCTCCCGCCTCTTTCTCGTTATTGGTCTCGTCTTCGCTGCGGTAGCTCACGCTGAAATTGTGCTGCAGGAAAAAGTGGCGCGCCTCGGCGTGCCGCACCAAGGGCCGTTTGTCCGCGGCGGAGTCGGAGCGATTTGGGGCGTCAACGAAGGTGGTGCCTTGGTCTCGCGCGATGAAGGCAAGACGTGGGAACCGCGCGAAATCTACGATCAGAAGCGCTTCCGGTCGCGGCCGGAGCGCGCGTTGTTGCGGACGAACGAAGGCGTGATGCTCCACGCTTTTCTCAACGACAACGAAAAGGTCTTCAAGTGGGACGACAAGCAGGGTGGGCCGCTCGAAGGCTGTCGGCTGCCGGTGTATGTGTCGCGCAGCGCGGACGACGGTGAAACGTGGGCGGCGCCGGTGCTGTTACAGGATGGCTGGTGTGGCGCGGTGCGGCAGATGATCCAGTTGCGGACGGGGCGAATCGTGCTGGTTTCGCAGGTGGCGAAAGCGAATCCTGGGCGGCATGTGACGCTCATTTATGTTTCCGATGATCTCGGCAAATCGTGGAAAGCCTCCGAGCCGATCGATCTCGGCATGCAGGGCAATTACGCGGGCAAGGTCGCGGGTCTCACCGGCTCCACGCACGGCGGCGGGATCGAGGCCACTGTGCTCGAAAAACGAAACGGTGATCTGAAACTCCTCCTGCGCGTGCCGCACGGGCACTTTGAAGAGATGACTTCGAAGGACGGGTTGAAATGGGTTTCCGCGATGCCGTCGACGATCGAGGCGAGTGATTCGCCGGGCATGATGGTGCGCCTCGCGAGCGGGCGCGTGGCGCTGTTGTGGAACCGCTATACCGATCCCGTGAAAAAACTTGGCCGGCGCGAGGAGCTCTCGCTGACATTTTCCAATAACGACGGGATTACGTGGACCACGCCGCAGGTGATCGCCGTAAACCGCGTGCCGAAGGGTGCACGCGAAGGTGCCTATTGGATTTCGTATCCGTATGCGTTTGAGGCGGCGCCGGGGCGGCTGTGGATCTCGACCATGCAGGGCGGGTTGCGCGCAGAGTTGAGCGAAGCCGATTTTCTTGCGCCCGTCGCGTTGCCGCTCGACGGCGCGGCCGTGCGCATCGTCGCGCTGGGGGATTCGATCACGCGCGGGGCGCGACCGCGCGTGACGCCGCAGGAGACGTTCCCTGCGCTCACGCAGGCGGCCCTCCGCGAGGCGGGCGTGCGGGCGCAGGTGCACAATGTCGGCATCGGCAGTGAGCGAACCGACCTGGCGCTCCAACGGCTCGACCAAGACGTCATTTCGCAAAGCCCCCACCTCGTCGCAGTGATGTATGGCACGAACGACAGTTGGGTCGACAAGGGTAAGACAGCTTCTCGCCTGACAGAGGCGGAATTTCAAAAAAACCTCCGCGAGATCGTGCGCCGCCTGCGCGCGGCGAAGATCGGTGTCGTGCTCATGACGGAGCCGAAGTTTGGGGAGAAAAATCCCCGCAACGGCCTCGACGAGGACCCGAACCGACGGTTGGCCGCCTACATGGAACTCACACGCAAAGTCGCCCGCGAAACGGGTGTCGCGCTCGTGGACCATTTTGCACGGTGGGACGCCGCGCAAACTGGCGGCACGCTTCTCCAAACCTGGACGACCGACGGCTGTCACCCGAATGTAACCGGCCATGCCGAAATGGCGCGGGAGATCGCGGCGACGTTGTTGCCGTTGGCGAGGGCCGCGACGCCGTAGTTCCGTATCGTGGCCACAACGTATTACCTGTGAATTCCCCTCGGAACAGCGGGTGTCGGAAACGCATTCACGCTCCGGAAGGATGCGCCCCCGCACGTCCTCCCTCTGCCGACCACGGTCACCGCCTATGAACACCTCGATGTCCACGTTCCGCTCTGTTTCGAACCGCCGTATTGCGCCCTTCGGCTGCGCCCGTGAGATGCTCGGTCACGTGCTGGCCGCGCTGGCGATGTTGTTGGCGGCCTTGTCGGCGCCCGCGGTGTGGGCGCAGGCCAACGCGGCGACGGTCGAAGGCCGCGTCAAGAATGCCGAGAGTGGCAATTACCTGAACAACGCGCGCGTCGTCGTCGAAGGCACGACCATCGAGACCCTCACTAATTCCGAAGGTGAATACCGCATCACCAACGTGCCGGCCGGAACAGTGCGCCTGCGCGTTACCTACGCCGGCATGGAAACGCAGAGCGGTGCAGTCACCGCCGCGGCGGGCGGCGCCGCGCGCAAGGACTTCGATCTTTTGTTTGAGAGACGCCAGTCGACGATCGGGCGTGGCGGCGACGCGGTGAAGCTCGAGAGCTTTGTCGTTGAATCGACCGCGCTGAACGCGGCTGCTGCGGCCGTCAACGAACAGAAAATGTCCCCGAACATCAAGAATGTGATCGTGCTCGACGAGATCGGCGACCTCGGCGACGGCAACATCGGCGAATACCTGAAATACACCCCCGGTCTCTCGATCGTGAGCGGCCCCCAGACGGCAGTGACCGCCTCGATCCGCGGTCTGCCCGGCAGCGGCATTGTCTTCATGATCGACGGTGCTGAAGTCTCAACGCCTTCGGCTGACCGCTCATTCGACCTTGCCGCGAGTTCTTCGGGCAGCGTCGACCGCATCGAAATCACCAAGGTCCCCACGCCCGATCGCCCGGCCAATGCCGTGGGCGGCACCGTGAATGTCGTCGGCAAAAGCGGTTTCAGCACGAAGCGCCGCGTCCTCAAGATCAACACCTACGGTGCCTACAATTCCGACAACCGCCTTGTGCCGCCCGGGCTGAACGAGCGCGTCGGCAGCGACTCGCATTCCAAGGCCCGCGCGATCCAGCCCGGCCTCGATATCAACTACTCGCATCCGGTGAACCAGAGCTTCGCCTTCACGGTCAATCTGAGCCAGCTCACCCGGGTTTACGACCAAGACTACGATTCCCCGACGTGGGACCTTTTCCGCGGCGTGCAGACGACCTCGACCGTGCAAAATGTTTTGCAGACCACCGAGCGCCAACTCGCCTCGACGACATTCGATTGGCGCATCAACCGCGAAAATTCCCTGCGCCTCAATCTCGAGCACGTGCAGATCAACACGCCCTCTCGCCAGAACATTTACACGATAGCCTGGGGTGCCGGCAACACGGGCGGCCCGACGTTTACGCAAGGTGCGGCGGCCGGCGGCGACTTCCTACGGCAGAACGTGACCTCCGGCGACCGCACCCGCGGCACGACCTCCGCCGTGCTCCGTTATGTGCACGACGGCAAACTCTACAAGATCGACGCCAACGCGAACTACTCGCGCAGTTGGGACGAGCGAAAGGACTTGGAGCATGGCTTTTTCCAAAGAATCGGCCTCACGCAAGTGGGCTCGGTGATCGTCCGTGCCGATGGCCTCGACGGGATCTATAGCCGCCGCGCGCCAAAGCTCACGGTCACCGACCGCACCGGCCGGGCAGTCGATCCCTACGACCCGGCAGGCTACACGCTGGCGAGTCCCACCAGTCAGCCGAACGAAATCGTCAGCGACATGAAGAGTGCTTCCGCGAACATCTCGCGCAGTTTTGCGTTTTCTTCGCCGATGACGCTGAAGGCCGGTATGCTCATCAACCGCCAGCGGAAGGACAACACGTCGGAGCTCAAGACGTGGACCTTTGCGCCGCCGGCCAGCGTGAGCCGCCTCGTGGGCAGCTACGACCTGATCAACGAGACACTCTCCCAGCGGGCGTTCTTTAACGACACGCTGAAGGTGAAGTGGGTCAGCCCGACCAAGCTCTACGATCTCTACAAAGCGCACCCGGACTGGTTCACCATCAGCGATGCGGCGACCTACCAATCCGGCGTGACGAATTCCCGGTATTTTGAAGAAACTATTTCGGCCGCCTACATCCGCCACGACATCAAGCTGCTCAACAACCGGCTTTGGCTGGTGAGCGGTGTGCGGTTTGAGAAAACCGACGACCACGGTGAAGGCCCGATCAATGACCTGCGCGCGACCTACCGGCAGGACGCCGCCGGCAATCTCCTCCGCGATGCGGCGGGCAAGTTCATCCCGTTCACGACCGATGCGCTCGCGACGGCCAAGCTCCGCTATGTCACGCGCGGGGCGGTGGCGGACCGCAGCTACTCCGGCTACTATCCCAGCATCAACGGCACCTACTACATCACCGATTCGCTCGTCGCCCGGCTCGCCTACGCGAAGACCATCGGTCGGCCCAACCTGTCGAACATCATTCCCGGCATCACCGTGGCCGATCCGGCCGCGACGGGCACCGCTCGCACCGCGACGGTGGTGAACAGCGGCCTGAGCCCGTGGACGGCTGATAACTACGACCTCTCGTTTGAGACCTACGGTATCAAAGGCGCGACGGTTTCACTCAGCCTCTTCAAAAAGGACCTCAAAGGCTTCTTCGTCGATACGCGCATCCCCGCGACGCTGGAAATGCTGCAAAATTATGGGCTCTCGGACGACTACCTCGACTACGAGATCATTTCTAAGGCGAACGGCGGCAACGCCACCGTCGAGGGCTATGAGGCGAGTTGGCGTCAGTCGCTCTATTTCCTGCCGTCGTGGGCGAAAGGTTTTTCGACCTATGCCAACGTCACGATCTCGCATGTGAGCGGCGAGAACGCGGATGATTTCACGCCCTTTGCGCACAAGAACATCAACTGGGGTCTCAGCTACATCCGCCGGGCGCTGTCGCTCCGTTGGAACGTCGCCTACGCCTACAAAGTCACGGGTGCCGCGGTGGCCGCGAGCGCCGCGGTGCCGGCCGGCACGCGCACCTACACCGCGCCGCAGATCACGCAGGATTGGTCCTTTGAGTATCGTTTTGCGAAGAAGCTCAGCGTCTACGGTGGCGCGCGCAATTTCACCGGCATCGGCAAGCGCACCGAGCGGGCCGGTCCGAACACGCCGGCGTGGACGCGTCCGCAGTCCTACCAGAATTTCGGCACGCTCGTGACGCTTGGCATCCGCTCTGAGTTTTAAGACGGTCGCCGTGAGATGACCCCGACGATCTTCCGACTCCACGTTTGCTTTTGGCTCGCCGGGTGGAGCGCGGTGGCCGGCGGAGTCTCCGTGCAGGCGGCACCCGAAACGATCACCTTCGTCGCCAACGCCGAAAACCAGACCAAACCCCGCGTGCGCTACACCGGTCACGCGTGGGTGGCCGACCAAGGCGGCTTCCTTGCCGGCACGGGGCGCGGCCATCGTTTGCTGACCGAGGTCGCGCCCGACGCGGGCGATTTTCGGGTCGATTTGGAACTCGCCTTGCCCGCCGCGAACCGCGAGGCGGCGCTCGTCCTCGGCGGGGACAGCGAACTCGTCTTAGCGGTCGGAGCGAAAGTCTGGAAGCTGCGCGGACGTTTTTTTCGCGCGGGCGATGCCCCGCTCGAAATCGCCGCGCCCGTGCTCAATGCCGGGAAAAGTTTCTCGCTCGCGATGGAGCGCAAGGGCGAGATCGTCGCGATTTTTGCTGATGGCGCGGTGGTGCACCGCGGCGCGTGCAGTGCGGCGGCCCTGGGTTCGCTCGGTCTCGATCCCGGCACCGGCACCGTGCGGCTCTACACGTTGGCGGCGAGCGGTGCATTCGCCACGTCACGGATCGGAACCAAGCCGTTCGGCAACCCGTTTGGCATGCAGTTGCGCCGCGTGCCGGCCACCTCCGCCGCCGTATATGAACCGGTCGTCGTGCGCAGTGCGCTCACCAACGAGAGTTCGGTCCTGCGTTTGGCCGACAGCACGTTGGAGACGTATTCGGTGACGAAGCCCGCGAGCGATTCCGTCACGGTGGAGCGCTCGCGTGATGGCGGGCTCACGTGGTCGGAGCCGCAGACGGCGTTTACGCTGCCGGGGCGTGCCTACTACGCGTTGCAAGTGCTCGCGGCGAGCGATGGCGCGCGCCACGCCGCCGTGCACGTGTTTGGCGAAGGCCCGGGCGGCTACCGCGGTCGCCTCTACGAAGTCTACCACACCCAACTCGCCGCTGGTGCCACGGCGTGGTCGCCCCCGCAGCGGATCGTGCCGGGCTACATCGGCTCGATCCGCGGCTTCATCCAGCTCGCGCGCAGCGGCCGACTCGTGCTCGCCGTGGCACGGGCGATTCCCGCGCGGGAGCAGGCCCCGAGTTCCGGGCCCGACTACGGCTGGAATGACACCTTTGTCTATTTCTCCGACGATCAGGGCGCGACCTGGCGGCAATCCTACGACGTGCTTTCGCTCGAGCTCAAAACCCCCAACGTCACCCGCTATGGCGCGATCGAGCCCGTGCTGCTCGAACTCCGCGACGGCCGCGTCTGGATGCTCGTGCGCGACCGGCAGGGGCGGCTCGTGCAGTCGTTTTCTACCGACGGCGAGCGCTGGTCGCCGTTGGAGCGAACTCCGTTCATTTCCTCCGATTCTCCGGCCGCGTTGTTGCGATTGCGCGACGGGAAAATCGTGCTGCTCACCAATGCGTGCCAGAACTGGACCGATGCGCGCAGCTACGCAATGGGCGGTCGCGAGGTGCTGCATGCGGCGATCAGTGCCGACGAAGGAAAAACGTGGCGTGGGTTTCGTGAAATTTTCCACGAGACCGATGTCGTGAGCGGCGGTGATCGCGGCACGTCGTATCCGACGCTCGCCGAAACCTCCGACGGCAAGGTCGTCGTCGTGAGCGGGCAGGGCGAGGGCAAGCGGGCCATTGTGACTTTTGATCCACGCTGGCTCGAAGAGCGCGCCGTCCGCGATGAACTTGCGTCCGGCCCCGCCGCGTGGACCCAATACGGCGACGAGGGCCTGCGCGCCGAAACGGCCGAGGGTGGCGCACGCGCCGTAGCGATTCCGCTAAAAGCCACGGGGCTCTGCGGCGCGCTCTGGAATTTCCCGATTTCGGCGGACGGGGAGCTGCGGGCGCGCATCCAAATCCCGGCGCACGCCAAGGCCGTCCGCCTGAGTCTCAACGACCACTTCAACCGCATCGACGACAAGCGCGCAGCGGAGCACGCGGTGTTCACGCTCGAGGCGGCGAAGATCGGGTTGCCGGCTGATGGTCGCGCGCACGATCTCGTGCTCACGTGGAGCCGCGCGCAGCAAACGGGTGAAGTGCTCATCCGCATCGATGGCAAATCGCCGGTGCATGTCGCGGCGGCGCGGGCCGCGCAGTTCGGGGTAAACTATCTCCGCGTCGAATTCCGCGCCGAGGCGGATGCCGGGCACGTCACCATCGACCAACTCTCCGCCCAACTCCCGCGATGAAACGCATCCTCGCAGTCTTTCTCGTTGGTTTTTCCCTCGTCGTCGCCGCGGCGCCGCGCGTGCGACCGGATTTCGGCGTGGTGTTCAACGATGATGCCGATCTCGCGTTTGTCCTGCCGGACCGGGCGAAGTCCGAGGCGCTCCTGCGGGCAAACGTGAGCGCGCTGGCCGATACGCCCGTGAAGACGTTCGTCTACTGCATCGGCATGGGCGGCGATCTGCTCTACTACAACACCGAGGTCGCCAGTCGCGTCGGCTGGCGGAAATCGCCCGACGAGAAGCCCGGTTCTCTGATGGAGAAACGCATGGAGAATGCGCGCGTTTGCCTCGCGCAAGGCGCCGACGCGGTGCGCACGGCGGGCGAGATGGCGAAGCAGCTCGGTCTGCGTTTCATCCCGAGTCTCCGCATGAACGATGCGCACTTCATGGCGAATCCTGACGGCCATGCGATGACGAGCGAGTTTTGGTTCAAACACCGTCACGAGTATACGATCAAGGAATCGCCGTTGGCGTTTCAGGCGGCCTACGGAAATCTCCTCGATTACTCGCACGCCGCGGTGCGGCAGCTGCGGCTCGACGCCGTGTTCGAGGCGCTCACGCGCAACCGCGACCTCGTCGATGGCTTCGAACTCGATTTCAACCGCTTTCAAGTGTTTTTCCCCAAGGGCAAAGCCGTGGCGGGTGCTCCGCTGATCACCGAGTTGGTCCATCGCGTGCGCACGCGGCTCGATGAGCTCGCCGTCAGCGAAAAGCGCCCGATGTGTCTTTTTGTGCGTGTGCCGCCGTCGGTAACGGATTGCACGACGGCCGGCCTCGACGTGGAGCGGTGGATGCGCGAGGGTCTCGTCGATCTCGTGTCGCCGGCGCAGATCATGACGCTCGCGGGGGATATGCCCATCGCCGACCTTGTCGCGCTCGGCAAACAGCACGGCGTGCGCGTCTATCCGTCGCTCTATCCGCGGACCGCGTGGCGGTTGCCGTTTCCGCCAGCAGGCGCGAACCGCTACACCGGCGCCGCGGTCGGCCGCGACGGCACGCTTGAGGAAATCCGCGGTGCGGCGGCGAACTACCGCGCGATGGGCGTCGACGGCTTTTATCTTTTCAACTTCTACAACGGCTTCGGCGCCGCCCGGCCGCACGACGACCGCCTCTACCACGTGTTTCGCGATCTCGCGCGGACCGAAAATCTGCGCGGTCAGTCGGCCATCTATGCCGTGACCAAGAGCAACTATTTCGACGGCCCCGGCTCCTACGCCTACGGGAAACAACTCCCCGCCAAACTCGCGCTGGGTGGCATGTCGCGGATCGTGCTCTCGATCGCGGAAAATCTCTCGGCAGGGCCGTTTCCGCTGCAGGCGTGCGAGCTGCGGGTGGGGCTGCGGGCGTGGCCGGAGGGCGCGAGAATCGCGATCGCGCTGAATGGGAAACCGCTTTTTGAAGGGGCGACGACGAGCGGTGCGCGCGTGGTTACCAAACAGCTCGTGAAGACCCTGCCGCGGCAGCCGGACCAAGCGGAAGAATATCTCCACGTGCCGCTCACGACGGGGCTGATGCCGGTGCACGGGGCCAACGAATTTACGATCACGGTCGCCGGTGCGACCAAACCAGTCGAAGTCACGGACCTCGAAGTGCGCTACGACTACCAAAACGATCTCGAGAAAATCTGGAACCGCGTCCCGGTCCGTTAACCGCTGAATTTTCGCCATGCCCTACACCTTCGCCAAATCCCAAGAGCTCTCTCAACGGGCCCAAAACAGCATCGCCGCCGGCGTGAACAGCGGCATCCGCAAGATGGAGGCCCCGGTGCCGCTCTATTTCACGCGCGGCAGCGGCCCGAATCTCTGGGACGTCGACGGCAACCACTATCTCGATTTCCAGCTAGGGCAGGGGGCCTTGCTCTATGGACACGCCCCGGCCGGCATGGCGGAGGCGATCGGCGCGCAGGCGAAGCTCGGCACGCACTGGGCGGCCCAGAGCGAACTCGAAATCGAGGTCGCCGAGCGCCTGCAAAGCATGCTGCCGTCGGCGGAACTTGTGCGGTTCAACAACTCGGCCACGGAGGTTGTCCTGGCGGCGTTCCGTCTGGCGCGGGCCCACACGGGACGGAAGCTCATTCTGAAGTTCGAGGGCCACTACCATGGCTGGGCCGATGAAGGGTTGGTCGGTTTTGCGAACCCGCCGGCCGTGTGGGGTGACGACGAGTCGCCCGCGCGCCTCCATCCGAGCAAGGGGGTAATTTCCGAAGTGCTCGACCAGTTCGTCGTGGTGCGTTGGAACGACCCCGCGCACCTCCGTCGAAAGGTCGACGAATACCGCGGCCAGATCGCCGCGATCGTGTTCGAGCCCGTGCTCTGCAACACCTGCTGCCTCGAACCCGTCGCCGGCCAGCTCGCGACCATCCGGGAACTCTGCGACCGCGACGGCATGCTGATGATTTCCGACGAAACGATCACCGGCTTCCGGTTTGGCGCCGCGAGTGCGCAGGGTTTCTACGGCTTCCGGGCCGACCTCACAATTCTCGGCAAGGCCATCGGTGGTGGCACGCCGTTTGCCGCGCTCGCGGGCACGCGCGCAGCGATGGCCAAGATTCTTTCTGGCGAAGTCGTGCATGCCGGCACGCTCAATGCCAACCCGCTCTGCCTTGCGGCGAGCAAGTGGTGTCTCGATCAGGTGCTGGCTCAGGGTCCGGAGTTTCCCGCCGCCACGCAGGCGCTCGGCCAACGGCTGATGACCGGTCTCGCTGCTCTAGCCCGCGAGCACGATGTGCCACTCCGGCCGCAAGGGCCCGGCCTGATCTTCCATGCGGTCATGCTGAAACCCGGAGTGGGCGAGGGCCTGATTCGCGACTATCGCGACTATGTGCAGCGACACGACGCACCGCGCTGGGCCCACCTGCGCCGGTGCCTGCTGGAGGAAGGCGTGCGGGCCATCGAGCGCGGCATCTGGTCGATCAGCACAACCCACACCGAGGCCGATGTGACGGAAGCGCTCGTCCGCATCCGCCGGGCGATCGCGCGACACGCCGCCGGTTGGAAACCCGCCACCTGACGATGGCCTATCGAATTCTCACCGCCGGTTTTTTCCACGAGACGCACACGTTCGTGGATGAGGTGACGCGCTGGGAGCATTTCGATGTCGTCGTGGGCGAGGCCGTGTGGCGGAAGCGCGGCGACGGTTCGCCGACGGACGGGTTTCTCCAGGAGGCCGCGGAGCAGGGTTTCAAGGTCATTCCCACGCTCGACGCGCGGGCGACCCCGAGTGGCACGGTGACGGATGCGGCGTTTGAGGCGTTTTGGGCGGAGTTTGAAGCGCGCGCGCGACCGGCATTCGCGGCGGGCGTGGACGGAGTCTTCCTTGTTCTGCACGGAGCGATGGTGACGCAATCGTTCGCCGATGCGGAAGGGGAGTTGCTGGCCCGCCTCCGGTCGCTGCCCGGAGCGGACAGGGTGCCGATCTTTGGAGTGTTGGATTTGCACGCCAACGTTTCGGCCAAGATGTGTGCGCTCGCCAACGGTCTCGTGATGTATCGGGAGAATCCGCACATCGACGCGAAGGACGCTGCCCGGCGCGGCACGGCCCTGCTCGGGCGCTGTCTGCGCGAACGCCGCATGCCGCACATGGTGTGGGGCCGGCCGCCGATCATCTGGGCGCCGCCGGGCACGGGCACGGCCGTCGATCCAATGCGCTCGCTGGGGCTTTTCGCGAACACGTTAGAGGCCACCGAACCGGACGTCTGGGCCTGTAATGTGGCGGCGGGATTTTCGTTCGCCGACACACCCGACACGGGTGTCTCGCTTAGCCTCGTGACGGTGGCGCCGCCCGAATCGGCGCACGGCTGGTTGCACGCCGGGGTGCGGCTCGCGTGGTCGCTGCGCGAGCGCGGTGATGTGCGTTATCCGGGTGTGGACGAAGTGGTGGCGCGGATCGCCGCCGAGGCACCGCAGCCCGGGCCAATTTTACTCGTGGAGCCGGCCGACAACATCGGGGCCGGTGCGCCCGGCGACTGCACAGGTATCCTGCGCGCCCTGCTGGCGCACCGTGTGGCGAACAGCCTTGTGGTGATCAACGACCCTGGCGCAGTCGCGGCGTTGGCCGCTCTCGCGATCGGGGCGAAGCGTGAGATTGCAGTCGGCGGGCGTGGCTCGCGATTGGACGAAGGTCCGGTGACGCTGGACGTGACGCTCGTTGCGCGCAGCGGCGGTGGGTTCGAGCTCGAAGACAAACAGAGTCACCTCGCTTCGATGGTTGGGTCGCGTTTTGAGATGGGGCCCTGCGCGGTGGTGCGCAGCGCAGGCGTGACGATTTTGCTGACGAGCCGGAAAACGCCGCCGTTCGATCTTGGGCAGCTGCGCAGCCAAGGGCTGGAGCCGCGCGACTTTGCGGTGATCGGGGTGAAGGCCGCGGTTGCGCACAAACGCGCTTACGATCCGATCGCGCGTGCCTCGCACTACGTCGACACGCGCGGACCGTGCTCGAGCAGCCTTGGCACCTTTACCTGGCGCCGGCTGCTTCGGCCGGTTTGGCCGCTGGACACCGACACGGTTTTTTCCTGCACTTTTTCATGAACCCTAGTGTTTCCTATCCTCGAAATCCCGATACCCCGGTTTCGCACCTGCCGTTCAGCCCCGCCGTGCGCGTTGGCGAACTGATCTTCGTGTCCGGGCAGGCTTCGGTCGATGCCACCGGGCAAATCGTAAGCGATACCTTCGAGGGAGAATTTCGGCGCTCAGTCGAGAATCTGCGCAAGGTGCTCAAAACCGCGGGAGCCGATCTGACCTGCGTCGTGCAGACACGTAACTACGTGCGCGATCCGGAGAATCTCGGCCGTTACAACGAGCTCTATCGGGAATATTTTTCCGTGCCGTTTCCGGCCCGGACGACGATTACAAGCTGCCTGCCAGCATCGTTGCAGTTCGAGATCGAGTGTGTCGCGGTCGTGAAACGATAGACTCGGGCGTTGGCGGTCGGTGGACACCCCCGCGCTCAATAACCCGAGTCGCGCAGCTGCGTGCGGAGGGCGGCGAGGGTCGGGGCGACCTGATTGGGAAGATCGGTCCAGTCGGCTTCGACGGTGAGGCGGCCGTGGTAGTTGGCGCGGCGCAGGGCGCGGAAGAAGCTGCGGAAGTTGTCCCCGTGGATGCCGGGGGCGGCGCGGTCCTTATTTTCCGCGACGTGCACGTGGCGGATCAGCGGAGCGACCTTAAGGATGTCGTCGGCGGACTCGCCGTTGCGCAGCATGTGGAAAATGTCGACGAGGAGTTGGACCCCGCGGGTGTTGGAGCGGCGGACGGCTTCGGCGCCTTCGAGGATGGTGTTGACGCAGTTGCACTCGCCGCGGTTGAGCGGCTCGACGAGGAGGGTGACGCCCTGTTCTTCGGCGAGGGGGCCGATCTGGCGGAGCACGTCGACGAATTGTTCGAAGGCGGTGGCAGCGGAGAATCCTGGCGGGATCATGCGAGCACCCGCGCTGCCAAAGACGACGAGCGTCATGTTGATTTCCTTCGCGCGGCGAAAGGTGGTCTCGGCGTAGCGGTCGAGGCGGGCGAGATCCACGTCGGGGCCGACGACTTTCAGGTCGGCCGGGAGGAAGCGGTTCGAGGCCGGGAGGGTGAAGCCGCGCGCGAGGAGGGCTTCGGCGGGACGGGTGCGCGCGGCGTCGGGCGTTTCCGGTTGCAGGAGTTCCTGCGTGAAGCCCTCGAGGAAATCGAGGCCGGGCGAGGGCGAGAGGAGATTGAGGCCGGCGGTGTTGGCGCAGATTCCGAGTTGCATGGGAGAGATTCGATGAACCATGGATTCCGCGGATGAGCACGGACAAAACCGCGGGTAGCGGCTGGTCGCGGCGGAGGGTTCACCGGGGGCGCCCGGGGAGCGGGAGTGCGTGGGGCGCACGGCGGCGGACTATTCGGAACGACACCGGGGCGGCGGGCCGTTTGTTCGGCAATTTGATTGAACGGGACAGCGGAGTCCGGGGGCGGATGCGGAGGGGAATTTAGGTGACGGAGAAAAAGCGCTTGCTTACGTCGGCGGCATGGGGCTTGTTCGCCCTCCCTTGTTCGGGCTGTAGCGTAGCCTGGTAGCGCGCTTGCATGGGGTGCAAGAGGTCGTGAGTTCGAATCTCACCAGCCCGACCATTTTCCCCGTTGCGTTCAACGCAGGCCACCGGTGCCGCGTGCGGGCGGATTTCGGATTGCGGAATCGGTCCCGTCGCGATGATTACGGTGATCGTGCCGCATACTTTGATGAAGCTTCGACGTGACTGGGCCTGGCCGCTGGCGGTGGCGGGGATGATTGTCTGGGCGTCGAGCCGGATGATGGCGACGCCGGAGTTCACCCACTGGATCCCGAGCTTCGACAAGCTGGCCCATTTTTCGGTCTACGGCCTCCTGGGGACGCTCACGTTTCGGGCCCTGGGGCGCGGGCGCTGGACGCCTTGGCTGGCGATCGCCGCGGTGTCCCTTTTCGGCGCGTCCGACGAATGGCATCAGAGTTTCGTGCCCGAGCGAGCGAGCGAGGTGAAGGACTGGGTGGCGGACACGCTCGGGGCGGCCTTGGCGGTGTCACTGTATGCCGGGTGGGGCCGTTACCGGCGGTTACTGGAGACCTCGGTGGTGCGGTCGGCCACGACCATGAACCCGGTGCAGCCGGCCCAATAACTGACTCGCTTCACGTCCGGTGCAGACGAAACCTTCATCAGGTAAACCCGGCCCGGCGACGCAGGTGCGCCTGATCGCGCTCGCGCTGTTTCTCGGGACGCTGCTGCTCTTTGCGCGGGCGATCGGGCACGAGTTCGTCAACTACGACGACCCGGACTATGTGACCGCCAACGCGCACGTGAAGGCGGGCCTGAGTGGCGAAACTGTGCGCTGGGCGCTGACGTCGGGGGAGGCGTCGAATTGGCATCCGCTCACGTGGGTGTCCCATTTGCTGGACGTGACGATGTTTGGCCTCAATCCGCACGGGCATCACGCCACGAGTGTCGGGTGGCACGCGCTCAACGCGGTGCTCGCGTTCTTGGCGATGCGGCGGCTGACCGGGGCGTTGTGGACGAGTGCGTTTTTTGCGGCGCTCTTTGCGTGGCATCCGTTGCGGGTGGAGTCCGTGGCTTGGGTGTCGGAACGGAAGGACGTATTGAGCGGATTTTTTTGGTTCGCGGTGCTTTGGCTCTACGCGGGCTATGTCGAGCAGCGGCGGACGAGTGCCGCGGGCGGTGGGGCGTGGCGACTCTACGTGCTGACGTTGTGCGCGTTCGCGCTCGGGCTGATGGCGAAGCCGATGCTCGTGACGTTGCCATGCGTCGTGTTGCTGCTGGATTTTTGGCCGCTGGGGCGGACGAGGTGGTGGGCTGGCGCGGTGGGGCCGGTCGCGCAGAAACCGGAAAAGCTGTCGTGGCTGGTCGCGGAGAAGGCACCGTTTTTCTTACTGATGGTTATCTCGAGCGTGGTGACGTTTCTCGTTCAGCGTGGCGGCGGCTCGGTATCGTCGGCCCTGACGCTCGACGAGCGCTTGGCCAATGCCGTCGTCGCCGTGGTACGCTACGTCGGGAAATTTCTGCTGCCGGTCGATCTCGCCGTGCTGTATCCACATCCCGGACATTGGGCCGCGGGCAAGGTCGCCGCGGCGGTGATCGTCGTCGTGGTGCTGACGGCGGGGGCAGTCTACCAGTGGCGCCGGCGACCGTGGATCGCGGTGGGATGGTGTTGGTTTCTCGGGACGCTGGTGCCCGTGATTGGTCTCGTGCAGGTGGGGCTGCAGTCGATGGCGGATCGCTATACCTATCTCCCCATGCTGGGTGTTCAGTTGGTCGTGCTGTGGACGGTACGTGAAAGAGCGACGTCACCTGGGACGCGCAAGGCGTGGGCTTGGGCGGGTATGGTGGTGCTGGGGTTCTGTGCGGTGGCGACGACGCGCCAGATCGGAGTCTGGCAGAATTCGCTGACGCTGTTCGACCGCGCGGTGGCGGTGACGACCGGCAACTACGTTGCGCACGACAATCGCGGGTTGTTTTTGTTCAAGGCGGGAAGGATCGAAGAGGCGATGCAGGACTACCGCGCGGCGTTGGCGATCAATCCGAGCTACCTTAACGCGAACAACAATTTGGGGCATGCATTTGGCGAATTGGGCCGGCCGGCGGAGGCGGTTCCGTGGTATCGGGTGGCGTTGAAAGTCCAGCCTAACCACCTCGAAGTCCGGAACAACCTTGCGAACGCGCTCTCCGATCTCGGGCAGTTGGCGGAGGCAACCGAGCACTACGACTTTGTGCTCGCGCGCCAGCCCCATCATACGAATGCGCTCAATGGCTCCTCGGTGGTGCTCGCGATGGAGAATCGGCCGGCAGAGGCGAAGGCTCGTTTGGAGCAGGCGCTGCGCCTCGCGCCGGACAATGCGAGCGCGCACGCGAATCTCGGCAATGTTTGCTCGATGCTGGGGCTCCGCGACGAAGCGCTCGGGCACTACCGTCGGGCCATCGACCTCAACGCCACGGACGCGCACACGCGTTACATGATTGGTGCATTGCTGAACGAGCAGGGGAAGTTCGCTGAGGCCGTGGAGTTTTTGCAACGCTCCCTCGTGGTGCGGCCGAATCATCCGGATACTTTGGCCCAGCTGGGGCTGGCGTTGGTGCGTGTGGGGCGGAGCGACGAGGGTCTGAGGGCGTGGCGGACTGCGCTGCAAGTGCAACCGGGGCACGCGCAGGCGGCCGCATGGCTCCAGGCGGCGACGGCGACGAAATGAAACGGGCGCAACGCGGGCTGGACGGCGCCGTGTGGGTGACAAGACTTCCGCGATGACTCCCGCAGAGGCCCAATCACGAATCGCCGAATTACGTACGCAGGTCGCGCGGCATGACGAACTGTATTATCGGAATGCGAAGTCAGAGATCACGGACTACGAGTATGACGTGTTGAAGCACGCGTTGGCGGAGTGGGAGGTGAGGTTCCCGCAGTTCGCGAGCGCCAATTCACCGACGCAGCGGGTGGGTGATGACCGGGTGCAGGGATTCGTTGAAGTCGCGCACCGGCAAAAGATGTTGAGTCTCGACAACAGTTACAGCGAGGCGGAGGTCCGGGCCTTTCACACGCGGCTGGTGAAGCTGCTCGAGATCGAGGATCTCCACTACACGGTCGAACCGAAGATCGACGGCTTGGCCGTGAGTCTTACGTACGAAAACGGAAAACTGGTACGGGCTGTGACCAGGGGTAAAGGCGACCGTGGAGACGATGTGACGGCGAACGTGCGCACGATCCGTTCGCTGCCGCATGCCTTGCTGGGAGCGGCACCGAGGGTGGTGGAGATTCGCGGAGAGATTTATCTGACGGCGGCGGAGTTTGAGCGCATCAATGCCGAACGTGCGGCGGCCGGGGAAGATCTCTATGCCAACCCGCGCAATTTGGCGGCGGGCACGATCAAGCAGCTTGATGCGACGGAGGTGGCTCGGCGGAAGTTGGAAATCGTGCTCTATAGTCTCGGTTATTGTGAGCCGGAGATGGTGCGCTCGCAGACGGGACTGCATGAGCAACTGCGCGCGTGGGGCTTGCCGGTCGTGGAGCGTATCTGGCCAGTGCGTGGCATCGACGAGGCGTGGCTGGCGATCGGTGCGCTCGATGCGCTGCGAAGGACTTTTGCGTATGGCACCGACGGCGCCGTGGTGAAGCTCGACGACCGAGAGCAGCAGCGCGCCGCGGGTGAGACGACCAAGGCACCGCGTTGGGCGGTCGCGTATAAGTTTAAGCCGGACACGGCGCGGACGCGTGTGCGGGCGATCACAATTCAAGTAGGCAAGACTGGCGTGCTCAGTCCAGTGGCGGAACTGGAGCCTGTGCTCCTGGCGGGCAGTACGATCAGCCGCGCCACCTTGCACAATGAGGATGAAATTCGGCGGAAGGACATCCGCGTAGGCGACCTCGTGGAGATTGAGAAAGCGGGCGAGGTGATCCCGGCGGTGTTGCGGTCATTCCCCGACGAGCGGGTCGCGGGTGCGCCGGAGTTTGATTTGCGCGCAGCGGTCGGCGGGAAATGTCCGATTTGCGGGAGTGGAATTGCGCGAGTCGAGGTGGCGAACGATGAGGCGCAGGGCGTGGCGTGGAAGTGTCAGAATTACGATTGTCGGGCGCAGCGAGCGGGGCGGTTGGTTTTTTTCTGTAGTCGGCGTGCGCTGGCGATCGATGGCTTGGGGGAAGTCGTCGCGGCGAGGCTGATCGACTTGGAATGGGTGGAGGATCCGCCGGATGTCTACGACGTGTCGCTGGAGACACTGGCGACGCTGAATCTCGGGACGGAGGAGGAGCCGCGGATATTCGGGGAGAAAAATGCGACGAAGATCGTCGCGGCGCGCGAGGCGGCGAAGACGCTGCCGTTGGAAAAATGGATCTTTGCGCTGAGTGTGCCCGAGGTGGGCGAGAGCACGGCGCGCGAACTCGGACGGCGACATCGGAATTTTTTGGAACTGGCGGATTCGGCCCTGCTGCGAGATGTGCTGAGAAAGGCGGAGTTGTTGCAGGAGAAAGACTGGGCGAGTCCGAATTCAAAAAAGAATCCGCCGACCGACGAGGCCGACCGCGAGCGACGGAAAGTGCGCCGCGGGGAAATCGACGCAGCGATTGCGGCGTTGGACGTGGGACCGCTTGCGGGTGTACCGGCGGACATCGGCCCAGTGGTGGCGGCGAACACGTTGGGGTTTTTCGCGGGCGAGCCGGGTCAACGACTGCTCGCGAAGCTGCGCGCGCTGGGCATTGATCCCCAAGGCACCGTCGTCGCGGCAGGTCTGTTTACGGGGCAGACGTTTGTGCTCACGGGCACGCTGCCGACGCTGAAACGGGAGGAGGCCGAGCAAAAAATTCTCGCGATGGGTGGCAAGGTGAGCGGCAGCGTGAGCAAGAAGACGAGCTACGTGCTCGCGGGGGCGGAGGCCGGCTCGAAATTGGAAAAGGCGCAAGCGCTCGGCGTCGCGGTGATCGACGAGGCGGCCTTCCTCACGATGTTACTCGCGCCCCGCGCCGAGTAGACGCTGGACGCGCGAGGCTGTCCGGCGCCTTGGCTCGGAGCGGCTCAGAAGCCGCGTTTCTGGAGCTGCGCGCTGAGTTGCTGCATAAAGGCTTGGGAGTCGGCCGGAGTGGGGCGGTAGCCGGGTTGGCTGATCTCGGTGAAACCGGGGCGATACTGCTGGTCGATGACCCATTTGCCGGTCACGCCGTCACTGAAGGTTACCGTGCCGGCGGCGAGGGCGCCGGGGATGAGGGTAACTTTGTCGACTTCGACGGTCACTGAGCTGGCGCCGGGAGGAAGGTCTTCGAGGCCGTTATCAGCCAGCTCGGCCTCCGCGTCGGCAGGCGACTCGGCCGTAGCATCGGCTATTCCCGCGGGTTGTGCGGAGGGCCCCGGCGCTTTGGCGACGGGCGGCGGCGTTTTGCTCACGTCGCTGGCGTCGACCTTGGGGGCGGGGTCCTTGAGTTCGAGGTTGAGGTCGTCTACGAGGAAGCGAACATCGCGGTAGGTCATCGAGAACTTGAATTGCTCAGTGATTTTTTTCTGGACCGCAGAAAGATTGTCGCCGGCGGCGACCCACAATGATACGGAAGCTTTTTGCTCGGGAGTGAGTGACATGGTTGGAGGCTAGTCGCTGAGAGCCCGGAGTCTAGAGCTAGTTGCGAAAAAGCCCGGAACCATTCCGGGCTTGGCTCTTTCTGCAACGGGTAAGGCTTACTTCGAAAGCTGGGTCTTGAGGAACTCGACGCTGCTGCGCGTCGAGGCGTCCTGCTCGCACATATTGTCTACGGCCTTGCAGGCGTGGATCACGGTGCCGTGGTCACGACCGCCGAAGTTGTCGCCGATTTCCTGGAGCGAATGTTTGGTGAGAACGCGGGAGAGATACATCGCGATTTGGCGGGGGATGGCGATGTTGTTGGGCCGGCGTTTGCTGGTCATGTCGCTGTGCCGAATTTGAAAATGGTCGGCGACACGCTTCTGAATCGTCTCGATGGTCAGGATCGTCTGGGCCTGCTCCATCAGTACGTCGTGCAGCAGGCGTTCGGCCGTGGCGACGTCCATCGGTTTGCTCGTGAGCGCCGTGTAGCTGGCGACCTTAATCAGCGCGCCCTCGAGGCGGCGGATGTTTTTCGTGATATTCTGCGCAATGAAATTAAGGACGGCTTCCGAGAGGTTGCATTTTAGAGTGGCGGCCTTGGTGCGCAAAATGGCCTGACGGGTCTCGAGGTCGGGCGCTTGTATGTCGGCGGGCAGGCCCCATTCGAAACGAGACACGAGGCGGGCTTCCAGTTTCTGGATTTCGCTGGCGCGCCGGTCGCTGGAGAGGATGATCTGCTTTCCAGATTCAAAGAGATCGTTGAAGGTGTGGAAGAACTCTTCTTGGATACGCTCTTTGCCGGCGAGAAATTGGACGTCGTCGATCAGCAGCACGTCGACGTGCCGGTAGCGCTGGCGGAATTTCGTGAGGGAATTCTCTTGGAGCGCTTGGATGAACTCGTTGGTGAATTTTTCCGTCGAAAGGTAGGCGACCCGCGCGTCGGGGTTGGCGCGGAGAATGGCGTGTCCAATGGCGTGCATCAGGTGGGTCTTACCGAGCCCGGTATCACCGTAGAGGAACAAGGGGTTGTAGGCTTGGGCTGGGGCCTGCGCGACGGCGAGGGATGCGGCATGAGCCATCTGGTTATTGGCCCCGACGACAAAGGTTTCGAAGGTGTTGCGGGGATTGAGCGTGCCGGCGACGGGACCGCGTTCGTCGTATCGGGTGGTGCGACGAGCGGGAGCGGGGCGGCTGCGGGGGGCTGCGGCATCGGCCGAGCGGGGACCATTCGACCCGGCAGATCCAAGACCATTCCGGGCGTTGGAATCGGTCTTGCGCAGTGTCACGGTCACCATGCGACCGGCGTTCAGGCGGAGGCGCTGAGTGATAAGATCGAGGTAGTTGTCGTGAATCCAAATCGCTGCGAAGTCATTGGCCACGCCAAGCGTCATCGCATCGCCCGTGGTTTCGAGGCACACGACTGGTTCGAACCACATCTGGAAAACATCTTCCGGAAAGAGCGACTTGAAGTCGCATTTTACGGTTTCCCAGAGGCTGGGAGAGAGGGACAATAAAGGCATGGTAGCAGGCGAGGAGGTGGTTTTATTCACACTGGGCCGCGAACTGTCTTTCGACACGTCAGAACGGGCCTCATCCACATCTCCTCGCTGCAACGAAAGTCAGGCTCAACCACCGGGCGAAAAATATCTGAAGATAAAGAATCATAATCAATTGGTGGCCAAGCGATAGCGGTGTTTGTGCCGCAAGATATGCTGGATGGGGTTCGAATGACGTGGGAAAGAGCAACCGGACGGCGAAATAGAATTGGACAGAGTCTCAGTAATTATGAACCCAAAAAGCATTTCAAGGCGAACTTTCCGACAACTTATTCACAGGCAGTTTGGGCATAACTTTCTTGATTTTTTCGTTGCCACGCTGCGCCGGAGTGAAATGAAGGGAAAATGGCGCAAAGACGCGTAATTTTTGCGGCGTTACACAGCGGTGGAAGCGGCTTGGCGAGCGGATTTGCTGGTGAATGTCCGTTTACACTACGGTTACAGGGGCAGGTTTTCCTGAATACGCCCACACTGAAAACTGCGAGCTCAGCGCTCAAGCCTGGGCCGGATTCGGCTCACTCCATTTGCCGTGTTCCTTGATTAGGGCGATCAGACGGGCGTCGGCCTCGGCCTGAGGGAGATTGTATTGGACGCAGTTCTTGCCGACGTAGAGGTTGATTTTTCCGGGAGCGCCGCCGACGTAGCCGAAGTCGGCGTCGGCCATTTCCCCGGGGCCGTTCACGATGCAGCCCATGATGGCGAGCTTCACGCCTTTGAGGTGGCCGGTCTGGGCGCGAATGCGCTGGGTCGTCGTCTGGAGATCAAAGAGCGTGCGACCACAGCTGGGACACGCGACGAATTCGGTCTTCGAGATGCGAGCGCCGGCACCTTGGAGGACGTTGTAGGCGAGCTTGAGCGAGCGGGTGACGTCGGCTTCGGTTTCGACGCTGACGAAGTCGCCGACGCCGTCGCAGAGGAGGCTGCCGTTGAGGAACGAGGCCTCGAGGAGTTTTGAGAGGAAACTATTTTCGCCGCGAACGGCGGTCGCGGCGGTCGTGCGTATCCAGATAGGCGCACGCGAGCCCGCGAGGCGGAGAGCCTCGACGAGGGCGCGATGACGTCCGACAGCGTGGGCGGAGTCGAGTGGAGCAGGCTGCGCTGCTCGCGCTCCTGCGGAGCTGAGGCAAGCCGAGGCGTCGAGTGAAACTACCAGGCGGTCGTCGCCGAGCGCGCGGAGCGTGGAGGCGAGGACGTTCGCGGCGGCGGGGGTGAGCTCGCAGGCAAGGAAGTGGCAGTGCTGACGCACGATTTCCGCGAAAGCGCGCAGCGTGGATTCCTCGGTGGCGGTGAAAGGACGGACGAGGAGAAGGCGGCCCGGGCTCATCGCGAGGAGCGGCTGCAGGAGGTCGGGCGTGAGCGCAGGGGAGAGTTCGAGCGCGAGGAAACTGACAGGCAGGGGCGTGGTGGCGGCGACTTCGCAGAGGGCGGCGAGATCGCCGGCGGTGGCGATGGGGACGAGCAGGCCTTCGGGCGGAGTGTCCTTGAATTTTGGTGACGCCAGGTCGCGGGCGGCGGCGGAGAGGGCGGCGATGGAGGGGACGCGGACGATGACCCGCGGCGGTTGCTCCGGGCCGACGACGCAGGTCTCCGAGAACGCGAGGGTCGTGGTGGCGCGTTTGTTGAAATGATACGGGTCGATCCTATCGGTGGCGAGCGCGACGACGGTGGACGACCAGAGGCTCATCGCTTTATCCGCGATGGCACGGGCCACGGGGATTTCGTAGACGCTGTCCTCAGTGAGCGACACTCGGATGGTATCGCCGAGACCGTCGAGGAGGAGGGAACCGATGCCGATGGCGCTCTTGATCCGACCGTCTTCGCCGTCACCGGCTTCGGTCACGCCGAGATGGAGGGGGTAGTGCATGTCCTCTTGGGTCATGCGTTCGACGAGGAGGCGGTAGGCTTGGATCATGACTTTCGGATTCGATGACTTCATCGAGAGCATGATCTGGTCATAGCGGTGATCGCGGGCGATCCGCAGAAATTCGAGGGCGCTCTCCACCATGCCGAGGGGGGTGTCGCCGTAGCGGTTCATGATCCGGTCGCTCAGCGAGCCGTGGTTTGTGCCGATGCGCATGGCGCGGCCGAGAGTTTTGCAGCGGAGAACCAAGGGTGAAAAAGTTTCGTGGAGGCGGGCGAGCTCGGCGTCGTAGTCACCGTCAGAGTATTCGCGCACCGCGAATTTCTTTTTGTCGGCGTAGTTGCCGGGATTGACGCGAATTTTTTCGACGTGTTCGACGGCTTCCATGGCGACGCTCGGGAGGAAATGGATGTCGGCGACGAGGGGAATGTGGGCGAAACCGGCGGCGGAGAATTGGGAGCGGATGGCGCGCAGGCATTTTGCGGCGGCAATGTTGGGTGCGGTGATGCGGACGATTTCGCAACCGACCTCGGCCAAGGCGATGGATTGTTGGACGGTGGCGGCGACGGCCTGGGTGTCGCTGGTCGTCATCGACTGGATACGGATCGGGTTGCTGCCGCCAACGCCGAGGCCGCCGACATTTACGGGATGGGTGGGACGGCGGACGGTGTGGTAGCGGGAGGCGCAGTAAGACATGGTGAGACGGTCGGAGGCCGAATGGATAAATGAGTAATGACTAAGGCCTGATGGCGAAGACCAAACTTGGTTTGGCGTTCGGGGCGCGGACGGGCGTCGGTGAGCGACGCCTCTACGGAGGCCGACGGACTATTTGCCGACGGGGGTCGGCACGGGGGCTGACGGAGCGGTTGCGGGAGGGGTGGCGGCGGGTGCGGGGCGCTCGACTCTTGAGTCGCGGGCCCAGCGCTTCACGTCGAAGAAGCTCACGTAGACGATCAGTGACATCAAAATGACGAAGAATGCGCTCTGCGTTGCCATGATGAAGTTGGCGGGGAGCTCGCGCCGGCGAATGCGGCCGATGGTGGCGAAGAGAATTTGGCCGCCGTCGAGGACGGGGATGGGGAGCAGATTGAAAATGGCGAGGTTGACGTTGACGAGGATGACGAACCAGAGCGCGCGGCGGATATCCCACTGAGCCTGTTGGTGGAGGGCGCGGGCAATGCCGATGGGGCCGCTGAGTTTCGATGGTCCGATATCGGAGCTGGGGCTGAGGAGGGCGCCGAGTGTCCGGAAGGTGGAGACGACATCGTTGGAGACTTGGGCCCATGGGGTCGGGTGGAGAATGACGATGTTGTCGCGGTAGCGGAGGCCGATGCGCGGAACGGATTTTCCGGTGCGTTCGTCGGTATCGAGACGCGGCTGGATACGGAGGGTGATCTGTTCGTGGCCGCGTTGGAGCAGAAATTCGCTGGGGCGGGAGGCGTTCTTCGCAAGATGTTCGCTGATGGCGACGCGTTGGAAGACGGGTTTGCCGTCGACGGCGATGACGCGGTCGCCCGATTTGATACCGGCGAGGGCGGCGGGCCAATCGGGCAATAGTGATTCGGCGGTGAGGTCCTCGGCGGGTTCGACGCCGGAGATGCGGATCTTATCGTCACCGAGGAGGCGTGGGTAAACGACGATCTCCATCGATTTACCGGCGCGCTCGATGACGAAGATGGCCTTGCGGCGGTCGTCACTGGCGCGGCCTTTGCCGAGGAGGACCCCATTGAGAATATCTTCGAAATTGGCGACGCGGTGGCCGTCGATCGATGTGACGTTGTCGCCGGCTTGGAGACCGGCATCGGCGGCGGGATTGGGGACCGTCGTTCCGTCGGCGAGCTTAATGACGGCGTTGACGGTGCCGATGCGGGTGGTGTTGAGCTCGGAGAAGGTGGGTTCTCCGACGAGCCAGACGATACAGGCGAGGGCGAAGGCGAAGAGGATATTGAACGAAGCACCGGCGACGAGGATCAGCATCTTCGACGTGTAGTCGATGGGTGGGAGGGTGGTGACGTCGGTGGTGCTTTCGCCCTCGACGGGGCCGAGGTCGGCGAGTTGCGGGAGGAGGACGTAGCCGCCGAGGGGGATCCAAGAGAGCCGGTATTCGACGCCGTCTTTCCCGCGGCGAGACCAGATGGCGGGGCCGAACCCGATGGAGAAACGCTCGACCTTGGCGCCGCGTTTGCGGGCGGCGAGGAAATGGCCGAGTTCGTGGACGAAGATCGAGCCGCCGAAAAAGAGGACAACGAGAAACGCAGACCAGACGTTGGAGAGGAGAGGAGCGAGGAAATCCATGCGGAACAGGCGGGGCAGGAAATTAGGATTGCGGATCTAGAATTTTCAAACGCGCGAGGCGGCGAGATTCGGTGTCGGCAACGAGGACGGAAGGGAGATCGGCGGGTTCAAAACCAGGAACAGTTGACAGAGCATACTCCACGACGCGGGGAATCGCAAGGAAGGGAATTTCACTGGCGAGGAAGGCGGCGACGGCGACCTCGTTGGCGGCGTTGAAGATCGCGGGAGCGACCCCGGCGGCGGCCATGGACTCGCGGGCGAGGCGGAGGAGCGGGAAGCGGCTTTCGTCGATGGGGCGAAATTCGAGGGACAGTAGCTTCGTGAAATCGAGGGCGGAGTCGACGCCGGGGGCACGGACGGGGTGAAGCAAGGCGTGCTGGATCGGAAACGTCATCGCCGGGGGGGACAGTTGGGCGAGCATGGCGCCGTCGGTGAATTCGACGAAGGCGTGAACGATGCTCTGGGGGTGGAGCACCGCGGTGCATTGCTCGGGGCGCAGCCCGAAGAGGCATTGGGCTTCGATGAGCTCGAGACCTTTGTTGGCGAGCGTGGCGGAGTCGACCGTGATTTTCGGGCCCATCGACCAATTGGGGTGTTTGAGGGCGTCGGCGGGAGTACCGTGGGCGAGGCGTTCGGCGGGCCAGTCGCGGAAAGCGCCGCCGCTGGCGGTGAGGACGATGCGACGCACGCCGGCGTGCGGGTGGCCTTCGAGGCACTGGAAGACGGCGTTGTGTTCGCTGTCGACGGGGAGAATTTTTGCGCCGGATTTTTTGGCGGCGGCCAACACGAATTTGCCGGCGAGAACGAGGATCTCTTTGGAGGCGAGGGCGAGGTCTTTGCCGGCGGCGAGGGCGGCGAGGGCGGGTGCGAGGCCGGTGGTGCCGACGACGGCGACGAGGACGGTGTCGGCGGCGGGGAGCTGGGCGAGTTCAACGAGGCCGGAGAGCCCACCGACGAGGTGGGTGCCGGCGGGGAATGCGGCGAGATTGGTGCGGGCGGCGATGTGAGCGGCCTCGTCGAAGAGGCCGACGTGGCGCACATCGAACTGGCGAGCGATGGCCGCGAGTTTCTCCCACTGGGAGTGGGCGGCGATGCCAACGAGTTCGAGTTTGTCGCGGTGGGCGGCGAGGACGCGGAGCGTATTCTCGCCGATGGAGCCGGTGGCACCGAGGAGGACGACGCGTTTTTTCCTAGGCGCAGAGACGATCATGGGTGGTCAGGGCAACCGGAAGAGGAAGTAGCCGACCGGGGCGGCGAGCAGGAGGCTGTCGCTCAGGTCGAACATTCCGCCGATGCCGGGAATAGTACCACCGGAGTCTTTGCGGTCGGCGCGGCGTTTGATGACGGACTCGACGAGATCGGCGACGATGCCGAGGGCGGCGATGGGGGCGGCGCAGAGTGCGGCGATGAGCGGCGTCATGTGCGGGGGGAATTGGTGACGCGCGAAGTGGGCGAAGATGGCGCCCGTTGCCATGGAAAACAGGATACCGCCGGCGGCACCCTCCCAGGTTTTCTTTGGCGAAATGAGCGGCGACATCTTGTGGCGACCGAAGGCGAGGCCGGAGAGCAAGGCCCCCATGTCGCAGAATTTTGCGACGACGATGACCCAGAGCGCGATGAGCAGGCGGCCGTCGGGTGTAAGGACGTCGCCGGGCAGAGGCGTAATAATGCGCGTCATGTATTCGAGCAGGAGCGCCACGTAAACGAGACCGAAGATGGTCGAGCTGAGAGACTCGACGCGATTTTCCGGGGTGCGTTCGCCGAGGAGGCGGACTGAAAACACGATGGTGGCGAGGGCGAGCAGGGGTTCGGCGGGCCAATGAAATTGCGCTTCAAACCACGGTGACAGCGTGATGAGCGTGCCAAAGAAAATGCCGAGTTTTTCGAAGGGCCGATAACCGATCGCCTGCATGAGGCGGTAGAATTCCCGGAGCGTGAGTGCCGAGATGATCGCGATGAGGATCAGGGCCCCGCTGGTGCGGAAAAACCACAAGGAGCAGCCGACGACGAGCCACAGGACGAAAGTGCTGAAGGTGCGTTGGAGCACGGGAGCGCAGGGAAACTACTTCGTGGCGGCGGAGGACTTGAGCTGTTCGCTGGTGAGGCCGAAGCGGCGCTCGCGGTGATTATATTCGGCGATGGCGGAGGCGAGATCAGCTTTGGTGAAATCGGGCCAGAGGGTCGGGGTGAAAACGAATTCAGCGTAGGCGGCTTGGAGGAGGAGGAAATTACTGATGCGGGTTTCGCCAGAAGTGCGGATGACGAGGTCCGGGTCCGGCATGTCGGCGGTCGAGAGGTAGCGGGCGAAGGCCGAGTAGCCGTTGTCGTTGAGTTTTTCTTTTCCGGCGGCGACGGCGGCCGCGTAGGTACGGGCGGCATCGACGACCTCGGTGCGGGAGCTGTAATTGAGCGCGAGGACGAGGGTGTAGTCCGTGAAGTGTTGGGTGGCTTCAATCGTGGTGCGGAGGACTTTTTGGACACCGGCGGGAAGCTCGTGGGTGCGACCGATGGTGCGGAGGCAGACGCGGTCGCGAATGAAAGTGTCGAGTTCCTTTTGCAGGTAATACTCCAAGAGGCTCATGAGACCGCCGACTTCGTCTTGGGGGCGTTTCCAGTTTTCGACAGAGAAAGCGTAGAGGGTGAGCATTTTCACGCCGAGGTCCCGGGCGGCGAAGGTGGTGGTGCGGACGGTCTCGACGCCGCGACGGTGCCCCTCGATGCGGGGCAGGCCGCGGGATTTCGCCCAGCGTCCGTTGCCGTCCATAATGCTGGCGACGTGGTGCGGGACGGTGATAGGCGCGGGCGCTTGGCTCATGCTTGAAAGCGAGAGTTAGGTCGGCGGGGTGGGCATTGACAAGGGGGAAGACCGAGTAAGGTTGCCGCCATGAAAACTGTACTGACCGGGGCGGAGATCGAGGCGGCGTTGGCTGGCTTGGACGGGTGGAGCGGGGACAGTGCAGCGCTGGTGAAACGGTTTCGGTTTGCGGATTTCAAGGACGCCTTGGGTTTTATGGTGCGCGTGGGTTTCGAAGCCGAGGCGATGAACCATCACCCGGAATGGACGAATGTTTACAATCGGGTGGAGGTGCGGCTCAACACGCACGATGCCGGTGGTCAGGTGACCGCGAAGGATGTGGAGCTGGCGCGGCGGATGGATGTGATTTCGGGAGTGGAGAGAGGCAGCGCTGCTTGACGCAGCAGGCGGGCGATTTACGGTGGAGGCGTGAACATCGTACGAATCAGGGAGCGGCTCGTGGGCGGTGGATTCAAGCCCTTCACCATTTGTCTGAGCGATGGAACGAAGATTCCGGTGCCGCACTCCGAGTTCGTCGCGATCGGGAAAAATGTGGTGCTCGCAGTCGGTCAAAACGACCGCGCTTACACCCTCGACCCAATCCATATCGTGGCGCTCCAAGAAGTGCGGTCGCGCGCCAAAACGCACTGAGCGCTCATAGCCCCCGCATGAAGGAGTAGGTGCGGTCGAGTTGGCCGGGGAGCGGTTCGTGGGTGAAGTCGGGATAGAGGACGTAATTTTTCTGCGCGGTGATTTTATTGTAGGCGGCGAATTGCGAGCTCGGCGGGCAGATGGTGTCCATGAGGCTGGTAAACATGAGGACCTCTGCCTGAATGCGCGGGGCGAGGTGTTGGCAATCGATGTAGCCGAGTTTGGTGAAGATTTCGGCCTCGCGTTCGTGGCGCGGGTCGAAGGCGCGGAAGAACGTGCGGAGCTCCTCGTAGGCGTCTTTGGTGAGGTCCATTTCCCAGACGCGCTGGTAATCGCAGAGGAACGGAAAAACGGGTGCGGCGCGGCGGATGCGGGGTTCGAGGGCGGCGCAGGCGAGGGTGAGCGCACCGCCTTGGGAGGCACCAAAGCAGCCGACGCGGTCGGCGTCGACTTCTGCGAAACTCATCACAACGCGGGCGAGTTGCGCGGTATCGAGGAAAATTTGACGGAAGGCGAGGTTGCGCGGGTCAGGATCGTCGAGGCCGCGGACGATGTGACCACGGAGTGTCGTGCCTTTTACGCGGCCACTGTCCTCGGAGCGGCCGCCTTGGCCGCGGCAATCCATCGCGGCGTAGCAGAAGCCCTCGGCGGGCCAGCCGAATTTATCGAGCCAGTCGCCGCTGTGGCCGGAGTAGCCGTGGAACTGGAGCACCGCGGGACGCGGTGCTCGTTTAAGCGGGGAAGTTGCAGTCGAAGTGGACGGAGTGGAGAAGGGGGAGGCGGTAGGAGAGGTCGGGGAGGCGGATTTTGGGCGGAGATATTTGGCATAGATGCGCGCGCCGCCAACGCCGGTGAAACAGAGGTCGAACGCTTCGGTGTGGTGGGGTGTGATGGCGGTCGCGGGCCGGAGTTCGGGCTGCGGGTCGGTCGCGTCGAGTTCGCGGAGGGCGGCGGCCCAGTAGGCGTCGAAGTCGGCGGGACGGGGGTTGCGGCCAGCGTAGGCGAGAAGACCGGAGAGTGGCAGGTCGATGAGGGGCATGGCAGAAGTTGGGATAGGGGCGGCCCGATTTTCAATGGTTAGAACAGGCGGAGGAAGGAGCGGGGCCCGACGTCGAGGAATGGGGCGGCAGGCGTGGGCTTGCCGGGAGCTGAGAGCGGGAGCGTCCGAAGGAGGTGGCCTTGTTCGTTGAAAATGCCGAGGGCCGATTCGCGGGTGAGCAGGGCGTAGAACTCGTGTTGGTCGGAGGCGTAGGCGAGCGTGGTGAGCGCGACATCGCGATCGAGCGCGACGGCGGTCAGGCGTTGACCCTGGAGGTCGTGGGACGAAACGCGAGCGAGGTCGCCGCCGCTGAGCGCGAGCAGACGGTCGCGGACGGTGTCGTAAGCGAGGGCGGCGGGCGGGGCGTTGAGGGTGGCGAGAGGGAGGGTGCGGATGAGTTCGCCGAAGCGGTTGAACTCGATTACGGCGGGTTGGGTGGAGTGGGGGGCGAACACGTGGCCGTCGCGCGGGCGAATGGCGAGATCGCCGCCGCGCGCATTCGCGAGGGCGGTGACGGTGAACTCGCGTTTGATGGCGCGGGCCGGGCGGTCGACGACGCGGATGAGGTCGCCCGGGGCGAGTCGCAGGAAAAAATGATCGGTGAACGGGTCGTAGGCGAAGCCGACGAGGTGTTCACCCACGGCGAGAAAACTGGGGACCGAGGCCGTCGTGCCATCGCTGCCGGTATCGTGGATTTCTGCGGGAGAATCCGCTGACGTGGAATAGCGATGGAGGGGTCCGGGCGTGGCGCAACCGGCGAGGAGGAGCAGGGTGGCGAGCGCGGGAGGGAGGAGGCAAATCCACAGGCGGGACGCACGTGCCACGGCGGGCAACCTGCGAGCGAGACGCCCGTGCCAGAGCGCAAAATTCGGTTTTCGCGTTGTCATCGCGAGGGGGCAGCGCGTGATTCGCGGCATGAAAGTCGCCTTCATCAGTGGAACGAGCATTGTTAATTCGACGTTATTTTCGTCGTGGGACGTGAAGACGGTCGAGACCCAATACGGGCCGGTGACGTATAAATCGCGGGGCGAGCAAGCGCTGATCAACCGGCACGGCTACGCGTTTCCGCTGCCGCCGCACTCGATTAACTATCGGGCGAACATCCGCGCGCTGGCGGACCTTGGGTTTCAGGATATCGTCTCGTTGAACTCGGTGGGCTCGCTCAAGAAAGATCTGCCGCCGGGGACGTTGGTGTCGTGCAGCGACTACGTGGGCTTACAGCAGGGGCCGGCGACGTTTTTTGACCACGAACTCAAAGGCGGCGCGCCGCTGATCGCAAATAATCTCATTCCCATGCTGATCGCGAATTTGGCGCCGGAGTTTAAGATTCACACGGGAAAAACGTATGTGCAGATGCGCGGGCCGCGCTTCGAGACGAAAGCGGAGATCAAGATCGTGCAGGACTGGGGCGATGTGGTCGGCATGACGGCGGCGCACGAGGCTGACCTCTGCACGGAGGCGGGGTTGCGTTACAACAGTCTCGCGCTGATCGACAATTACGCGAACGGGCTGGAAGGGACCGAGATTGATTTCGCGAAGTTCAAGGACCTCGTAAAATCCAACCAAGAGCGCGTGAACCGGCTGTTTGTACGGATGCTGGAAATCCTCGGCTAAGAGCCGAAGCGCGCGCCGGGTCGGAAGGCACTCGGAGATTTATTTCTGCGCGGTCGTGGTGCGCAGGGTGAGGTTCAATGTTGGGAGGGACTGAAGTGGTAGAGCCCCCCGCGCTCTAGCGTTTGTCAAAAATATGGAGTCAGAAAAATCGTGGGCGCTGGAGTCGCGATGGATCCGGCGGAGAGTTGGGAATTTCCATTGAGCGGAGCGGCTAGCACGGACTACGAACTGCCGGTAACCGAAGAGTAGCCGACTAGCGGGGTGATTCTAATACAGACGAAAAAACGTGAACCGCTTTCGCAGCGGAGCGCGCTCCTGACATTGACGCGAAGTCGTCCGGGGGGATTTGCATCGATCGACCCAGTGTATTGTGTGGCGGCAGCATGAACAAAACTATCGGCGTTATCGGACTTGGCATCATCGGCGGCGTATGGGGGCGGCACTACGCGGCGGCGGGGAAACTCGCGGGAGCGTGGAATCGCACCTCCCAGCCGGATTTTCCCTCGTGGAAGGCCACGGCGGCGGAGGTGGCGCGGGCGGCCGATGTGATTCAGATCGTCGTGGCCGATCCGGCGGCGGTACGGGCGGTGTTGGCGCAGATCGCGCCGGAGCTCGGGGCGGGCAAGATTGTCGTGCAGTCGAGCACGATCGATTCGGCGAGTGCGGCGGAGTTTGCCGCGACGGTGGTGGCGCGCGGGGCGCGGTACCTCGAAGCACCGTTTAGCGGGAGTAAGCCGGCGGCGGAGCAGAAGCTCTCCGTATTTTTCTTGGGCGGTGACGTCGCGCTGATCGCCGAGGTCGAGGCGCTGCTCGCGCTCGTGTCGGCGCACCGGTTTGTGATCGGCACGCCGGCGCAGGCGGCGGCGTTTAAGCTGGCGACGAACCTCAATGTCGCCGCGCAGATGCAGGGATTGGTGGAGGCGATCACGATTGCGCGGCGGGCGGGGGTCAGCGACGACGTTTTTTTCTCGGTGCTGGCCAAGCACACGAGCTACTCGCCGCTGGCGAAGCTGAAGGAGCCGAAGCTGCGCGCGGGGGATTTCGCGCCGCAGTTTTCGGTGAAGCATCTGCACAAGGACCTGCGTCTGGCGTCGGACATGGCGGGCTGCACGGATTTTCCGCTGCTGGCGATGGTGCGGGAAACGTTGCAGACGGCGGAGGCGCGCGGGCTGGGGAATGAGGATATAGCCGCGGTCATCAAGCTGCTCGATGAGGGTTGAGCGCAAGAACGCGTTTGCGCCGAGTGAGCGGGCGACTAGTTTCCGCGCTCATGAGCGATTTTTTGCAGGCGGGGAAAATCACTGAGGCGACGCAGGGGTTGGAGCGGCTGCGCGCCAACATGCGTGTGACGATCAAGGGCAAAGACGAGGTCGTCGAGCAAGTGCTCGTGTGCCTCGTGGCCGGCGGGCATTTGTTGATCGAGGATCTGCCGGGAGTCGGCAAGACGACGCTGGCCTACTCGCTCGCGCGGTCGATGGACTGTGTGTTTTCGCGTGTGCAGTTCACGAGTGATTTGCTGCCGAGCGATGTGACCGGGGTGGCGATCTACGACGAGACGATCAAGGAGTTTGTGTTCAAGAAAGGGCCGGTGTTCGCGAATGTCGTGCTGGCTGATGAGATCAACCGCGCGACGCCGAAAACGCAGTCGGCGTTGCTCGAAGTGATGGATCGCGCGAGGGTGACGGTCGATGGCGAGGCGCACGCGGTGGGTTCACCGTTTATGGTGTTCGCGACGCAAAATCCCGTGGATTACGAAGGGACGTTTCCGTTGCCGGAAAGCCAAATGGACCGGTTTCTCATGCGGCTGCACATGGGCTATCCGCAGGCGGTGGATGAGCTGGAGATTTTGAGAACGCAGCGCGGCGGTTATGATGCGATCGCGCTCAATCCGGTGGTGACGCGGAGTGAAGTCGTGAAGCTCCAAGCGTTGGCGCACGGGGTGTTCGTCGAGGAGAGCGTGCTCGATTACGTCCTGAAGATTGTGACGGCGACGCGCACGGAGTCGGAATTTCGGGCCGGCGTGAGTGTGCGCGGCGGGCTGGCGCTGCGCACGGCGGCACAGGCGCGGGCGTTGGTGAACGGGCGCGACTTTGTGTTGCCCGACGATGTCGCGGAGCTCGTGACGGCGGTGCTGGCCCATCGGCTCGTTCTCGCGCGGCAGACCAGTGATGCACTCGAAGAGCGGCGCGCGGTGGGCGCGGTGTTGAAGCGGATCGTGGCGGCGATTCCCACGCCGGCGTGAACGGACGGGCAGAGCTCCACGTTGAACGCGCAACGCTTAATTTTTAACGTTTAACGCCCCATGGATGCAGTCGGCACTTCAGCGTTGGGCGTGGAACGTTCCGCGTTAAACGTTCTGCGCGACGGCGCAGAGTGGGCTGGGCCGGGCGTGGGGGGTGGAACGTGGAGGAAATTTACATGGAGTGCGCTGTTGTGGGCACTCGTCCACCCGCAGCGGGGGCATCGTATCGTGCCGACGCTGCCGGGTGTGCTCCTCATTGGGCTGTCCATGGGCATCGGCACGGCGGCGTATAATTCATCGAACAATATTTTGTTTATCACGCTCTCGTTGCTGTTGGCGTGTTTGATGTTGAGCGGAGTCTTGTCGTGGTCGAATCTGCGGGGGGTGTCGTGGAGGCTGCGGTTGGCGGCGCCGTTGCGCGTGGGGCACGGAGCGGTGGTGGCGTTGGAATTGAGAAACCGAAAGGCGTTTTTGCCGACGTATGGGCTGTGTTTCGAGCTGGCGGCACGCGCGGTCGAGGTGGGCGTGCGGCAGCGGGCTGAGTCGACGGTCACAGGGCGGGGCATAAACGTGCGCGAGATGTTGGCGAAGGCGGAGGCGGCCGTGACGCGCGGACGACTGGGCTTGCGGACGCGCCTTGAGCCCCAGGGCGAGGCGCGGTTGGAGTGGGGGTGTAAGCTGGAAAAACGCGGTTTGCTGCGGGTGGAGCTCACGTGCGTGGCGTCGCTTTTCCCTTTTGGGTTTTTGAAAAAGGAAATCGGCACAGCGTTGTGCGCGGAGACGGTGGTGTGGCCGGCGGGGGTGGCGTATCAGGTCCATGCAGTCGCGGCACCGCGTCGTCAAGCGGGCGGCCCCCGGATGGCGCGGGCGGGAACAGGCGGAGATTTGCACGCCCTGCGGCGTTACGCGGTGGGGGACTCGCACCGGTTAATTCACTGGAAGGCGAGCGCGCGGACGCGGACGTTGCTGGTGCGGCAATTTGCGGCGGAGAGCGCGGAGGGATTCTCGCTCTGGTTGCGGACCGATGCGGCCGTGTGGACGCGCCCGGAGCAGTTCGAACTACTCGTGAGCTTTTGTGGGACGTTGGCCGGGGATTTTTTTCGGGCGGGTCGGCTGAGCGGTGTGGCGATTGATGGGGAGGCACCGGTATCCGTCCGGCGAGTGCACGATGTGGAAGCGTTCTTGGACCGGTTGGCGACCGTGCGTTGCGCGGAGGGTGACGAACAAACGGGGATGGCTCCGGAGAGCTCGGTGGAGCGTGGGGAGCTGCGCGGGCGAAGAAATGTGATGACGTTTGTGCCGGACGGAACGCGTGGCGTGGTGGCGCTGCTCGACGGGGAAAGGGCAGCGTCGATATGAGTGCGCGAGGAGAACGCGGCCCGGCGACCAGCGCCGGCCCTACGGTCATTACGAGACGGGCACAGCTGACGCAGGAGGAGTTGCACCAAGTGAAATGGATGCTCGGCGGCGTGCTCACGTTGCTGGCGGTCTGGACCGTTTTCTACATGGACGTAGCAGCGTGGTCGCTGATGGTGGCAACGACGCTGACGACTGGGGCGGCGCTCGTGTGGCCGCGGTTGCCGGCCCGCGTGCCGGCGCTGGCGCACACTTTGGCCTTTCCAGTCATCGTGGCTTTGTTTGCCGGCGACCTTTGGCTGACGTCGGAGGTGCTGCCGGCGATGGTGCGGCTGGGGATGCTGCTCCTGCTGTATCGCGGAATCAGTTACCGACAGCGCCGCGACGATCTCCAAGTGATCGTGCTTGGGCTTTTTTTGATCGTGGTCGCGGGGGTGTTGACGGTGTCGCTTTTGTTTGCGGTGCAGATCCTGATCTACACGGGGTGTGCGTTGGGGTTTTTGCTCGTGATTACGTTGACCGAGTCGCTGGAGGGCGGACAAAAGCCCCAACCGCACAAAGCAGGAGACTTGCCGACTTGGGCGGCGCACGCGGATTGGGGCCGGCTGTTTCGGCGTTTGCGCGAAGTGTCGGATTGGCGCGTGGTGACGCTGGGCGCGGTGCTGTTTGCAGGGGTGTTGGCGGTGTCGGCTTTGTTGTTCTTGGCGATTCCTCGTTTCCAGCTGGAGAACAGCCTGTTTTTGGACCGTTACGTTTCGAAGAAGGCGCGGTCGGGCTTCAACGACTCTATCAAGTTCGGTGACGTGTCGGAGATCATTCAGGACACGAGCGTGGCCTTGAGCGTAGACGTGTCGGATCGAAGCCAGGTGCCGGTGGCGCCGTATTGGCGGATGGTGGTGCTCGACGAGTATCGCGACGGGACTTTTCGGTTTTCGGCGGGACTTAAGAGGGAAGCGCTGGGCAAGGATCGCACGGACACAGCCTTGCGGGGAGAGGCGCGTCCGCGAATGGGCGCGGCGATTTTCTGGACGTTTTATCTCGAGTCCGGGGTGAGTCGCTACCTGCCGCTGCTGGGCGAATTTGAACGGTTGCAGTTTCGTGAGCCGCAGAATTTTCAATTGGCGGCGGAGCTGAACGTGGTGGCCCTGCGGAATGAGCCGGTCTCGATGACCGCCTACCGCGTGGAGGGTTTGGATACGTCGGGGATAGTGCGCGATCCGGCGTTTGCCCGGCGCTGGCAGGAGCGCGATCTGGCGGTGGCACCGAAGGCGGTGATGCAACATCGGGTGGGAGTGGGCGATTCGGAACGGACCCGGCTGGAGCAAATCGTGGCCGAGATTGCGATGGGTGGGCCTGGGCTGGCGGCTGACGAATTTGCGCGGCGGACCGAGGAGTGGCTGAAGAAGAACCACGCCTATTCGCTGTCGCCCCGGGTGCCTGGGGGCGAGGGGGATCCACTGGTGCGCTGGCTGGTCTCACACGAGGCGGGGCATTGCGAGTTGTTCGCGGGGTCGTTCGTGCTGCTGGCGCGGACGGCCGGATTTCCGGCTCGGGTGGTGACGGGATTTCGGGGCGGCACGTGGAACGGTTTCTCTAACAACTTCACGATTCGCAACTCCGACGCCCATGCGTGGGCGGAGATTTTCGATGAGTCGACCGGTGCATGGTTGCGGGGAGATGCCCTCGGCGTTGCGGTTGCGGACCAGACGAGCGAAGCGCAGCGGGAGGCGGCGTTGGTGCGTCGGATGGACCGGAGTTGGTCGGCGCGCTTCGACAGCCTGCGGGTTTTTTGGTATCGCCGCATCGTAAACTTCGATCAGCGCTCGCAGGTAGAGACGCTCCGCGCGGTGAAGACGGCGACGCAAAATTCGGGGAAGCGGCTGCGCGAGGCGGTCGAGCGGCTTGGCGCGGACCTGAAGGCGTGGCTGTCGGCTCCGTGGGACGGAGTGCGGGTCATCAAGTCTCTCGCTGCGGTGGTGCTAATATGCGGAATGACCTGGTGGTGGATCGCGGTGGGGCGAGGATTGGTGCGCGGGCGGTGGCTCTGGCGCGGGGGGCGACGATCAGATCCGGTGCGGCTGTTGGCTGGACGAAGGCTCGGCGAAATAGCTGGGTATCGCTCGGCGAGCGGCGAATCGAGGGAATTGCGGGAGGTGGTGGCGGAATTGCAGCGGGTGCGTTTCGGACCGCGGGAGACTTGGCCGGAACCGGAGGGAGTATTTCGGCGCGCGCGACGGGTCTTGCGCGAGGTGCGACGCCAACGGCGGGCGGCGGGCTGATTTTCCAGCGCCACCTCTGCTCAAGAAGCGCCCGAAATTACTTGTCACGTATTACGTGACAAACCCTCCAGAAATGGCTGGGTTTTCTTCGCGAAGTTAACAGGGTGTGGTCTACTTTCCCTTGGCGGGCTGGAACGGGGAGGCGGCGGCGCCATTCTTCTTTTCGAAATATTTTTTGAGAATCGCACTGGCGACTGGACCGGCGTTGCGGCCGCCTCCAAATTCTTCCCCGGGAGTATCGCCTTCGAGGGCGACGGCGATGGCGATTTCGGGGTTTTCCACGGGAGCAAAGCAGATGAACCATGCAATGTTAATCATGCCGGCTTTGGTGCTGACTTGCGCGGTGCCGGTTTTTCCGGCGATGCGCACGCCGGGGACTCGCTGGATCTCAATGGTCGTAATATTGCGAGCGGTGCCCTTCGGCGGAAGGGTGCAGGCCTCCATGCCCTCGATGAGGGCGGCGCGTTGTTCGCGGCTGAGGCCGATGGATTCAGTTTTTTGGCGCGGTCGGTTGGGCTGATGGATCAAAGTCGGTTGGGTGAAGACTTCGCCGCGCGCGACCGAGGCGGTGAAGCAGGCCATCTGGAGGGGAGTGACGAGGACGAAGCCCTGTCCCATAGACATGTTGGCGGTGTCGCCGGGGAACCATTTTTCGTTTTTCGTGCGCTCTTTCCATGCGTTGTCGGGCACGAGCATGCCGCGGGTCTCGCCGGGGAGTTCGATGCCGGTGCGGCGGTCGAAGTGGAAACGCCGCGCCTCTTCGGCAAGGCCTTCGGGTTTGGTCAGCCAGCCCGCTTCATTGAAGTAGAGGTCGCAACTCTCCGCGATGGCTTGGCGGAGGAGCACGTCGTGGTGATGGCCGAGGCCATTGTAACAGACGAAGCGGCGATTGAATTTTTGAAGAAAACCGTCGCAGTCAATAATCGACGCGTCGGGGGTGATCGCGCCGCGACGCAGGGCGGCGATGGAGGTGAGAATTTTGTAGGTCGAGCCCGGTGGGTAGAGACCGCTGAGGGCGCGGTTGAACTCGCCGCCTTGGGCCTGAATCGCGGTGTAGGTGGCGTGGCTGACGCGGGGCGAGAAATCGGTGAGGTTATAGTCGGGCTTGCTGACGAGGGTGAGCACTTCGCCGGTGGCAACATCGATGGCGACGGCGGCGCCGACCTGATCGCCGATGGTTTGCTCGGCCGCGAGTTGGAGATTGATGTCGAGGGAGCTGACCAAGTTTTTTCCTTGGAGGGGCAGTCGTTTCTCGAGCGGTGGGTTGACCTTGTAGCCGGCTGGATCGACGCGAAAAATCGTGCCGCCGGCCTCACCTTGGAGTTGGCTGTCGAAGGTTTTTTCCAAGCCGTCTTTACCGATGGTGCCCTTCATTTTGAAGGTGGCGAGATCTTCGCCGGGGAAGTCCTCGACGTTGAGTTCTTCGTTTACCCGGACAAAGCCGAGGGCGTGGGCGGCGCTGGAGCCGAAGGGGTAGAACCGAGTACTGGAGGTATAAACTTGCAGCGGCGAGCGCACGGGGAGGCCCTCGATCAGGCGGGCATATTCCGGTCCGGTGAGATCGTCGATGAGCTTGTAAGGCAGGAGCAGTTGGTCGCCGAAGTGGCGCGCGAGGGAGGCGGCGTCCACTTTTTCGGAACGGCCGATGATTTTGTTCACCTCGTCGAGGTAGCGTTGCACGACGCTGACGCGGCTCATGCGAGAAAAAGGCATTTCGCGTAGGGCGGCCTCGGGCATATCGGACTTGCCGTAGTTTTTCTTGATGATCCGCGCCTCGCGCAGGAACTCGGACTTGAGTTCATCGAGATAGAGCGCGACAGAAAAACGCGGACGGTTGCCGACGAGGATCGTGGTGCCGTCCCGCGCATAGATGTTCCCGCGCGGGCCGGGCACGAGGACGCGGCGCTGACTCTGCACGCGCTCGCGCTCGTGGTAGGTTTCAGTTTTGAACAGCTGTTGATAGGCGAGGCCGCCCGCGAGAATCAAGAGCAGGATGGCGAGGGCGAAATAGAAGAAAATGACCCGCGGGTCGTAAGCCTTGTGGGACTCAAGGAGACTGCCGGAGTGCTCTAAGGGATTGGACTCGGACGGGGGCATCGGGCTAGGGGGTGAGTTCCCGGGTGGTGCCGGTGAGCACGAGCGCGCGGTGTTGTAGGGCGAAAACCCACGGGGCGATCAACGCGAGGAAAATTTGCGAGCAGACGAGATCGGCGATCAGACGTGGCCAAGCGGCGGCAGGGGCCGGTGAGCGGGCGATTTGGATAAAGGAAAACACGAGGAAGAGGGCGAGATTGGTAAGGAGCGCGACGATCAGGCGCGCGATGGTGTCGTCACGAGGCAGCCGATCACGAAGGTGGAAGACTACGGTGTGGGCGGCGGCGAAGAGCAGCGTATGCGTGCCGAAATCTACCGGTGAATTGGCATCGCAGAGGAGACCACTGAGGAGAGAGGCACCGAGGCCTGAACGCAACGGAAGCTTCAGCGCGGCGAAGATGACGAAAAGGCTACCGACAAAAAGATACACGCGCAGTTCGGCGAGCGCGTGATTCACCTGCGCGACGAGCGTCCAGAGGAGCAGTAGCGTGAGGGCGGTGACGAGGGAGAGGCGCACGGGGTGAAGTGGGGAGCGGAGGGCTGCGAGTCGGACGTCGCGAGAAGGAGAGAAGGCGAAGAGAGCGTGGGTCTTTTCTCAACTCTCAGTCTTCAACGTTCAACGTCGTTGCTACTCCGGAGTCAGCGGCACCAGCACGGTGACCTCGGTGAGAGAACCGAGGCGTTCATCGAGTTTCACTTCGCCGGTCTTGAAGAGGCCGTCGGTGCTCAGTTCGACTTTGGTTACAGATCCGATCGTGAGCCCGGGCGGAAAGACGCCACCGAAGCCGGACGTGACCAGGCGTTTTGGCGAGGAGGCACTGGCGAAGGTGTCCAGTGGCACGAGCTCCACGATACCCATCGGTGGGCCGAAGGTGGGGTTGATCCCGCCCTGATAACTCATTACGTGATTTGCGCCCTCGACGATGCCGGCGAGGCGGACGTTGGGGCTGCTGATGAGTTCGACTACGGCGGTCGTGGCATAGACCTCCGTCACGCGACCGACGACTCCGCCGCTGAACACGACAGGCGAGCCGGAGGTGAGGCCGAAGTTTTTCCCTTTGCGCAGGACGATGCGTTGCCACCAACCGGAAAAATCGCGGCGGGCGACGCGGGCGTGCTCGAGTCGGTAGTTATTGTAGGTGGGCAGCCGGAGGAGTGATTCGAGACGCTCAAGGCCGGCTTGGAGTTCGGCGTTTTGTTGGACGGCGAATTCGTAGGAGGCGTTGATGCGCGCGAGGTCGCGACCGGCGACGATGAGTTCGTGGTTCGAGTGGAGGCGGAGCGACCAGTATTCTTGGAGACCGCGCGCGTAGTCGGCGGCGACGGTGACCGGTGCGGTGAGTTCAAAAAAACTCGCGCGGGTAAATGACTTCAGGCCGACCGGCACGAAGAGCCACGCGACGACGACGAAGCCGAGCGTGGCAAACGGGTGGTGGGTGGCGAAGCGACGGAAGGGCACAAGCGGAGCGTTCTATTTGCCCACGGAACACGGGGAAGACACGGAAAATGTTTCCGGCGGCCCGGAGCGTAAAAAACCCAGCACGGGCTGAAGCACCGCGCTAAATCGCCAGACTCACGCGTTCTGCATTAGCCACGACAGGTCGTTGAGGACCGCGCCGGTGCCGTTGGCGACGGCGGAGAGCGGGTCTTCGCTCACCGTCACCGGGAGGCCGGTCTTCTCGCTCAGGAGTTTGTCGATGCCGCGGATGAGGGCACCGCCGCCGGCCATGACAAAGCCACGGTCTACGAGGTCGGCGGAGAGTTCGGGCGGGCAGCGCTCGAGGGTTACGCGCACGGCGTCGACGATGTTCGAGATGGTGTCGGCGAGGGCTTCGCGAATTTCTTGTGAGGTAATGTGAATGGTCTTGGGCAGGCCGGCCACGGAGTCGCGACCTTTCACTTCCATGGTGAGTTCTTCCTCGAGCGGGTAGGCGGAGCCGACGCGGCATTTGATTTCCTCGGCGGTGCGCTCGCCGATGAGGAGATTATAGGCGCGCTTCATGTAGTCGATGATGGCGCTGTCCAATTCATCGCCGGCGACGCGGATCGATTTCGAAAATACGATACCGTTGAGCGAAATGACGGCGATCTCGGTGGTGCCGCC
>SYGN01000029.1 GCA_005799525.1 Opitutaceae bacterium | reverse complement strand
TCTCTAGCATGCTCATCGCCCGCATCGCGGCCTCGCTGCCTGTTCGTGTTCCTACGGTCGTGCCTTTGCTCCAGACTTCTTTCGTGCTGAGTGCCTCGCGCCACCCGCCTTGTCCTTCGCTACGGTTATTGTCACTGTTTCCGAACATTTCGTTGCATATGTTAAGTTCATGCCCATGCCGGGCACACTAGGCCCGGTCGCTGACCGGGCACGTTTCCCGGAAAAACCCGGCCACCGGCCGGCTCTACAACGAGCCCAGCTACACCAACCCCAGCTCCCGCAACGCATCCGCCGCGATCCAGCGCGCGGCACGCTAATCCAGTTTCCCGATGCGCTGGGCCTCCACCATCGCGGCGCGCCTGAGCGCGGGATTGCGTTTCCCGATCTGCCGCAGCGCCCAGTTGACGGCTTTCTTCACAAAATTTCGCTCATCCAACGCCTCGCGCGCGATCACCGGCAGAAAGCGCAGAAAAATTTCGTCGGGCAGCTCCTTCCGATGGATCGCCATGCCGGCCATCGTCGCAAACCCCGCGCGCTTCACAAACTCGCCCTTTCGCCTGCTCCATGCGTGCGCCTTGGCCTCAGCGAATTCCGTGCGGGCGAAGAGAAACGCCAACGCATCCGTCACTTCCCAGTTGTCCGCATCGCGCACCCAAGCCTCCATCTGTGCACGAGTGATTTGCTGGGGATTTTCGACCAGGGTCGCCAACACTCGGGCGTCGTGGATGCCGCTGGCCCACAGCTCAAGGGCGAGGGGATGATTGCGCCAGTGAGCGCGGGCGAGTTTCCGCAAGACCGGCATCGCGATGCCGAGCCGTTCCGCTTTCGAGGCGATGCCGAACCGGGCCTGGCCCACGACGTTGGCGTCGTTGCGCAGCGAGTAGAGATGCGCGATGACGCGGACGGATCCGCTCAGACCGAGATTGAAACAGGCGTCACAGCACATGGCGGGTAAAAAAATTCAGGCGGTTTTTAACCACGGATGGAAGCGAATGAACACGGATTTTTAGAATAATTCAAAGCCCGTAATCAGTCCGCTGGATCGGACATCCGCGTCTATCCTTGTTCATCCGTGGTTAAAAAACCTTGCTCCCTCAACTCCGCTGTGTCCGCACCGCCGCCGCCTCCTTCGCGAGGACCGGTAGCGTCTGCTCCCACGAGACGTGCATCCGTTATGCTTCGACTGTAAACGAACGGCTGGATTGAAAAATCCTGTGCGACGCCGGGGAGATTGCTTTCGATCATCACGGCAGAACCAATGCGGATACCGCGCCGAGCGGATCACGACGACCGCCACGGGAACGCAGGGCAACGCAGGACGGGAGATGCATGGGGTCCTGGCGGTTGTAGGCCCGCCCGGTGCGCGGGCCACGCAGCCCAGCCACCGGCCGGGCCTACATCGGATCGTCGAAATGGATGTGCCCAGCATGAGGCCAATCCTCCGTACTAGGTGCGAGATTTGCGCGTACGGGATTTTGCCGCACCTAGTCCCATTTCTCGGAGTAGCTCCCGCGTGAATGCAGCACATGATCGAAAAATCCGTGCTGCCAAAAAGGAGACTCAACGCCGAGCTCGCGGAGGGCCGACTTCGCCGTCCACTCCTTCCATCGGCCGACAAACTCGCTCAGCGTTTTAGCTTCGTTCACGGGTGCAGCGAAAAAATGCACGTGATCGGGCATGAAGACATAACGACCAACGCGCCAACCGTGGCGCGACTCAGCAGCGTGCCACTCCGCCCGAAGGCAGGCGACCACCGCTGGATCGTTGAGCACCGCTCGGCGACCCGCTGTGCACGTGGTAATAAAATGGAGCGGGTCACGCACCCAAACCCGCAGTAGTCGACCGAGATGAACGTCAGCGGAAGGTCGATTTTCGTGGGGTGTCATCGTGCTGGCTGGTTGCTCGGCCCGCCCGGTGGGCGGGCAACGCCGCCCGGCCAGCGGCCGAGCGTACAAATACCTACACCAAAATTTTCTTCGCCTCGTTCACTAGCGGCGAGCGAGCCAGCGTCACGTCGCCCGACACGACGACGGTCGCGTCGACATGCGCGATTCGGGCGCGGGTCGTGAGGAAGGCGAATGATGCGGCTTCACCGGCCGCGGCGTGTTGCGTCGCGTGGGCGAGCACTTCAGCCGAGGGCGAAATCGCGGCGAGCGGAATGACATTTTTCTCGACCAGAAACAGGCCAAGTGACCCGCCAAGGGTGTCGAGCCAGGCGCGCGGCTTGGCGGTCGGCACATAGGCAAAGGCGGCGCTGTCCGGCGACCATTCCATGTAGGCGCGCACGTCGCCGTGCAGTTTGGCGAGGGCTTCGTTGGCAGTGGCGGGCGTCCACCGCGCGGTGAAGGTCTTGCGTTCGCGAAACGTTTTTACCTCCCACACGCGCAGCAACGCCTCGTAGTCGCCGGCATGCACGCGAAGCGCACCCGTCACAATGAAGTCGAGCCCGTCGCCACTGGTGTCGACGAGTTGGCGGAGATTTTCCGTCGTCCACTCGGCACCGAAGATCATCAGGTGCGCCGGCGCGCCGTCGGGCGGATTCATCACGGCCACAGCGGCGACGGGATGGTAGGAAGGCGAAAAATAGAACGCTTCGGCGAGCCACAAGGGCAGCGCGCGGGACAGCCGACCGAGTTCGTCCTCGGGTTTCTTCATCGCGGCGACCAAGTCGGGATAATTGGGCAGCGCGAGTTGGGCAAAGGCGATGCGGCGCAGATGACCTTCCTTGGAGGGGAGGAGTTGGGTGGCCATCACCTCCAAGCCGTAAAACCAAATTGGCTTGCTGATACTCACGAGGGCGACCTTCGGAGCATCGGCACCGACGGCCGCACCCCCGACCACGCCGGGCGGAGGGGCCGCATGCGGCGCCGCGATCATTTCCGCGATCGCGTTGGAGAACCCGTAGAGGCGCTGCTCCAGCTCGGATCGTTGCAGGCCAAAAAGAATATCGAGCACATGCTGCGCGGCATCCGGATTGCGCACGGCGAGGTAGGCCTGAAGAAGGTTGAGGCCCGTGGCCGGACCGTGGCGCTCGGCGTCGTAACGCGGGGCGACGAGTTCGATGATTTCGTTGACGTGCCCGTGCGAACCGAGATCGCCGGAGATGGCCACGAGGACATCGGGCCGGTCTCCAGCCGAGCTCGCGAGCACTTCTTCGTAGAGCGCGACGGCGGCCGGGAGGTCTTTGGCGGTCAGTTTCTCGCGGGCGGTCTCGAGCAAGGCTTTGACGCTGCCGACGACCGGAGCGGGAGACGCCGGCGACGATGACGCGGCCGCAGCGCTCGCCGCGCTCGCCGCATGCGTGGCATCGGAGCCGTTGGCCGAAGCCGGCGCGGACGTTGATTTCTTCGCGGAAAAGCGGTCAAAAAATCCCATGCGTCGAGCAAAGCGGCGCGCGACCCACTGGCGAATAGAAATCCCGCGCAATCCGGTGAAGGATCACCAAGGAAGCGGACGCCGTCGGTTCAACTCCGCGGGACCGCCATGCGCTCCGGCGGGACGCCAGCGCGGACGGCGATGAGGGCGCAGACTTTCGGGACATACATGCGCGTCTCGGCGGGGAGCGAACTCGCGATGCCGGCGAAATCGCTCGCGCCACGCGCGGTAAGCATGCGGCGCACGCGGCCTTCGCCGGCATTGTAGGCGGCGAGCGCGAGCGGCCAGCTCCCGAATTTTCCGTGGAGCGACTTCAGGTAACGCGCGGCGGCGCGGGCGGATTTGTCCGGATCGGTGCGCTCGTCGGGCAAAAATGTGCCGAGCCCCATCGCCTTCGCGGTGTCCGGCATAAACTGAAACAGACCCTTTGCGCCGACCGGACTGCGCGCGGACGGGTTGAGCGAACTTTCCGCTTCGGCGAGCCAGGCCAGTTCGGGCGGCACACCTTCCGCGACGAAGGCGGCGCGCAGGCGCGGCATGAGTTTCGCCGCACTGGCCGGCACCGGCCGCGCGCGCACGCGGGCGAGCCACAGATCGTAATGGGGAGGGAAGGACGGAGGCTGCGGTGGCGGCGGCTTGATTCCGGGAGGCAACGGTTTTGGCGGCAGTGGCGGCCGGAGCGGAGCCGTGGCCTGTTTCGCGCCTTGGATTTCATCGATACGTTGCTCGAGCCAGTCGGCATAATCCTCGTAGCCGGGGAGCAGGCGCAGCCCGATGAGCGCGGCGCGGGCTTCGGCTTCGTAGGCGGCGAGAGCGGAGAGATCGTCGCTTTCGAGCGCGCGTTGGAGCCGCACGGCAAACGCGTCCCACTGCTCTTTCGAGGGAAACTCATACTGGGCTTTGATCTCGGGTGGCGCGAGTTGGTCGAAGAGCGATTTGCCGAGCTGGAAAAGTTCGTCGGGTGTCGGGTCGGCCGGTGCATTTTTCGGGGCGGGCTTTTGGGCGGCGAGCGGGAGGGCGACGAGAAGAGCGCCGGTCAGAGTCCGGCAAAACGTGTAGGCCCGGGGGCCGACCGGGCAGCCCGGCCAACGGCGGGGCCCACAATCAGACGGATAATCCGACGAGGTTGGTTTCATGGGTTCAGCGCCTGAATGACCGCTGCCTTGAGCTTCAGTGTCGGCACTTCGACGAACGCCGGAGCGTCCTCACCAAAATAAGTCTTCGCATTTTTCACCGCCCAGTCGGACGTGACAAAGCGGTAGCGCTGCACGGGTTCGATCTTGGCCGGGCCGACGGCAACGAAATTTTCACCGGCCCGCTCCGCCCAAGGAGTCTCCGGGCCTTGATTGGCGCGGGCGAGGAGACGTTGCAGCCAGGCGCCATCGACCTCGGCGGAAAAGAGCGGGCCGTCGAAACGCACGCAGGCGTCGAGTTCGAAACGGGTCACGGCCCCGCGGGGGAGTCCGGCCCCAAATGTGGTGCCACCTACCATCGCGGCATCGGCCTGGGCGGCGCGGCGCGCAGCATCGACGGCGAAACGCGCGGCATCGGTCGGTCCGAGCTCACGCGCGGCCTGGCCAACCACGGCGGTTTCTTCGGTGGTGAGGTTTTGCTCGATTGTGACGCGAATGAGCGCGGCGAGTGTTTGGTCAACCGGATCATCCGGGGCGATGCGCTGCTGCTCGACGTCCCAGGTCGAACCGCGGGCAGTCATCCGCAGGCGGGCGATCGAGATGAATTCCGTCCAGCTGCCCGAGTGAACATACACGGTGCGGCCCTCGCGGTGGACGAAGCGCAGATGGTCGTGCGCACCGGCGAAGAGCGTGCCGTCGGGGACGAGCGGCAAGATGGCGCGGTCGGCCTTGAGGCCGGTGTGCGTCAGCAAAATGGGGAGCGGCGCCTCGCGGAAGAGCGCGGGGAGATGGTGTTTCGCCCACACGACAGGATCGGCGAGGTCGAGCTCGGGGCGCACGGCGAGACGGTAGGTGGACAGGCGGTCGGTGGTAATCCCGACGACCGTTGCTGCAAGCGGGCCGAGTTGCAGGCGGGTGGACGCGGGGGCGTAGGGCTGGCGGGTGGACGGATTGAGAACATTGCCGGCGAGGACGATGACGCCGGTAGCTTGGATTTTCGCGACGGTCTCGGCGACGGCGTGGAATTCGGGTTCGTGGTTGCCGAGGTTCACGACGGTGGGGACGCGCGCAGCGAGGGCGGTGAACAGCGCAAACTCCACGGTGCCGGCGCTGCGTTTGGCGACGGCGTTGCCGAGTTCGAACGTGTCGCCGTTGATCAACACGGCGACGGGCACGCCCGGATTTTCGGTGCGGAGGCGGTCGACGTGTGCGAGGAATTGCGCGGTGCGGTCGTAGGCCGAATGCAGATCGCCCGCGATGAGCACGATGGCGTCGGGGGCGGGCGTGGCGGCGCGGCCGAAAACGGCGGCGCCAACTAAAAAAACGAAGATGACGAAGCGGGAAAACACGTGCGACCAATCTGCACGGTTTCCTCCGGAAATCACTACGGCACTTCGTAAACTTCGACGAGGGCCACGCCCGTGGTGCCGGCCACGCCGGAGACTTGCACGGTGTAGTTGCCGGGCGCGAGGGTGGCGAGGAGCGCGGCGTCGCGCGAATCGGCAGCGAGGCCAAAAGCACCGACTTGCGCGAAGGCGGCGGCGAGCGCGGTGCCGCCGCCCCAGTTGTCGTTGCGCGCCCGCTCGGTCTGGCCTGAGAACAGCGCGAGCTGCGGATCGGCGACGGTATCGGCGACACCGAAGCCGCCGAGGGTGGGACCGATCGCGCGGATGAGCACGGTGCGCGCAGTGGAGCCGCCGATCACGAAGCCGGCGGTGACGCCGGTGCCGAGATGTTTCAGCACGGAGACGTTAACGAGGCGCGGGGTGGTGGCAGTAAACGCGGCGGCGGGCGTGGCATCGTAGAGTTCGGCGATGACCATGCCGGCACCGGTACCGGAGATTTTTGCGGAGTTGGCACCGCTCGCGAGCGAGAGGAAGGAGATCGCCGCGTCCTTGGAGTTAGGCGCGCTAAAGGCGAAGGCGCCGACGCTGGACATCACGGCACTGGTGGAGGCGAAGCCGCCCCAGTCGTCGTTTTCGCCGACCTTGGTGCTGCCGGTGAAGAACTCGAGCTTGGGATCTTCAAGGGTGCCGCCAACGCCGAGCGCGCCGAGCGACGGGCCGGCCGCGCGGACGAGCAAACCCTTACCTCCGCCGGTGCCGGCGCCGCCAACCACGACGCCGAAGGTAAAGTTGTCGCTCGCCGAGGTGAGCGAGGTGAGGATGGACAGGTTGATCAACCGGCCGGGATTGGTCGGGGCAGCGAAGGTGAGGCTCGCGGGCGCACTGGTGACGACACCCGTGGATGACGTGATCGCGACGCTGTAGGCGCCAACGTGCGTGGGCGCGGCAGAGGCAATGGTGTAGAGGGGGGTGTTGGCGCCGGAAATCGGGACGCCGTCCTTGAACCATTGGTAAACGGCGCCGGTGGCGTTTTGGGCGCTGACGCTGAAGCGCACCTTCTCACCCGCCACGCCGGACCGCGAGAGCGGCTGGGCCACGATGGTAGGTGGCGCGCCTGCGTCCGACAGATCGAAGGCCAGCGTCGCACCGCTATCGCCCACCGCGATGATGGAGGCGGCGCTGGCGGCGAGGCCGCGGACGGTGCGGTCGAGCGGCACGGCGGAGAGCGTCCAGCTGATGCCGTCGAGCGACACGAGCAGCGTGCCCTGGGGCCCGCCGGCGGCGACATAACCGATCGGCGTCTTGGTGAGCGCACCGATATTTTCGGAAACGCCGGATTCGCGCTGGGTCCACGTGAGGCCGTCGGTGGAATTAAGGACCACGCCGGCGTTGCCGGTGGCGATGAAGCCGACGTCCTCCCACCAGCCGACGGCGAGGAGGTTGGTGGTGACGCCGCTGGTCGCTGCGGTCCACGCGATGCCGTCGGTGGAGTGGCGGATGTTGCCGGTGTCGCCGACGATGACGTAGCGGCCGTTGCCGTAGGCGGCGCCGCGGACAGGGAAGGCTGGGGCGAAGGTGCGCGAGGTCCACGTCGCGCCGTCAGGCGAGGTGTAGAGCGTGGCACCCGAACTGCCCGCCACGTAAAGCGTGGGACCGGCTGCGATGGAGGAAAACGTGGCGGTAAAAGTGACGGTGCGACGAGTCCAGTCGCGCGCGTCCGTGGAGGTGAAGATGGCGGCCGATGGTCCGACCGCGACATAGCGTTGCTGGCCGTAGGCGACCGCGGCGAGCGGCAAGAAGGCTGAGTTCGCGTTGGCGCGCGTCCACGTGAGGCCGTCGGTGGAATACTGCACGGGCGCGAACGTCGCGCGCGTGACCGGGTCGGTGTTGGTGCCGACGGTGACGAAGCGGCCGCCGGCATACGTCACGGCCTGTTTGGCTTCGGAGGTGCCTTGGAACAACCGGCGCCACGACGTCGCGGTGCTGGCGGCGTAGCACTCGCCACCGCGGCCGAGCAGCAGGCCTTCGCCGCCGGCACCGGAGAGGAAAAGCGTGGCGGTGAGGTTACCGCCGAGCGAGACGGGGGACCAAGTGGCGCCGTCGGCGGAGGAGAGGAGCACGCCGTTGTCGCCGCCGACGACGAAGATGCCTTTGACGAACGCGGCGGCGTTGAGCGCAGTCGTGACGCCGGAGGTCGGACGCGTCCACGTGACACCGTCGCGCGATGTGAGGATCACGCCACTGGAGCCGGCGGCGACGTAGCTGCTGTTGGCAAAGGCGACGGCGTTGAGGTTGGTGGTGACGCCGCTGGTCTGCGCCGTCCACGTGAGACCGTCGGGCGAGGTGATGATGCGTCCGCTGGCACCCACGGCGACCACGAGGCCCGGGCCCTCGACGGCGGAGTTGATGGTGGTGGTGAGGCCGCTGGAGGAACGCGGCCACGAGACGCCGTCGGTGGAGGTGACAATCGTGCCGCCCTGGCCGAAACCGAGCCAGCGGTTGGCGGCGTGGAGCGCGAAATTCAGATTGGCGCCGTCGGTCGCGCCAGTGAGGAAAGGGGTCCAGCTGTAGCCGTCGGCCGACGTCCACAGGCCGCCGATATCCTCCTTAGTCGCGCCGTCGAGATCAGTGGTGGCGATCATGAAGCGGCCGTTGGCGTAGGCGATGGAGTTGAGTTGTTGGGTGGTGGAGAAATCGACGGGCGTGAAATTGCCCGCGTCGTCGAGGGTCATTAGTGTACCGCCACCGCCGACGATCCACCATTTGTCGTCGACACGCACGGCGCCGCGCAGATCGGCGCCGACGGGGCCGGGGTTGCGCCAGCGCCAGCCGTCGAACGCGGCGACGGCGGGATAGGTGGCGGAGGCAACGCTCGCGCCGGTGGCGTCGATGCCGCGCACGACGAGCACGTAGTTGCCGATTGTGGGCGGCGTCCAGGTGAGCGCACCGGCGGTGCCGTTGAGTTCGCTGACCTTGGTGCCGTTGGCGTAGAGCTCGAGTTTCACGAAACCGGAACCGGAGGCGGCGAGGACGTTTTTCCGGCCGACGGCGACCTTAATGGAATCGGCCTCGAGGCGGAGCGAGGGCGCGGGGAGGCGCGGGCTGGCGGGCTCGGAAGTGGTGGTGTAGATCAGCCCGCGAACGCCGACGACCACGATCTGGCCGGCGCCCTCGGCGAGGCCGTAGAGCACGGTGCTGGGCGTGGCGTTGATTTGATGTTCGCTCCACTTGCGCGGGTCCTCGGCGAACGTGATGCCGCCGGCGTTGGTGGATGAAAGGAGCACGCCGGCGGCGGAGACGAGGCGCTGGCCGTTGTTGCTATTGGTGCGGCCGGCGGTGGCAACGCGCGTCCAAGCGGTGCCGTCGGTCGAGACGAAGCACTCGAAGGCGGAGACGGCGGCGAACCACTGGCCCTCATGACGGGCGACGGAGTTGACGGTGTTGCCGGTGGTGACGGAGCGGTTGACCCACGTGGTGCCGTCGGTGGAGGTGAAAATGCGGCCGCTGGCCCCGGTGGCGACGAACAGGTTGTCCGCAAACGCGACGGCGCTGAGTGAAGTGGTGACCGGCGAGATGACCTCGGTCCATAAAGTGCCATCGATAGAATGGTAGATGCGGCCGGTCTCGCCCACGGCAACAAAGCGGCCGGCACCGAAGGCGATCGCGTTCATCGTACCGACGCCGGTGGGAACGGTGGCCGCGGCCCACGTGACGCCGTCGTTCGAAAAGGCGGAGGTGGCGCGGCCGACCGTGACAAAGCGCGCGCCGTTGTGCGCAATGCTGCGGGGGAAATGGGTATTGGGCATGCCGGAGCCGCGCGTCCAGGTGAGGCCGTCGGCCGAGGAGAAAGTGACGCCGTTGTCGCCGGCGACGACGAACTTCCCGCCGGCGTAAAGGGCGGCGTAGAGATTGTTGGTCACGCCGGTCGGGCGCTGCGTCCACGCGGTGAGCGGATCGGAGACGGTGAGGTTGAGCGTGCGCGCGTCGATGCCGCCCTTGCCGTCGTGGGCGGAGACGCGCAGCGAGTAGGCGCCGCCCTTGGTGAAACGACGTGTGATGCTGGGGAGGTTGGGCTCGAGCGAGCGGTCGCCGAAGTCCCACCTGTAATAGAGGGAATCGCCGTCGGGGTCGGTGGCGCTGGCGTTGAAGATGACGTTGGTGCGGGCGGCGAGCGTGGCGGCAGGGGCCGCGGCGGTGAGGACGGGGTTACGGTTACCGTCGATCGCGCCGAAGGAAACCTGCACGTCGAGGTATTCGTTCGGCGCAGTGCCGCCGGTGGCGAGCGGCTTGATGATGATTCCGGCGTCGGGATCGACGAAAGACTCGCCGATGCGGAAGGGCGCGTCGTTGGCGCCAGCGGCGGTGGCGGGCGTGGCGTCGAGGAGGTAAGTGCCTTGCCCAGTGGTGAAGCTCGGCGCCGCGCGATCCGGGCCCCAGTGAATCAGCGCGCCGTTGAGCAGGCGGTCGCGCTGCACGGCGTTAAACGACGCAGGCGCGACTCGACGGTGCTCGACCCAGTATTCGAAGCCGAGGCCGACCGGGGCGATCTTGAGGGCGCGGACGCCGCCGGCTTCTTTGTCGTCGTGCCGGGCGATCCGATACGTGCCGGCGGTGGTGACGGCGGTGATCGCGGCGGGGTCGAGGTAGCCGAGCTTGGCTTTCTGCGGGGCGTTGAAGTGCAGCGGGACGGCGCCGCCGGCGCCGGAGGCGCCCATGACGTCGAAGATGTCGCCGTATTCAACGTGGGCGCCGGGCCCGGCGGCATTGGAGCCGGACGGCAGCCAATAGTGCGAGTGGGCGAGGCTCTGGTTGTGCCCAAGTTCGTGCGTGGTCGTACCGACGCCGACGGTGTTGTTGAGATCGACGCCCGGTCCGCCGAGCGCCGCGACCCCGCCGTAGAGGTAAACGGAAATGCGCTTGTGGACAACGATGTAGCGATCGAACCGGTCGGGATCCCACGCGCCGGTGCCGCCGTTGGCGGCGTCGTAGGCCTTCGCGGCGTCGCGGGCCTCCCTCGAGAGCGTGCCGCTGGTCGAGCCGGAGGTCTCGTAATAGGATTTTGGACGCGGCAGACGCAGGGGCGTCGGGATAATGCTGAACGTGAGTGTGGTCTTGCCCTGGGAGTTGGCAGCGTAGAAATCCGAGACGACGGCGGAGGTGGCTTGGATTTCCGCATCGGTGTGCGAGGCGCCGGGATCGTCGGAGAAGTCGACCTTGAGCCAGAGCACGCGCTTGGCGCCGTGAATCCACGAGGTCGGCGAGATGAGTGCCGCAAGGCCGGGTGCGGTCGAGGCGGTGGGCGAACCGTCCGCCAGCACCGCGAGATGCGGACCCGGCGTGGATTCGGTTTCGAGGAGCCGGGTCTCGAGCTGGGCAAGTTCTGCGGGGCTCGCGAGGACGGTGAGTTGCCCGCCCACGAAGGCTACGATGGAGTCAGGTTTGAGGCCGTGCGTGAGTTTTTCCGTGTCGTCGAGCACCCGCAGCGGCGCGGACGCCAGGGCGAACGCGTCGTCGATGGCGATGCCGTGGAGGGGCAGACCGTACTTGGTCTGCTGCGCCTCGCGCCGGCCGAACACGAACGCGCGATACTCGGTTTCGCCCGCGCGCACCACGCGGTCGAGCCGGGCGGCGTTGCCGAAGTGGGAAATCGAAACCTCGAGCCGCCCGCGCTGATCGAGGCGGCGTTCGAGCTGGGCTTGGATGTCGGCCGGCAATTCGGGGCGAAGGCCCACGGGCACCGCCAGCGTGAGGGCGCGCTCGGGATCGGTTTCGATGAGATACTTCAGCGCGGCACGGCGAGTCGCGGCGAGCGGAAGGCCCGTGGTGGCGAGTGCGGATTGGGCGGAGGCCTCGGCGCGGCGAAAATCGGTGAGCCACTGCTCGAAAGCGGCGGTGGCGGCGAGGGCCGCGTCACGGGCGGCTTTCGCCGCGACGAGGGCGGCGAAGGAGGGGGTCGGAGTCTCACCCGGGGTGACGCACACGGCCGAGTCGTTGGGGGCGGCAGCGCGATTGATCGAACCGAGGGAAGGCGCGGCCTCCGAGGTGACGGAGACCGCTTGGTTGGGTCGAAAACGAAGGGCCAGCAGGCCCAACACCGAGAAAAAGAGAACAGCGAAGAGGCGGAGCCGAAAAAGAGTCATGCGGAAAGGACGGAAGCGTGAAGGAATGGTATTAAGCGGAGGGGTTGGCCCGACCTCAAGCTTAACTTGCCGGCGCATTTGCCCGACGCCGGCAGCCCCGGTGTTTCCCGCGTTGACCCTTCTTCGGGCTGCTCTATCCACCTCCTTCCCACGGATGAACCGGGTCCATATCAAAACCTACGGGTGTCAGATGAACGAGCGCGATAGCGACGCGGTCTCGGCCATGCTGCGCGCCCGGGGTTATCGCATCGTGGCGGATGAAAACGACTGCGACGTCCTGCTGCTCAACACCTGTTCCGTGCGCGATGCCGCCGAACAAAAAGCCATCGGCAAGGCGGAAAATCTTTCGGCGCGAAAGAAGAAGAACCCGGACTTTATCCTCGGGATTCTCGGGTGTATGGCGCAAAACCGCGGGGCTTCGCTGCTCGACCAGTTGCCCGACGTGGACCTGATCGTGGGCACGCAGAAATTTCACCAAGTGCCGGATTACCTCGACAACTTGCGCGCCGCTCGCGAGGCCGGCACGCCGCTCGGCGAGACGATCGTCGACATCGGCGAAGAGGCGGGTTCGCAAAACACGATCAAAGACCACCTCGCGCCCGAGCCAGATGCGAATGGTGTGATCGAACGCCAGATCACGGCCTTCGTTTCAATTCAGCAGGGCTGCAACATGGATTGCTCGTTCTGCATCGTGCCGAAGACGCGCGGTGACGAACGCTCGCGCCCGATGGACGCCATCGTGGCCGAATGCCGGGCCCTCGCCGCCCGCGGCGTGCGGGAAGTCACGTTGCTCGGTCAGATTGTGACGAGCTACGGACGTCGCGACTATCCGCATACGGAGGGGATTTCGCCCTTCGTGCAGTTGTTGGAAAAAGTCTCCGCCCTCGACGGCATCGAACGCATCCGCTTCACGTCCCCCCACCCTCGCGGTTTCAAAGACGATTTGGTCGCGGCGTATGGCCGGCTCCCGAAACTGTGCGGCTACGTGCACCTGCCGATGCAGAGCGGCAGCAACCGCATCCTCCGCGCGATGAACCGCCCCTACACCCGCGAGCGTTACAAAGAGATCGTCGACGCCCTGCGCGCGGTGCGGAGCGACATGTATTTTTCGACGGATGTCATCGTGGGTTTTCCGGGGGAGACCGACGAAGATTTTCAGCAGACGCGGGAGCTCTTCGAGGCCGGCAACTACGACATGGCCTATGTCTTCAAATACTCGATCCGCACCGGCACGCCCGCGGCCGAGCTCGGTGACCAAATCCCCGATACCGTGAAGGAAGCCCGCAATCAGGGGCTCCTCGAGATCCTCAAAGCCAACTCCCTCCGCCGCAGCGCCGCCCTGGTCGGCACCGTCGAGGAAGTGCTGGTCGAGGGGCCCGACAAGACCGGCGCGCGTTTCACGGGCCGCACGCGGGGCAATCGCGTGTGCATCTTCGACGCGAGTCCGCGCCTGATCGGAACGTTGGTGCCACTCAAGATCGCGCGAGCGAGCGTGAGCACGCTGTATGGGGAGTTGGTGCTGAGCGGGGTGCCCTGCCCCGCGTAATCTCCCAATCGTTCTCGTTCTCCCAATCGTTCTCGTTCTCCCTCGTTTGCCTTCTCCGCCATGCCCACCCAATTCGACCACGAAAAACTCCGCTCTTGTCAGGAAGCGTTGCGATTCGTCTCCTGGGTCGAACCCGTGATCGAGCAGCTGTCCGGCAAACTCGCCGCGAAAGATCAGCTCGACCGTGATTCAACGCGTATCGTGCTCAACATCGCCGAGGGGAACGGCAAGCGGTCGCACCCGGATCGTTGCCGCTATCTGGATATTGCCCGTGGATCTGCGTTGGAATGCGCAGCGTGTTTGGATGTTTTGGTGGCGCGCAAAAAATTGGCAGAAACCACTGCGGTGGATGGAAAAGAAATTCTACTCGGAGTGGTTTCTTTGCTCGCTGGATTGATCGCCCGGTTTTCGGGGCTCGTGCAAGAGGAAGAACAGGCTCCTTGCGAGGCGGGCGGAGCGGGGTGTATCGAAAAAAACGAAACCGAGAACCAGAAAGAGAAAGAGAACGATTAAGCGTAAGAGAACGATTTTCCCAAACCATGTCCCTCACCCTTGCCACCCTCCTCCCCGGCTTGCTGCTGCTGATCCTCGGTCTGCCGCTCGTGCTCGGCCACTCCGGCTACGCCGCGGTACTCAAAGGCTTTCCGCGCTCGCCCACCGCCACCTACCTGCTGTTCGGCGCGGGTGCAGCTTGGTTTCTCTACGGGATCTGGCACCTCTCCCCGGCGGATTTCGGCGAATACCGGAAACTCCTCTTTGTCGCGTTCGGCGCCGTCGCCGTGCTTTCGTTCAAGTGCGTGCCCGATTTCCTTGCCGTGCGCGGAGGGTGCGTGCTCGTGTTAATGGCGGCCATGCCGCTGCTCGACGCGGCCTACATGGAATACGACCGACCGCAGCGGCTGGTGCTCGTCTCGCTGGTCTACGCGTCGCTGGCCCTCGCCGTTTGGCTCGGCGCGCAACCGTGGCGGATGCGCGATTTCATCACGTGGCTGTTTGCCCGTCCGGGCCGGGCCCGGGGCGTGGGCAGTGTAATCGCCGCCTACGGCTTGGTGCTGACCGGCGTGGCATTCACCTACTGACACCTAAGTTTTTACTGCGATGCCTCACCGGAATGAGCCCGTCCTCCTCGTCATCGCCGGCCCGGCCGGCTCCGGCAAGAGCACGCTGTGCGATCGCCTAGTGGCCGAGATCCCGGAATTCGAACGCGTGGTCACCACCACGACGCGCGTCCCACGGCCAGGTGAGATCAATGGCGTCCATTACCATTTCCTGACGGCCGAACAGTTCGACGCCGGCCTCGCCGCCAACGATTTTCTCGAATGGGCATGGGTGCACGGCCAACGTCGCTACGGCACGTTAAAATCGAGCGTATTGGAACCGCTCGCACGCGGACAGAGCCTCGTGCTCAGCATCGATGTGCAGGGCGTCGAGAGCTTTCGCCGCGCCGCCCGGAAAAACCCGCTCCTCGCCCGCCGCATGACGACCGTGTTTATCATCGTTGATCATGAGCGGCTGGTCGCCCGGATGATCGGGCGAGCCCAAGACAACGCAGCCGAGATCGCCGGCCGCATGCAGACCGCCGAGCGCGAGCTGCAAGAGGCCCATAAGTTTGATTTTCAGATTGAAAGCCACACGCGCGACGAGGATTTCGCGACGCTCCTGAGCATTCTGGAAAAAGCCCGCGCCCGCGCGGCGGCGTGCCCATAGGCGGACCCGCGCCGCCGGCGCGTCAGTCCTCCTCGACGACGAAGTGGCAGCCCTTGCTGCGCGGATTGAGCGACGCGGCGTGCACGACGAGCAGCGCGGTCTGGATGGCGTTGCGCAGTTCGATGCCCTCGCGAGTGAGGCGGCAACCGCGGTAGAAACTCTGAATCTCCTCGCGGAGCTCGAGCAAAACGCGGCGCGCCCGACGCAGACGTTTGGGCGAGCGCACGACGCCGGCGTAATTCCACATCGTGTTTTGGATTTGCTGCAGATCTTGCCGGACCAGCACCGGATCGGCCTCGCGCGTCGGGCTTTCCCAAGGGCGCGGGTCAGGCAGACGAAAGTGGCCTGGGTTTTCCAGCCCGTGCTGCGCAGCGTCACGGGCTGGCCCACCCGCGCCGCTGATCTCCGCCGCGTCCGCACGCGCCGCAAATTTTGCCCCGGTGAGACATTCGAGCAGCGACGTGCTGGCGAGCCGGTTCGCACCGTGCAGGCCGGTGCACGCCGTTTCGCCGATCGCGGCCAAGTGGCGGATATTGGTGCGGCCATTATGGTCGGTATGCACCCCCCCGCACGCGTAGTGGGCGGCGGGCACCACCGGGATGGGTTCGCGCGTGATATCGACGCCGTGGCTGAGGCAACGCTCGTAGATGCTCGGAAATCGTTCGCGAATGAATCCCGGCGGCATGGCCGAAAGATCGAGCAACGCGCAGGGCTCACCACTCGCGGCCAACTCCTGCTTAATGGCGCGCGCCACGACATCGCGCGGCGCCAGCGAACCACGCGGGTGCACGGCGTCCATGAAAAGTTCACCCCGGGCGTTGACGAGCACTCCGCCCTCGCCGCGCAACGCCTCGGTGACGAGGAAACGCGGGGCGTTCTTCTTCGCGAAGACCGTCGGATGGAACTGCACGTATTCGAGATCAATGAGCCGCGCACCCACGCGATAAGCCATCGCCACGCCGTGGCCGACGCTGCCCGGCTGGTTGGTGGAATGCAGAAAAATCTGTCCCAGCCCGCCGCTCGCGAGCACCGTTTTTTTCGCGACGATCGCGACCACCTCGCCGGTGCCGGTATCGAGCACATAGGCCCCGAAACAGGTGAGCGGTTCGTATTTGTCCGCAAGGTTTTCCGAATTGTGCGAGAGCGTCAGCAGATCGACGGCAACCCAGCCGATGCGGCGGATGATGCGCGGCGTGGCGTCGACGCGGCGCGCGACGGCGGCAAGGATCGAATGCCCTGTCGTATCCTTCGCGTGGATAATGCGCCGTTCGCTATGTCCGCCTTCGCGGGTGTAGTCGAGTGAACCGGCCGCATCGCGGTCGAAGCCCACCTGCAATTCATCGAGGAGGAGCTCCTTCACCGCGACCGGGCCCTCGCGCACGAGTTGGTCGATGGCCGCAGGATTGGCAGTGCCGTCGCTGGCGTCCATGATGTCGCGCGCGAGCGACGCCGGATCGGGCGTCGTGTCGTAAATGATACCGCCCTGGGCCCAGTCGCTGTTGGCGACGAGCGGCTCGGCGAGCGACAGCAGTTCCACGGAAAGTCCCGCGCGGGCGGCGTGGAGCGCGTAGGCCGAGCCGGCGAGCCCAGCGCCAATCACGAGACAGTCGGTGCGGATGATTTTCATTTCTTGGCGCGCGAACGTCCGGGCAGAAGGGTGAGACTCAGATCCGCGGCCGGGGCCGAGTGCGTGAGCGCGCCAACGCTGATGACGTCCACGCCGGGCAACGCGTAGTCACAGAGGGACTCGTAGCGCACGCCGCCGGAAACTTCGACGACGGCTGCACCCGCGATGATCGCCACCGCGCTGCGCACGAGGGAAGGCGACATATTATCGAGCAAGATCACTTCGGCACCGGCGCGCACCGCCTCTTTCACTTCTGCGAGGGTGGTGGCTTCGACTTCAATTTTAGCGCTGTGCGGCGCAGCGACGCGACAGAGCTTCACGGCCTTCGTGAGCGAGCCGGCAGCAGCGATATGGTTGTCTTTGATGAGGACGTGTTCGCCGAGCGAGGAGCGGTGGTTGACGCAGCCACCGCAGCGCACGGCGTATTTTTCGAGCGCGCGCCAGCCGGGCGTGGTCTTGCGTGTATCGACTATGCGGGTACCCGTGCCCTCGACGGCGGCGGCGAATTTCCGCGACAGGGTCGCGACGCCGGAGAGGCGTTGGATAAAATTCAGCGCCGTCCGTTCCGCCGTGAGCAGCGCGGCCGTCGGTCCGGTGACGCGCAGGACGACGACGCCGGTTTTCACTCGCTCGCCGTCGTGCGCGGTCAGCGTGACCTTCAGCGCCGGATCGACGCGCGCAAACACCCGTGCCGCCACGTCTAGCCCGCATACGACGAGGTCTTGTTTCGCTTCGATAAAGGCGCGCGACGTGTGTTTGGCCGGGAAGATTTCCCTGCTGGTAACGTCGCCGAGGCCGGCATCTTCGTCGAGCGCGAGATCGATCAGGTGGTCGGTGCGAGGGGTGATAGTCATGATTTTTTAGGCCGCAGTGTTTGTCACGTATTACGTGACAAACGTGCGGGAGGCTCAGTCGGTCGGTGTCAGCTCGAACATCCGCTCGATGCAGCGCGCGGCCCGGAGCCGCAGGCCCTCGTCGAGCGTGACGATCTGGTCGGGACGCGGCGCGAGGAGAGCGTCGCGCACTTTTTCGAGCGAGTTGAGTTTCATGTAGGGGCAGAGACGGCAGCCGCCGATGAAGGTCTTCTCGGGTGCCTCGACTTCGAGTCGGCCAACGAGTCCGCACTCGGTGAGCATCAGGAAATACGGCGCGGGCGTCGTCTTCACGTATTTCATCATCCCTCCGGTGCTACCGACGTAATCGGCGAGCGCGGCGACTTCTTCGGTGCATTCGGGGTGGGCCACGACCTTGAGACCGGGAAACTGCGCGCGCGCTTCCGCAATCTGCGCGGGCGTGAACTGGTCGTGAACCATACACGTGCCATCGGACGAGATGATCTCTTTGTCGACGCCGCGCGCCTTCATTTCTGTGCGCACGTTTTCCGCCATCAGCCGGTCGGGCACGAAGAGGATGCGGCGGGCGGGAATTTTTTGGACGATAGCGTAGACGTTGCCAGAGGTCACACACACGTCGCTCTCGGCCTTCACGTCGGCCGTGCTGTTGATGTAACAGACCACGGTGGCGTCGGGGTAGAGCGCTTTCAGCCTCCGCACGCCGTCGCCATCAATTGAGTCGGCGAGGGAGCAACCCGAGCCGCGATCCGGCACGACAACGGTGGCTTCGGGCGACAAAATCTTCGCGGTCTCGGCCATGAACACGACTCCGACAAACACGATGATCTTCGCCTTCGCCTGTTTCGCCATGAGGCTGAGGTGATAGGAGTCACCCTTGAAGTCGCCCACACCGTAAATGATCTCCGGCTCGACGTAAGAGTGCGTCAGGATGACGGCGTTTTTTTCTTTTTTCAGCCGGTTGATTTCGAGGGTGAGCGGCGCGATCTCGCGGCACGTTTCGAGATTCCACGTCTGTCCGCGCGGGTCGCACTCGACATGCATGAGCGAGCAGAGGAGGCGGTCGGCCTCGACTTCGATTTCCGGTGATAGCGTGGCGGTGGGCATGGCGGGCGCGTGGACTTGAGCAGAGCAACCTAAACGTCGGACCTGCCGCCATATTTTTCAAGCCGCGGGGTTGTCATCGCCCATCATCCCTCGCCCTCACACTCGAACCGGGAAATTACCTCGCATTGGCGATTGAGTATTTATTTCGTTGTCCACGTCGCGCCCGCACCCCGCCCAACGCCGCTCGCGCGACCTCACACTATGAACACCTCCGCTCTGACCTTCTGGCTCGCCCACCGCTGCCTCGCTGCCGCGGCAGTTCTGATTTTCACCACGATCCTCGGCGCGCAAGCGGTCTCGACCGGCACGATCGAGGGCCGGGTGTTCGACTCCCGCCGAGGCGAATACCTCGAGAAGGCCCGCATCACCGTCGACGGCTCACAACAGGAGACCCTGACCGCTGCCACCGGGCAGTATCGACTGACGGGCATCCCGGCCGGCACGGTGACCCTGAAAATCTTCTACACTGGACTCGGCTCGCACTCCGAAATCGTCGCGGTCGCTCCCGGGCAGACCGTGCAGCATGACGTCACGATTTCGGGTATGGCGACCGCGGGTAAAGGTCCGGCCACCGCCGGCGATGTCGTCAGACTCGACGCGTTCACCGTCGCCTCCTCGAAGGAAATGGACGGCGCGGCCCTCGCCATCAATGAGCAGCGCTTCGCACGAAACATCACCAACGTCGTTTCCACAGATGAATTCGGCACGATCGCCGACGGCAGTGTGGGTGAGTTCATGAAGTTTCTCCCCGGCATCACGAGCGACTACACGGGCGGCGATGCGCGGCGCTTCTCCATCAACGGCGCCCCCGCCGGCAATGTCCCGATCTCCATGGGCGGTTTCGATATGGCCAGTGCCGCCGGTGCCGGCACCGGACGACAGGTCGAACTCGACCAAGTGTCGATCAACAACGTCTCGCGCATCGAGATCAACCGCTCGCCCACGCCCGATACGGCCGGTGCCGCCCTGTCTGGTTCGGTCAATTTCGTGCCCCGGAGCGCATTTGAACGCAACAAACCGTCCTATAATTACAGTATCTCGTGGCTCATGAAGGACGCCGAACGTTCGTTCGCGCGCAAATCGCCGGGGCCCGGCTGGGGAGAAAAGACCTACAAAATCCACCCCGGTTTCGACGTGTCGGCGGTCGTGCCGGTTTCCAAGACTTTCGGTTTCACCGTCTCGGGCGGTTACTCGCTGCAATACACCACGCAGTCCAACACCGCGATGCAGTGGATCGGCGCCGCCACCGCCAGTAATGTCGCCGCCAACCTCACCACCGGTCGTCCCGCCACCACCCCGGACAATCCTTACTTGGGTATTTTCTCCTGGCGCGACAGCGGCAAACACACCTCGCGCCACTCCTTGGCCACGACCGTCGACTGGAAGCCGGCGCGCTACGACCGCCTCTCCTTCGGTTTCGCCTACGGCATGCTCCGAGAACATTTCGCCACGCGCTCGCAGACCTTTACCATCAACCGCGTGTTGCCGCTCAACTGGGCGGCGGACCACACGTGGGGCCAGGCCAGTATTTATAACACCACCACGAATACCAACTCCGGCCAATTCTCCATCTCGAACAATGGCCGAATCCGCCCGGGTCGCACCCTCACGCCGTCCCTCCGCTGGCTCCACGAAGGGCCCGTGTGGAAGTCGGACATGGGTGCCAGCTACGGCACTTCGCGCATCGACTACAACGACATCGACAAGGGGTTTTTCAACGGGATGACGGTGCAACGAAACAACGTGCAAATCCTCTTCGACGATATTTTTTATCTCCGTCCCGGAAAAATCACTGTCCTCGACCCGAACGGCCAACGGGTCGACCCCAGCCAGCTCGACAACTACTCGCTGGTTTCCGCCAACAGCATCCGTCAGCGCACCTACGATACCACCCGCCAAGCCTACGGTAACATCCGGCGCGATTTTCGGATTCGCGACATCTCGGTGACCGCGAAACTCGGTGCGGATATCAAAACCAAGATTCGCGATCTGCGCGGCGTGGGCACCCAGACCTACACCTACGTCGGTGCCGACGGTCGCGCCAGCACGACCCCCGCGACGCAAGCCGGCCTCGACAACGACGACAGCCCGTTACCCTTTTTGGATACGGTGTATTCGGAGCGCATTCCCGATTTCGGTCTGCCCAAGCAACAGCAGGTGGACAATAACAAGCTCTGGGACGGCTACGGGAAAAATCCCACCCACTGGACGCGCAACGCCAACACCGAATACACCTCCGCCACCAACGCCTCGAAGCGCGCGCAGGAAATCATCTCGTCCCTCTATTTTCGCACCGATGTCGCCCTCTTCCAAAACCGGCTGAAACTCACCGGCGGCGTCCGTGCCGAGCAGACCAATATCAGAGCCGAAGGACCGCTGACCGATCCGACCCTGGCCTTCCAACGCGATTCGGCTGGAGCCGTCGTCTTCCAGCGCAACGCCAATGGCGACTTCATCCTCAACCCCGCCGGCCAACGTCTGCCCGCTTTGCTCCAGCCGACCAATGCCGGCCTCCCCTACACGCAGCTCACTCTCAAAGACCGCGGTTACCAAGCGAAGAAGGAATACCTGCGCCTCTTCCCAAGTATCAATGCCGGTTACAATATCACGGAAAATCTGATTGCCCGCGCCGCCTACTACGAGACCGTAGGACGCCCCGATTTCAATCAATACGCCGGCGGTCTCAGCGTGCCCAACATCGAGGTCTTCAATCCCAACGACCGGATCACGGTGAACAATGTTTCCATCAAGGCCTGGCAGGCGAAGACCTATATGGCGCGGTTCGAATACTACTTCGGCCGGGTCGGCCAGCTGTCGTTCAACTACTTCGTCCGCGACTTTGAAAATTTCTTTCAAAACGTCACCTCGCCGTCGACCCCCGGCTTTCTCGAAGCCTTCGGCCTCGATGAAGAATCCTACGGCGAATATCTGGTCGTCACGCAATTCAACTCGCCCATCGGGGTCCGGATGAAAGGCTTCGAAATCGACTACAAACAGGCCCTCACCTTTTTGCCCAACTGGGCCAATGGAGTGCAATTCTTCGCCAATATCAGCTCCCAGCGCGCGCGCGGTACGGACAATTTTCAGGATATGAATCCGTTCACCTGCAACTGGGGCTTCAGCATCTCGCGCCCCAAGTGGAATCTCCGCCTGAGCGAAAATTACCGGGGCATCCAGCGGCGCGGGGTCATCGCCAGCACCGCCACCAACAGCATCGAGCCCGGCACCTACAACTACCGCCCCAAGCGCCTCTACATCGACGTCACCGGCGAGTACTACCTGCGCCGCAACCTCGGGCTCTTCTTCGCCATGCGCAATCTGAACGGTGCGACCGAAGATCAGAAAACCTACGGCCCCACCACTCCCGCCTACGCGAAATTCCGCGCGCGCGACGACTACGGCGGTTCCCTGTGGAGCGCCGGGATCAAGGGTTCGTTTTAAAACAAAATCGCTTTCAAATTGAGACTAACAAGTCCGAGGTAGGAGCCTGCTTGCAGGCGATTCAGGATGCAAAAATCGCCTGCAAGCAGGCTCCTACCTCCAAGCCAGTTCGGCTCATCTTGAACCACAAAGGAGAATACTGAGCAGCGCGGACTTCAGTTCGCCCCAATAATCTTCATGCAAACCCGCACTCCCCTTTTCGCCGCCCGCGCCGCCGCCCCCATCACCACGGCGTTAGCCATAGCGTTCACCACGCTCGCCGCCGCCGCCGAATCTCCGACCGCCGCGCCGCGCTGGTTCAAGGGCAATCTCCACACCCACTCGTTGTGGAGCGACGGCAACGACTATCCCGAGATGATCGCCGACAGCTACAAGCGCGCCGGCTATCACTTCCTCGCAATGTCCGACCACAACGTCCTCGCCGAGGGCGCACGCTGGTTGGAACTGAAAGCGCCTGCGGCCGTAAAAGGTGAAGTCGTCCAAAAAGGCGGCGGGGCGGTGCTGGAAAAGTATCTCGCCCGCTTCGGCTCCGCTTGGGTCGAACAGCGCGAGACCGACGGAAAGAAAGCCGTGCGCCTCAAGCCGCTCGCCGAATATCGCCCGTTGGTCGAGGAATCCGGCCGATTCCTCATGATTCCCGGCATGGAGGTCACCTCGAGTTGGAAGCGCCCGAAGACCGCGACCGAGCCCGAGATGGGCGGTCCGGTGCACATGAACCTGACCAATCCCGTTTCGCTCGTCGCACCGATCGCCGCCGATAACGCCGTCGAGATCATGCGGCGCTCCGTCGATGCCGTACTCGCGCAGCGCGAGAAAACCGGCCAGCCGATGTTCCTCCATCTCAACCACCCGAACTTCGTCTGGGGAGTGACCGCCGAGGAGCTGATGCAGGTGCACGGTGAGAAATTCTTCGAGGTCTACAATGGCCACCCGACGGTGCACAACGAAGGCGATGCCACCCGCCTCAGCACCGATGCGATGTGGGATGTCATTCTCACGCGCCGCCTCGCCGAACTGAAACTCGACGTGATGTATGGCATCGGCGTCGACGATGGGCACGACTACCACCAGCTCATTCTCGGGAAGAGCAATCCCTTCCGCGGTTGGGTCATGGTGCGCGCCCGCCACCTGACGCCCGAGTCGATCGTCCTCGCGATGGAAGCCGGAGATTTTTATTCGAGCTCCGGCGTAGTGCTCACCGACGTCACCCGCGCCGACGAAACCCTCGCGCTCGAAATCCAAGCCGAGCCGAGCGTGACCTACACGACACAGTTTATCGGCACGCGTCGCGGCTACGATCCGACGAGCCAACTCATGTCCGCTCCGTCCACCGAAAAAGCGCTACGGAAGACGCTCCCGCACCGCCGTTACAGTAAAGACGTCGGTGCCGTCCTCGCCGAAGTCAAAGGCCTCAAGGCCGCGTATACGTTGAAGGGCGATGAACTCTACGTGCGGGCGAAGATCGTTTCCTCGAAAGTGAAGCACAACCCCGGCGTTACCGGTGAGGTGGAGAGTGCTTGGACGCAGCCATTGGTCGCAGCCGCGAAGTAAGGGAGCGCTTCGTGAAGTAAGCGGGCGCTTCGTGCCTTCGAGAATTTGCGACGACTCGCAGTCAATTTGCTCGGCGTAGCCCTGCTCGTGAGAGCAGGGACCTTTGCGCACTGCGGCACGCTACGTCCCGCCTCTCACGAGGCGGGCTACCGTCGACGCGCACTCACCACACCCGCGATGCCCGCTGCGCCTCGACCTGCTTCTCCGCCGAGTCATCAAGCTCGGTGAGAAAATCCAGTCCCGTGCGACGCTGGATTTCGTCGATGCTCGTCACATAGCGGCCAGGATCGTCCGTCGTCGCTGCTTCCTGCGGTACGATGAACGCCAGCGTGCGCAGCTTGCCTTCGCTCTCGTCAATCACGATCAGGTAAAACGCGTCCGGCACCGCCACACCGCCGCGGAGTTTTTTCGGGGCGGCGCCAAACACCGGCCCCGCAATCACCCACACCTCGGCGTAGCGCGCCGGGTAACTCGTCGCGATTTTCTGTTCGAGTTCCTTCCACAGCCCCGCGTTGAGCGAGTGCAGCTGGGGCGTGATGTTCGACATCAAAAATGTCTCGCGTTGCGCCGCCGTCCCATAGCGCGTGGCGATCGCGTAGTTCGGCGCCAAGTGCCCGCGGTCGTAGCCGCTGTTCGCATAGTCTGCGGGAGCGACACGCGCGGCGGTCCGCGGGTCCGTTTCGAATTTATCCGGGCGCGCCGCCGGGGTCGGCAGAGCGGCAAGATCGCGCACGTGATAGGCGACCCAAACCGGATTGCCGAGCGCATCGCTGTAGCCGACGGCATAACCTCGATTGATCAGGACGCGAAAACTCGGCGCATTCGCGGCGGAGCCGGGTCGCGGCGCGCCGCCATAGACGATCGCCTTGTCCCCGGTTGCGATTCGGCCCGTCGCGCTGTCTGCGTAGTAAAGTTGCCAAAGATCCCACGCGGCATCGAGGGCGGAAACCCGTTTGTGATGCTCGAAGGCATTCTCGACAAGCCGGCGCACCTCGCGCTGGCGCGTCTCGGGTTGCATCACGAACCAGCCGCACAAGAGCGCTGCAACCGCGAGGTTGAGGCCCAGAAAAAATTTCGCCGCGCCGCGTCGGAGGGGAATCGGAAGCCGTGGAGATAGCGGTGGCATGAGGTGTGAAAACTCTAGGTTTTTCAGTGTCACTCAAGCCTGCCTTCTGGGCGGTGCGATGTCGTCATACCTCCGTGCAAACAAGCTGGATCACCCGCGCGGAAAAGCCACGTTGCCCAGCACTGTGCGCCTGCTTTCGCTTCCACTGCTCTTCGCTGCTCCTGAGAAACAGCCCACTGCTAAGTTCTTACTGTATGTGAATACCGCATACGCATCCTGTGGAGGTTCTGCCATCGTCGGAATGTGCTTAGCGCCGCGGCGGCCCGGAGGGTGGAAAAAGTTGGGCAATCGCCTGAACGGGGTCGGAACCGCTTGCGCGGACTCGCCACCAATGACGGTTAACACGGCCTCCAGCACCAAGCTCTCAAACGGGCTTGAAAGCACCCTTGTAGCGTCGGTGTGTGGCTTGCCTCGCGGCGTAATCACAGCAGCACTTTCGCGCACGCCC
>SYGN01000211.1 GCA_005799525.1 Opitutaceae bacterium | reverse complement strand
GCGCCGGAGTCGGTTTTCTTGCAGAGTGCGGTGCGGATACGATCAAGGTTGGACAAGGGCCCGGCTCGATTTGCACCACACGCGTTGTCGCCGGCGTGGGTATCCCCCAACTCACCGCGCTCCACGTCGCCGGCCACGCCGCGAAGGCAAAAAATGTCCGACTCATCGCCGACGGCGGCATCACCAAGAGCGGCGACATCGTCAAAGCCCTGACGCTGTCCGACGCCGTCATTTTGGGTGGCCTGCTCGCCGGCTGCCGGGAAGCGCCCGGCGAAATCATGGAAATCAGCGGGAAAATTTATAAACAATACCGGGGCATGGGCAGCCTCGCCGCCATGAAAGCAGGCAGCGCCGCACGCTACGGTCACGACAAGCATGACCAGACCCGCAAGGTGGCCGCCGAAGGCATCGAAGCTCTCAAGGAAGTCAGCGGCTCGGTCGACGACGTGCTCGGCACGCTCATCGGCGGCGTGCAAAGCGGCATGGGCTACCTCGGCGCGGCGACGCTGCCCGAGCTCCGCACAAAGGCCCGCTATATCCGCGTCAGCCCCGCCGGCCAAAAAGAAGCCGCCCCGCACGATGTGATTGAGGTGTCGACGCGCACCAACAACGCCTGACCTGAGCCGGAGCGCTCCGCCCTCAGAAGGGCCGGCGCTCGCCGGCGTGCCGCTCCGCTCCCCTTGTTAAGCTTACTGGTTTACGTCGGTCTTTTCGAAAAACGTGGCAAGGGCTCTCGGGAAACAGCTCCGAGCATCTCGGAAAATCAGCGTTTCAGCCGGGCACGCAACGTCGCTTTTGTGGTGAGGGCGGCATCGTTATGTATCGGTCGCCCCAGGCATAGACAAAAAAAGCGAGCCCCGGGTGAGGCTCGCTTTCGAGAGGGTTGATAAACCAAAAACTCAGCTCGCCGCAGGAGCCGCAGCAGTCGCAGCGGCGGCAGCGGCGGAAGCAGTTGCGGCCTTCTCGGTGAGGTTCTTGGCGTGGATCTCGGCCGAGCGGTCCTTGACCTTGACGGCGACAGCGGCCTTGCCGGTGCGACCGCGGAGGTAGTAAAGGCGGGCCTTCATCACTTCGGACTCACGCTCGACCTCGACTTTGTCGATGTTCGGCGAGTTGACCGGGAACACCCGCTCGACGCCTTCGCCATAGCTGATGCGACGAACCGTGAAGGACTCGTGGATGCCGTGCCCCTTACGGGCGATGACGATGCCGGAGTAAATCTGGACGCGCTCTTTGTCGCCCTCGCGGACTTTCGTGTGCACGCGCACGCCGTCGCCGACTTTGAACGGCGTGATGTCTTTTTTCACCTGCGAGGCGGTGATTGCGGTAATGATCGGGTTCATGGCTGAGTTATTTGAGTAAATCTGGTCGGACCTGACGGGTTTTTTCCACTTGTCGCGCGTGCCGCCATTTTTCGATTTCGGCATGGTTTCCAGAGAGAAGAACGTCTGGAACGGACATGCCCCGGAACTCGGCGGGACGCGTGTATTGAGGAAAGTCGAGCAACGTGTTGGTGAAGGATTCGTGCGTCAATGACTTTTCCTCACCGAGCACACCGGGGATGAAACGGGCCAGCGCATCGATCGCCACCGCCGCCGCCAGCGTACCATTCGTCAACACATAATCGCCGATACTGATCTCCTGATCAATCACGCCATCCCGGATGCGTTGGTCGATCCCTTCGTAGTGGCCGCTAAGGAAAATCAGATGCTGCTGTTGCGACAACTCACAGGCCAGCGCCGGCGACAGCGGAGTGCCGTCCGGGGTCAGATAAATCCGGCGGCAACCCGGCGTCTGCAGTTGCTCGATCGCGGCAAACACCGGCTCCGGTGTCATGACCATGCCCGCTCCGCCACCAAACGGCCGGTCATCTGCTCGGCGATGTTTGTCCGTCGACCAAGCCCGCACGTCGTGGACTTTGACCGCGAGATGACCGGCCGCGATGCCCTTGCCGAGAATGCTCTCAACCAAAAACCCATCCAGCATCCGCGGAAACAGCGTCAGGACGTCGATCGTGAGCGGCATGGGCGCGAGTGGCTCGAGGCAGGCAACCGAGGTGCGGCGATTCGCTTAAACGAAAAATCGCCCAAGCCTCCAAGGCTGGGCGATTACTAAAGAGGAAACGCAGAGGACTAGCTGGCCGCATCCGCAGGAGCGGTGGCAGCGGCAGTCCGACGGGCCTTCTTGATCATCGCGTGCATCGTGTTAGTCGGCACAGCACCTTTGCTGATCCAGTAATCGACGCGGTCGAGCTTGAGAGTGATCGGGTTACCCTTGGTCTTGGGTGTGTACGTACCAAGGTTTTCAACGGGGGCGCCATCGCGACGCGAACGGGCCTCGGCGACAACCACGCGATAAAGCGGCTGATGTACGGAGCCAACCTTGGTAAGACGAATTTTGAGAGCCATGACGGATGTTTTACGGAGCGTTGCTTGCTTGGAAAAAATGAGGACAACACTGTCGCCCCCGTGGTCTGTCAAGCCCCGACTCCCATCGCATTTCACTCGCCACCACAATTTCGATCCGACCACTCCCCGATTCGACCCGCTTAAGATCGAGATATCCAGCGTGCGTCGCCGCGCCAGCGCCTGCAGCGGCAATCGACGATCAGGATCGGCAAAAACAGAGGTGGCAAAAAAAGGAAGAACCGGGCTTTTGTTCCCCGCGGCGAGCGAACCCAAATAATTTCGTGGCCTTTTGCCAATTTTTAAATAATTATTCTGCAGGCCCTTAGGACATGCAGGCTTGAGTGAAGGGGGCCAACGGGAGTCTGATTCTTTTTCCGCCGTCACCCTCGTTACCCCCGCCCCTTGGAGATCGACCTTTCTCCGAATCACTAATCCCCTTGGTCCCTTCCCATGAAAAAATAAATCCTCCTCGCCCGCTGGGATTTTCCATCGGATCATTCCCCTGAAAATCCCGTTCCCTTGCAGCTCACCTCTCCCGGAATCAATCCCTGAAAATCTGGCTTCCGAGCAATCATCTGATCAACTAAATCCCGCGGCTCGACGTGGCCAGTATCGTCACGATGGGCGCAATTATCCACTGCATCCACTTTTCCAATATACGCCATGAAACGACTCACTTCCTCACTTGTTTTTCTTGCGCTCGCAATGACCGCAATCACCGCTGTTCGCGGCGCCGACTCCTTTAAGCCCGCTTCTGGATTCGTCAGTCTCTTTAACGGCAAAGATCTCACCGGCTGGTGCTATCGGGACGGGGCGAAGACCGACGAAAAAATTGCGGACGCCTTCGATGGCAAGGCCGCCGCGACCGACGGGCGGTTCTCCGCGAAGGACGGCGTTCTCATCGTGCATCCCAAAACCCCGCGCCTCGCACAGAAGCTATGGACGACAAAGGAATTCCCCAAGAACTTTGTGCTGCGCCTCGAGTTTCGCGCGGCGGCCGGCGCCGACAGCGGTATCTTCATCCGCAAGCCCCAGCTCCAGTGCCGCGACTACCTCGTTGCCGGGCCAGATAAATACAAGACGCTGAAAAAATACCGCGCACAGGACTGGAACGAAATTGAGATCACGGTGAAGGATGGCGTTGCGCACTGCACCTGCAACGGCGAGCTGCTGGAGGCTGCGCTGAAAGTTCCGGCCACCGGCCCGATCGGCGTCGAAGGAGATGTCGGCCAGATGGAGTATCGGCGGATCCAGATAAAAGAGCTCCCGTGATCCGCCGCGGGATAATAGCAGTCCGAAGCCGAGCGCCATTTCCTTGCAACCCATGCCAGCACCGATGCCTCGATGCGCCCTCGTGGTGCTCGGACTGCTTCTGACCGGCGCCTCAAAACTCGTAGCGCAAGAGCCCGCGGGCGAAGACGTCGTCAAGATGGAGGCCTTCAACGTCACGGCCTACCACGGCAAGATTCCCATCATCGATGGTTTCACCGGCAACGACTACGAGGGAGCCAATGAGGTCGTCTTCAGTTTCGCGAAATCCTTCAACAAACTGCTACTCGGCTATCACAAGAAACTGGTCACCGATGAAATCAAACACATGCAGTTCCGGATCAAACTCGGAAAAGACTTTGATCGGGAAATGGCGCAATTCACCGCCGCGTTCGGGTTCGGCACCTTCACGCTGGATGAGTCGACTTGGTTGCGACGCGAACGCGCCATCATTTCGCGGCTCATCAAAGAGCCCTTTTTCAAAATCAAATCTCTGGTCGCTTGGGATCTGGATCGTTTGAACAAGATCGCGCCCAACAAACCCGAGTCTAAATACGCGAGCGATATTCGCTTTAATCCCGCAATGGCCAAGTGGGAGCGGCGCATCACCGATCGCTGGGATGTGTTTTTCTTCAACAACCCGAACAACCGGAACAGTTCCTTTGCGACCGACAAGACCCAGGGACTCAATCTCGACACCCACAGAGGCTTTCACTTCATCGAGCGAGGACTGCCCGTGCAAGTTCCGCCCAACGCCTTCAAGGAGGTTAGCCTCACCTACCCCATTTTCTATTCCGACGACCACACCGGGGAAAAAGAAGTCACCCGCTTGCAACAAACCTTCGTAGCCAACCTGCATTTCATCTACGATCCCTTCAGTTGGATGGCACGTCGCGACACCCGTTTCCGCGGAGGATTCAGCCGAGACTGCCTGGACCACATCAAGGACCAACGCATCTACGTCGACGACCGCGAATGGTTCGATCAGGTGTTCTCACGCTTCCTCTCGGATGTCATCACCATCAAGCTCCAGGGCGCCGACGAAATCTATGCCCTCCATATGTTGAGCAAGCGTTTGAGCGAAAGCCCCCGCTCTCTCGGCCTGGGCTTGGATCTCCTGAATTGGAACAAAGGGGAAAAACGTGAAGCGATCAACAAATCGGAAGCGGACGCGCGGATATCTCCCGCGAGTCCGGCGGGTTTTCGCTACGTGATGATCGACGCCTATCAGCGCTTGGGTGAACCCTTGATTGATAAAATCAGAACCCGGCTCCTCGCCCAAAAAGAGGCGCGCCAGAAGATCAACGGCCAGACGATGCTCACCCAGCTCATCGCGGAACTCTCGGGCCTGCCCTACTCGGAATTCGCCCAGCGCGCGAAGGCCACCCAAGAAGCCCATCTTGCCCGCCACAAAATTGAGCGCCCAATCCCGCCACCGCCGACTACACACAGCCCCAGTAAGGACTGAATCCCTACCATGAAGCATCCTCTTCAAGCTTTCGTCGCCACGCTGACTCTGTTCGCGCAAGCAGTGGTGCAGGGCGCGGAACCTACCTCCCACCCGAGCAAGCCGCAGCCGGGAACGCTCGCCCTGTCGGACCGCGTCAGTGCCCACCCCGAACTCGTCATCACGACGCTTGGTTTCGGTTCGTGTGCACGACAAGAGCGCCCTCAACCCATCTGGGACACCATCAACGCCACGCATTGCGATGCCTTCGTCCTTTGCGGCGACAACATCTACGGCGACTCCCCCGACCCCGCCGTGCTGCGCGCGAAATACGCCCAACTCGCCGCGATGCCCGGCTTTGCTCGACTCCGCCAAACCACCCCGCTGTTCGCCACCTGGGACGACCACGACTACGGCATCAACGATGGAGGCGCCGGCTTCCCCGGCGCGGCTGGGGCGCAGCAAGAATTCTGCGATTTCTTCCAAGTGCCGGCCACGTCGCCACGTCGCACGACGCCCGGAATTTACGACTGCGTCGTCCTTGGTCCCGCGGGCAAACGCGTCCAACTCATCCTCCTCGATACGCGGATGTTTCGCTCCCCGTTGAAAAAAGATCCCGCCAACCCAAAGGTCACCATCTCAAACACTGACCCCGGCGCGACCGTGCTCGGCGATGAGCAATGGGCTTGGTTCGAACGCCGTCTCCGCGAGCCGGCTGAAATCCGCGTGGTGATTTCCAGCATCCAGTTAATCGTAAACGAACACGGTTCTGAAAAATGGGATAACTTTCCCCGCGAACGGGCTCGATTTTTCGAACTACTCCGTCGCACCCGCGCCAACGGAGTCATCGTGATTAGCGGAGACCGCCACCTCGCAGAACTGTCCGCACTGTCACCCGCCGACGGTGTGCCGTATCCGCTTTATGATCTCACCACGAGCGGTCTCAACCAACCGATCCCGCAAAAACCGGCAGCCAATGAGCCGGCAAAGTCCGAGCCCAAGAAACCTCAGCCCAATCGATTTCGCCTCCATGAACGTCCCTACACCGGCTCGAATTTTGGCCTTATGCGGGTCAAGTGGGACGGCCCCAATCCTTCCATGCTCATTGAGGTCCGCGGGCTCGAAGGCGACGTTGTCCTATCCCGTGAGATCCCCTTCGCGGATCTCCACGCAAAGTGAAGCGCATTGACGCGCGGGACGAGGCGCAGGGCGCACCTCGGCCGGTGCACCTGAAACCATCCACCCCGAGCAGCGCAACTACCTCCGCCCTCACTGCGCCTCAATCACGCGGACGCGGGCATTAAACTCCGCATCCGGCGATGTCCGGATTTTTGCCGCTGGTCGTCGTGAAATTGCGAATCGTCACCCGCTCGGTCAGCGCGTACGGGAACGGCCGCTTCACCGCCGGGACGTTGGCACCGTCAGGGTCCGCAAAGAGGTAGGGTCCTTGATAGTCCTTGGGCGCGTTCCGGTCGTCGATCACCAGACCGTCGATGGTGATTTCCTGCGGCATGAAACAGGGATAACCAAAGTCATGTTGCCCGTCGTTGCTCGCGGAGAGTAAAGTTGATTGCACCGCTGCACCACACGCGGGCAGCCAGCGGCTGTTGCGGATCACAATGGGGCCTTCCCATGTGCTGCCGTAGTCGCCGCGCAGACTGATGAGCGCCCGGCCCTTCAACGTGGTATTCTCGACCGTCAACGTGCCCCGACCGATCGCGTTGAGTCCCGCGTGGCCCAGCGTGCAGCCACGAAATGTGTAGCTTCCGGACACGCCTTGGTGCGCGTCCATGCGCGACAGCGTGCAATTCTCCAGGAGGATGTTTTTGCAAAAATTGGTTCCGATCACGCCCCACAGCTTGGGGTCGCAGATATTGTCCATGCGGCAGCCCACCATCGTGAAGTTGACGACCTCATTCGCCGTCAGGTTATAGGTGCCCATGCTCACGGGCTTTCCCGCCGCACCGATGGTCGAGTAGGTTCGATGGCCCGTGACGAAGCAGTCCCGCAACGTGATATTGGCGCAACTGTTGGCCGCGAGAAACCCGTGGTAGGGATGCCCTACGTCAGTCTCTCCCACGACATGATGAGTCAAACCCACCACGGTCGTATTCGAGCGGGCAATGGCGATATTCCGCGACCAATAGCTGTATCCTTTCTCCTGTTTCATGCGGTTGGCCGTCGTCGTAAAGATTCCGCCCTTGGGCAGCAGCGTTCTCTCATCGATCGGGTGCGCTTCGACCCGCGTTATGACCGGGAAGTCCCAGTCGATCGCGCCTTCGATCGTTCCATCGCGGCGCAAAGTGAAACAATCGCGCTGCGTCGAGCCGTTGTTCTGGTTGAGGCCCCGCCGGATTTAGGCCCGCTTGCCACTATTCTCCACCTTTACCCAACAATCACGCGGCGGCTTCACATCGAGGTGCCGCTGATCGCGCGTCAGGCGCGTAATCGCCAACGACACCGGCGACAACAAGGAGGGCACAGCGAAGAGCGACACGCGGTGGTTTTCGACGTCAGTGCCATCGATGATAAATTTTGACGTGCCCCAATCGGTATCGGTGGCGATGATCGCCGTGAGCGCCCGGCGCCCAAGGTGATAGGTCGCGTCGGGCTTCGTCGTGATCGCGAGGCCGTGCGTGTTGGCAAAAGCGTGTGCCGCGACGATGGCCGGCAAGTCGTCGGCTATTCCGTCGCCCAACGCACCGAAAGCCTCGTAACTCACCGGACGATCCGTGGGCACATCGTGCTTGTTCTCCGCCGCAGCGAAGACCGGGGGCACACCTGCCGCAGCCCCGAGCAGCAAAATCAGTAGCACGCTTCGAGCATAACTTCGGATCGCGGGCACCGCACGGCCTCCGTCGGTGAACCTCGTTATGAGCGGTAAAAAGGACGGGGCGATCAGACGAACCATACAGGGCATGAGCCGGAAGACGTGTGAGCCCGGCCGAGCTCACTCATTCGTTTCGATTATCAATCGACCACCAGCCTCGAACACTCATTCCTAATAGTGCTTCACTTCCCGCCGCCCGCTCGCTCCTTCCGAACCACCGCCGGCGCGACCCACCGTCCGGGGAACAACATCATGCGCGGGAAATCGGGCGCACCGGTTTCGTTGGCGTTGAGCTGTGCAGCTACGAGATCGACCGCATGCCCGGCGACACGATCATGGCAGGCGTCGACGCCACCGATGCCATGAGGGGTCCCTTTCGTCCAGTTAAGCGTCACCCGCTCCACCCGCAGTTCCTTTGCCGCCACCTCCACTCCGCGCAGATCGAATAGATCGGTATGGCTCACGATCAGCGCATCTGGTCGCGCCGCTCGCAGCCACGGCCCTAAATCCGCCGCCGCCCCTCGCGTGACCACCCGCACCAAGCCGCGCGCCGAAGCCGCCTGTGGATGGTGAGCGAGAAAGCCCGCGACGGAGGCGTGCTTGTTGCGCTCGTGCACCGTTGCCTCGATCAGCGCGACCGGCCGCTTGCAGCCGAGTTTCGCGAGTTCGATTAACGCCAGCCTCATCGCCAGGAAATGATGGTGTCCGGCGTGGTGCAGCTCGGGCGTCCAGGTCACGTTGCCGATCACCGCCGGTGCAAACTGTCGCCAGTCCCAGTCCAGAGCCACCGCCGACTCCGCCGTGGTCACAGGCGAAAGCACCACGCCGACAATTCCGCGCGCCCGCAAGATTTGCTCGAGGCGCCGGTTGGTCATCCCGGGATCACTCGTCCAGAATTCCTCCAACGCGAAGCCCATTTGCCCCGCTCGCTCCCGCGTACCGGCAAAGACCAATTTCAAAAATGCATTCTGTCGCGCCTCCGCGCGGCTCGTATGCACCCACACAAATGCAATGCGCTCTTCAGCCGGCACCGAACGCGATCCTCGAATGTGCGCCATCAATGCCGTCACCCTGGGATTCGGCCGATATCCGAGCCGCTCTGCCGTGGCCCGCACCATGGCCGCCGTTTTCGCCGGAATTTTGAAACTACCGCGCAACGCATACGAAACCGTCGCCCGAGCGACACCGGCTTCCGCTGCGATCTGGGCCATGGTCACATGCGCGGGTTTTCTATTCATCAGTGAACGACGTCACCAAAGCGGAGTTTGCGACGCAAACTTGAAGCGCACTTCGTTCAATTCTGTATGCCCTTGTTCACAGCAACCCATCCGCGGCCGACCACCTCAACCCCGCGCTCCTCCACCCATCCATGAAACCTGTCTCCCGTCACCTGCTCGTCGCTGCGCTGCTCGCCCCGCTGGCGCTCTCCGCCCAAACTCCTCCGCGGCCGTCGCCCCCTCCGCCTAGCGAGACGGTCGTCCTCTCCGCCTTCGAGGTGCGCAGCGCCAAGGACTCCGGCTACCGCGTGCAAAATGCCGTCGCGACCACCGGCGTCGCCCAAGCGCTGATGGATACGCCACTCCCGATCACCGTCATCACCGGCGAGTTTCTCCGCGACACCGGCAAAAGCGGTTTCCTCGGCGGGCTCTCCTACGTCAGCTCCGTCGCCCTCGATGACAACGCTCCCAACGGCAATTTCGCAGCCGGCGCCGGCCGGGGCAATTCGCAGGGCAATCTCACCCGCTTTCGCGGCCAGCCTTACAACGGCACGTTCCGCAACGGCCTCCGCCAGTTCTACGGCTTCGACACCGAAAACGTCGACCGCATCGAGGTCGCCAAGGGGCCCATGGCCGTCTTCATTGGCGGCGCCACCATCGGCGGCGAAGTCAACGTCGTCACCAAACAGCCTCTTTTCAGTCCGCAGCGCGAACTCACGATCCGGATCGGCTCCCATGAGACCTACAAGGCGTCCCTTGATCTGACCGGTCCCATCGATCAAAAGAAGACCTTGGCCTATCGCCTGATCCTCTCGTATCGCGACGGCAACCAGTGGCAGCAGCACTCCCACTCGACGACTTCCTTCCTCAATCCCTCCCTGCTATGGCGGCCAAACGCGAAACTCTCTTCCCGCCTCGAACTCGTCCACCGCACCAGCACCGGCAACGCAGTTTCGCAGCCCCAGCCGTCCACGGAGAACTACCAGGCCGCTTTTGACCGTCCGTCGCAGGCCCTCCTCGACCTCGGCCGGCTGCGCACGGGCGCGCTCGCCGGCGTGCCCTTTACCGTCGCCGAATACCGCAGCCGCATCGGCTACGGCGGTTTCGGCCAATGGCGGACCGACACCCTTAACACCACGGGTAAGTGGACGGCCCTCGGTGTCGGCGAGACGCTGCGTGAAGGCAATGCCGCCGGCGGCCGCTCCTACAATTACTTTGGGCCCAACGCCAAATTCTCCGAGCCCGCCACCATCGTCGAGAGCGATACCACCCTCGCCGCGACGGAATGGTTCAACGCCGCGCTCCTCGGCCGCTACACCAAGGCGCGGCTCAACTACGATCTCTACAGCTTTGGCACCCGCCTGCAGCCCGCCGGTTACTACCAGAACAACAACTTCTCCGCCAATCGCACCAAGGTCGAGGGCCGCGACTTGAAATTTCAGAGTGTCTTCAAGAAGGACTTCTGGCGCTCCCGCAACACCCTGCTGGTCGGCGCCCAATACAGCGACCAGAAGCGCATGAATGAGGACGCCGTGCTCAATTACGCCTCCTACCCGCTTTCCGTCCCGGCCTCGGCCTACGTCATCCCCGACACCGCCAATCCCAACCGCATTCCCGCCATCCTGACCGGAGCCAACGCCTGGATTTTCTGGGACCCGCGCAGCCACCCGTTTCCTGACAACCGTCTCATCACAACCTGGCCCTCCGCCGTGCAGCCCGCCGGAGTGAAGGCTGCCGACTACGGCAAGAATCTCAGCCGCGCGGAGTTCGCCGCCTTCAGTTCCAGTTGGTTTGAAGACCGTCTCACCATCACCGCCGGCAAGCGATACAGCTGGGGTTATGGCGTGGTCGGCACCGCCGACCGCACCGGTGCCGTTCTGCCCGGCGCCACCGCCACCGCCAACATCAAGACCTCCAACTACACCTACGGGGCCGTGGTGCGCGTCGTGCGCGGCGTCAACGTCTACGCCAGCGAAAACCAGGGCGAATCCCCCCGTGCCGGGGCGAGCCTCGTCAGCCGCGTCTCCTTCGGCATCTCCCCGCTCGACATCGTCACCCCCGCCGAGCAAGCCGCCCACCCGGTCCCCAACGACCTCGGCAATGGACGCGAGGTCGGCGTGAAGTTCGAACTCTTCGACCGCAAACTCACCGGCTCCGTCGGCTGGTTCAGCCTCACCCGCGGGAACATTCTCATCGCCGACATCAACCGTAATTCCGCCGATGTCCGCAACCGCGGCACCGAGGCCGACCTCAATCCCGCGACCAGCAATCCGGCGGTGCGCGCCCGCGTCAACTGGAGCACCACCATCGACGGCAACACCACCGAGGGCTACGAGACCGACTGGGTGTGGACGCCCACGACGAACTACACCATGGTCGCCGGCGCCAGCCGGCTCTATCGCAACCGCCCCACGGTGGCGAAACTCCCGACGAATGACGTGTCATTGGATATCAACTACTGGCTGCTGAAGGACCGGCCGCTGCCCAATTCCCCCGACAGCATCATCCGCCTGTTCCAGCGCTATGCGTTCACCGACGGGGCGCTGAAGGGAGCCTCCGTCGGATTCGGCACCCGCTACCAGTCCTCCCAGCATCCGGCGGCCGACAACACCGCCTGGGGCACGGTTTTTCCAAGCTACACCATCTTTGACCTCACCCTCGGCTACTCCACCCGGTTCCGCGACCGGGTCGTCGATTTCCAGCTCCAGGTCGACAACCTCCGCAACCAGACCTACTACACTGGAAACCGCGTCTACGGCGCGCCGCGCGAGTTCACCCTCTCGGCCACGACGAAATTCTGATCGCCACCCGTTGCTTTCCCGCGGCGGGCCGGCCTTCGGGCCCGCCCGCCGTTTTCATTCCGCGCCCTCCGATCCTCTCCGAATTCCATGCACCTCCGCTCTATCAGCTCCCGGCTCTGCGCTTTGATGGCCCTCGCCGGACCGGCGCTGCTCGCCGCCGAACCCGCCACTGCCGCCGCTCCGACCGCGCCCCGCCCCGTCATCGCGCTCAACCAAGTCGGCTTCCTCACCGCTCAGCCCAAGCGCTTCACCGCCCCGCTCACGCCCGACGGCACCGCGTTTCACATCCGTCGCGCGGACCGCGGCGGCGTGCTGTTCAAGGGCACCGTCACCAGCGGCATCGGTGATTTCTCCGCGTTCCGCCCGGCTGACTCCGCCGACACCTACGTCGCCGAACTCGCCGGCCTCGATCGCATTGGCGCCCCGATCTCCTCCGACCCGTTTTTGATCACGACCAATCTCTGGCAGGAACAGTACTGGCAGGTCGCCACCGATTTCATGGTCGATTGCCGCTCCGTCACCGGCACCCATCCGTCGGCCTTCGGTGGCGGCGCGTGGCGCGACAGCACTTACTACGCTTTCGAAGGCCCCTCGCTCCTGCTGCTCCTTGCCGCCGATCCCGCCCGCGTCGCCGCCCAACCCCGCCAGATCGACTGGGCCGCCGACCGCGCCCGCGTGCTCGCACCCGATTTCCCCTACGACGCCAAAACCCCGGAGAGTGACGGCGCGCTTGAAGCCACCCGCCGCTATTACACCGAGTTCGCTCCGCCTGCCGCCGACGCCCCCGACCTCGTGAAGCTCATCCACTGGGCCTACGGCTACATCCTCCAACGCCCCGCCTCGAAGGATCCCAGCGGCGATCCGGCTCCGAAAAAAATCCACAGCCAACACGTCGAGCAGTTTGCCTACCTCCTGCACCACTGGCCGCTCGTGGAAAAGTGGCTCCCCGCCGAATTCCGCGTCCGTTGCCTCGAGTTCGCTTTCGCCCAGTGGGAATCCTCCGGCCTGCTCGCCATCGACCCGCGCTGGGATCCCGCCACGTACGAAGAGGCTCCGGCCGCCGAAGCCCACACCTTCGCCGCCGGCTACCTGCATCCTTCCAAAGGCCGGCACGCCCCGGGTCACTCCATCGCGCCCAATCTCATGCTCTATCGCGCCGCGCTCGCCGAACGCCGCGCCGACGCCCCGCGCTACCTCGCAGCCGCGCAGGCCCAGGCGAAATGGCTCGTCGAGAAACTCGATTGGAACGACCCGCGCACCACCAAAGGCCACCGCATGAGCGAATTTCGCACGATGATTGGCTTGGTCTATTTTCTCCAACACCACCCCGAAGCCGCTCCCGCCGGCCTCCGTGAAAAAATCGCCGCGTGGGCCCGCGTCGCGATCACCCGCTCGGAGAATTTCTGGGACTTCCGCCGCTTCGATCTCGAGACTCACTGGACCATTCCTCGCATCAACGAACCCGGCAACCTCCTCGGCTTCACCGCTGCGGCCCTCGCCGCCTCCTGGGTCATTGACGACCCTGCCCTCCGCGCCCGCCTCCGCGAGGTCGGTTTCGCCCAGACCGATGCTTTCTTCGGCCGCAATCCCATCCGCGCGGTCGGCGTCAGTCATCCGAAGAAAAGTTTCCCCGAGGTCGAGCGCGCCTGGCCCATCTTCTACAAGCCCGACACCTGCGCCCGCCTCGAGGCTGTGCGCGGCTCCATCTCTACGAACTGCCCCACGGAATTTTATCCCTACAATCCAAATTCCACCGCCTATCGCCACCCCGAGGGCTGGGTGAATTTCAACGCCACCTGGAACGTCGCCCTCGCCTACGCCCACCTCGACCAAACCGGCCGCCGGCCGTGATCCACGGCCTCCTGCTTAACGCCCCCGCTCCAAGCCCGCAGCTTCCGCCCCTCCCTCATGCCTCCGGTCACGGTTACCCGCGAGTCCGTCATTTTCCCCACCTACCTGCCCGCCGCGCCAGACCGGAATCCCATGTTCCTAGAGTCGCGCGTTTATCAGGGCTCCAGCGGCCGCGTCTACCCCCTGCCTTTTTACGACCGCATCGCCGAGAAATCCGTCCCGCACGCTTGGGATACCATCACACTCGAAAACGAATTCATTCGCGTGATGCTCCTCCCGCAACTCGGCGGCCGCATTCACCGCCTCCTCGACAAGACCAACGACTACGACGCCATCTTCTATCAGCCGGTCATCAAGCCCGCCCTCGTCGGCCTCGCCGGGCCCTGGGCCAGCGGCGGGATCGAGTTCAACTGGCCGCAGCACCACCGCCCTTCGACGTTCATGCCCGCCGACGTCCACGTCGAGACTCACTTTGACGGTGCCGTCACCGTCTGGCTCGGCGATCACGATCCGATGGCCCGGCTCAAGGGCATGCACGGTGTCTGCCTCCATCCCGGCCTCGCCATCCTCGAGCTCAAAGCCCGCGCCTACAATCGCACCACCGACACGCAGACTTTTCTCTGGTGGGCCAACGTCGCCACCCGCGTTCACGAGCGCTACCAAAGTTTTTTCCCGCCCGACGCCAACTCCGTCGCCGACCACGCCAAGCGCGCCATGAGCACCTACCCGCTCTGCCGCGGCCACTACTACGGCGTCGATTATGCCGCCCGCGCCCGCTCCGGCGTCCCTGCCGGAGAGCAACCCCGCCATTACCGCCCGCCCGGCGACTACCCGGCGAACGACCTGAGTTGGTATGCCAACATCCCCGTGCCCACCTCCTACATGGTCATGGGCTCGCGCGAAGATTTCCACGGTGGCTACGACCACCGGGCGAACGCCGGTCTCATCCACGTCGCCAACCACCACATTTCCCCGGGCAAGAAACAATGGACCTGGGGCAACCACGAGTTCGGCTACGCATGGGACCGCAACCTCACCGAACCCGACGGGCAGGGCGAAACGGCCCCTTACATCGAGCTCATGGCCGGCGTCTTCACCGACAACCAGCCCGACTTTTCCCATCTTCAACCCGGCGAAACCAAGTCGTGGAGCCAGCACTGGTATCCGTTCCAAAAAATTGGCCCGGCCCACCACGCCAACCTCGCCGCCGCTCTCAACCTCACGATCACCGCCGGCACCGCTCGCCTCGGTATCGCCGTCACCGCGGTCCAGCCCGCAGCGACCATCACCCTCCGCGCCGGCGAAAGAATTCTGGCCACTTTCCGCCGCGACCTCTCTCCTGCTTCGCCCTTGCTCGAAACCGTTTCACTCCCGCGTCGCACGTCAGCCACCGAACTTTCGGTCACCGTCCTCGCCGCCGACGGCACCGAACTCATCCGCTATCAACCGCGGCCCACCGTCGCCCCCACTCCCGCCGCGCTCGCCGCCCAGGCCGCCACGGAGCCGCCGGCTCCCGCTGCGGTCGCCAGCGCCGACGAACTCTACCTCATTGGCCTCCACCTCGAACAATACCGTCACGCCACCCGCTCCCCCGAGCTCCATTGGCGCGAAGCCCTCCGCCGCGACCCCGGCGACTCGCGCTGCCATCTCGCCCTCGGCCGCTGGCACCTGCGCCGCGGTGAGCTGACTCCCGCCGAATCCCACTTCCGTGCCGCCTTGGCCCGCCTGACTTTCCGCAACCCCAACCCCGCCGACGGCGAAGCCTCCTACCAACTCGCCCGCTGCCTTTTGCTCCAGTCGCTCACCACCACGACCAACGTCGCGCGCGCGAGGAAAATCGCCGAATCCTACGCCGCGTTCTACAAGGCAACGTGGAACCACGCTTGGCAGGCCGCCGGCTTCCACGCCCTAGCCGAGCTCGACTGCACCCGCCACGACTGGCCCCGCGCCCTCGACCACCTCGACCGCGCCCTCCGCGTCGGCACCGACAATCTCCGTGCCCGCACGCTCCGCGCTCTCGTCCTCCGTCGCCTCGGCCGCGACGAGGCCGCCGCCGCCGAGCTCCGCACCAACCTCGCCCTCGATCCGCTCGACCACTGGTCGCGCCACTTGCTTGGCGAACTCGTCACCGCCGATACCCAAATCCGGCTCGACCTTACCCTCGACTCCGCTCGCGCCGGTTTTTTTGAGGAAGGCCTCGCCCTGCTTGCAGACGCCAGCCCGGAGCCTCTCTCCGGCACCGCTCCTCTCGTTTTCTACTACCGCGCGTGGATCTGTCGTCTGAAGGGGGAAAAACCCGCCGTGCTCCGCGCCCACCTCGGCGCCGCCTCCCGCGCCGCCGGCGACTACTTTTTCCCCGCCCGGCTCGAGGAGGAAATCATCCTCCGCCACGCCCTCGCCGTTAACCCCCGCGATGCCCGCGCCCACGCCGCCCTCGGCCACTGGCTCTACGACCGCCGGCGCCACCGCGCCGCGATCACCCACTGGGAGTTTGCCGCCCGCCTCGACCCGCGCGACGCCGTCGTCCAACGCTGCCTCGGCCTCGGCTATTTCAACATCCTGAAGAAACCCGCCGCCGCCCGCCGCGCCTACGCGGCCGCTCGCCGCGCCGCGCCCCGGGATGCCCGCCTCCTCTACGAGTCCGACCAGCTCGCCAAACGCCTCGGCCTCGCGCCCTCGGTCCGCCTCCGCGAACTCGCCCGCCACCCCGTTCTCGTCGCCGCCCGCGACGATCTCTCCCTCGAGCTCTGCGCGCTTCACAACCAGCTCGGCCAACCCGCCCACGCCCGCCCGATCGTCCAGACCCGCCGCTTCCAACCCTGGGAAGGCGGCGAAGGCGCCGCCCTCGGCCAGCACGTCCGCACTCATCTTCTCCTCGGCCGCGCCGCGCTCGCCGCCGGCGACGCCACCACCGCCCGCGCCGCATTTTCCCTCGCCCTCACCGCCCCGGAAAATCTCGGCGAAGCCCACCACCTCCTCGCCAATCGCAGCGACCTCTACCTCGGCCTCGGCGATGCCTGCGCCGCCGCCGGCGACCGCAACGCCGCGCGCGACCACTGGCGCACCGCTGCCGGTTTCAAAGGCGATTTTCAGGGCATGAGCGTCCGCGCCTATTCCGAACTCACTTTCTGCACCGCACTCGCCCACCGCCGCCTCGGCCGATCCACCCGCGCCGAAAAAATCTTCCGCGCCCTCCTCGAACACGCGCGCACCCTCGCCGCCGCCCCCGCGACCGTCGACTACTTCGCGACGTCGCTTCCCACGATGCTCCTCTTCTCCGACGATCTCGCCGCACGCCAACGCACCTCCGCATTCTTCCTCGAAGCACAGGCCCGTCTCGGCCTCGGCCAGCGCGCCGCCGCCCGCCGCCTGCTCCGCACCGTGCTCACCCGCGATCCCGCCCACGCTCCCGCCGCCGACCTCCTCGCCTGCCCGCCCGCTCCATAAAACAATCCCGCGCCCGCACCGTTGGAACCGTGCGACCTACTGCGGTGCTCCCCGCGGAATGGGTGTTTTTCGTCACCTCGCCCGAAATTGCGTGGAGGGATGGCGCGAAGAAAACCTCTATGGCCTCGAGCGCCCACAACTCATCTACGACCTGAGCTGCGCTTTTCCGCTGGGTTCGCAAACACGTGGTCGCGTTTCGCCTGCCGAATCAAACCGGAGGCAGCAAATCTACGATCTCAGCCATCGTCATCCTTGGTCGAGCGCCATGGCGCACGTGAAGCACGTGCACCGCGCCGTCGTAAATCGTGAAAATTATCCGGTAGCGTCCGTGCCGTCGGCCAAAGACCAACTGGCGCAACTCATACTTGAACAATCCGTCTTCACGCGCCCGCGCGCACCGCTCCGGAAAATGCGCGAGCGAGTTGATCTGCGCTTCGATCGCATTGAACCACCGCTCGGCGGCATCGAACGCTTGGGCGGCGATCCAGCCGGTGGCCTCGTCGATGTCCCGAATCGCCCGCGTCTCGACGACGACGCGATATTTCATTTCGCGGGCTTAATCCCATGCTTCTCGCGAAGCCGCGCAAAGACCGTCTGCGCCGGTTCGCCCTGGCCACGCTCCATGGACGCAATGCCCTCAGCAATACCAGCCTGCGCCTGCATGGCCTCGACGCCCTCCAGCATCGCCTGATAGGCCTTCGCATCTAGGACCACGACCTCCGCCTTGCCGTTGAGCGTGAGCACCGCCGGACGCTGGCTGCGCTTCAAGCGCTGCAGATGGCGCTTGTGATGGCGCAGAAAATCCGTGAGCGGATGGATGTTCTCGGGCAAAAGCGAAGTCGCAGCCATATGTTTAAAGTATGATTTAAGTGTGGCCGCTTACTGAACCTGGTCAACCGATAACCGACGGGATAAAATCCGATTTTGGGATAGGGCTGCCCACGCTCCCGCCGCCGACCTCCTCGCCCACCCGCCCGCTCCATAAAACAATCCCGCGCCCGCACCGTTGGAACATTGCGACCTTCTTCGGTGCTCCCCGCGGAATCGGTATTTTTCGTCACCACGCCCGAAATCGCCTGGACCGACGGCACGCGCAAAAAACTCAACGCCCTCGAGCGTCCGCAACTCGTCTTCGACGTCCGCGGCACCGGCTTGTTGCCGGCGGTGAGCGCGGTGAAATCGGGGGCGACCGTGCCGGCGGCGAGCAGCGGTTGGCGCGGGGCGGGGGTGCGCGGCGCGGCCTTCTTGCCGGCCTCCTGGGCGACCTTGGTGGTGGGCGTGAGGGCGAGGCGAGAGCCGTCGATCGGCGCGGAGAGTTCGTAGGTGGTGCCGCCGAGTTTGATCGGCAGGCGGGCGTCGAATTTTTCCGCGTAGGGGTCGAATTGACCGTCGCCATCGACATCGGCCATGAGCCAGAACGGCCGGGGCTTGTCGCCGGCGGCGACGAACTTGTCGAAGCGGGCGTCGTTGTCGTTTTCGATCAGGACGAGGCGGACGGATTTGCCGTCGACGTCGAGCTGGCCCACGCGGCCGACGGCGCAGCGCTGGGAGAGTTGGTAGCCGGCATCGGGGCGCGGAATGGTGTAGATGAACATCACCGCATAGTCGCCCGATCCGGTTTCCTTTTCCGCCGTGCCGTAGGAGGCGCGAAGCAGGACGTGGTGGGTGCCGGCGGTGATCTTGCCCCGGGCGATCTGTTTCTGCCACTGGCCGTCGCCGTCGTCGGTGAAGTCGCCGTTTTGATTGGTGTCGATGTAGATGCGGCGCAGGTCGGCTTTGCCCTCGGGTTCCTGGTCGACGGCGACGAGGTAAGTGCTGCGTGGCCCGTTGCCGGCCTTGATGGATCCGTAGACCGGGTGCCGTTGGCGACGGGAGCCTTCCGCACGGCGGCGGGTTTCGCGGGGGCGAGGGCGACGGCGTCGTTGAAGAATGGGAGTTTACCCCAAAGGTCACCGCCTTCGGCGAGGATCTTGGGGTCGGCGGTGAGGCGGATCTCCTTCGGTGCGGCGGCGGGCGCCGTGGCAACGGCAACAAGCAGGACGGCGGCGATCGTGAAGCCGCGAAGGTTGGCTTTCATGGTGGAAGGAAAGACGGGTTCAGAATCTATAGGTGACGCTGGAATTGTAGGTGCGCATCTTGGCAGAGTGGAAGCCGCCGTCGTAGCCCCAGACGGTGTTGGCGAACGGGGGAGCGCGGTCGAAGAGGTTGCCGATGCCGCCCTGGAAGCGGAGCCGGCGTTTGGTCCATTCAAACGAACCGCCGATATCCCAAGTGGTGAAGGTGCTGACCCGCCGGCCATTGCGGTCGAAGTCGCCCTGATGGTAGCAGGCGAGCGAGGCGCCGAGGGGCCCGCGGGTCCAGACCGCCATGAAGTTGCCCTTGAAATCCTGCGGAAAGCCGAAGGTGCCCTTGCGCTCGACCAGCGGATCGCCCGGATTAAACGCAATCTTGTACGACGCCAGGTAGGTGGCGCTGGCACGGAAGTTGACGCGACCCAGCGACTGCGTGGTAAGGAGGTAGTTGACGCTGTAGTCGAAGCCCTCGGTGATGACCAAACCGAAGTTGAGGAAGCGGTCGTCGATCTGGGTGACGCGTCCCGGCTGGCCGGCGGCCTGTTCGGCGGCGGTGGCGGGCAGGCGGGTGACGCGGTCGGGAAAGAAGCGCTCAAAATCGAGCAGGTTTTGCGGGGGAAGGCTGGTGGTGAGGTTGCGCTGCTCCTTGCGGTAGTAGTCGACCCCGAGGCTGAGGCCGGTGACCCGCGGCACATTGAGGACGAGGCCGTAGTTGAAAGTCTTAGACGTCTCGGGCTCGAGGTTGCGGTCGGCGCCGGAGATGACGAGCATGGGGTAGCGCTCGCCGCTGCGCCGCGGATCGATCAGGGTGTTATTGGCGTTGGCCTCTGGTCGCTCGAGTTCGGTGAGGGCGGGGGCGCGGTAGCCGGTGCCGTAGGACGCGCGGAGCAGGAGGGGCTGGAACGGCTGCCAGCGCAGGGCGTACTTGGGGTCGGTGGTGGCGCCGGCGTTCTGGATGTCCTCGTGGCGGGCGGCGAGCGAGGCGTCGAGTTTGTGGAGGAGCGGCAGGCGGCGCTCCTTGCCCACGAGGGGCACGGAGGCCTCGACATAGGCGGCGTAATTGTTGCGCACCTCACGGCTGCGGGCGGGCAAAATGGTGGAAGGGATGTTGGTGGTGCGGAGGCGGTCCTGCTGGTTCCACTCGCCGCCGAAAGCGAGTTGAAGGTTGCCGGCGGGGAGCCGCCAGAGGGGGCCGCGGGCGGTGGCCTCGGCGGTGTAGACGTCGGAATCGGCTTTTTCGACCGTGATGTTGACGAGGGTTTCGTAAAGGCCGGGGGGATTAATGGGGCCCTTGGCGTAAAAGTCGCCGAAGAGGTTGAGCGTCTTGCCGGGGTCGGTTTGGTTGAGGGCGGCGATGAGGGCGGCGTTGTTGGGCAGGCCGCCGTTGAGGGCGTGCAGTTGCTGGCTGTAGTACATGAACGAGGCCTCGCCCTGCCACTGGCGCGGCAAGTCGACGCGGGCGCCGAGGAGGCCGCGCCGCGACTTGGTCTGAGTCAGGAGCTGGCGGGGGCCAAGTTCGTCGTGCGCGATCGCCACGCCAAGGTCCTGACCGAAGGGGTTGAACGGGTGGGAGGCCGGGATGCGCGGCAGGGTGGCGAGGCCGTTGGGGTTGTTGGTCGGGAGCGGGTTGGCGCGGGTGTTGGTGGAATTGCGCGTGTGGGAGACCTCGGCGAACAGCGTGACGCGCTTCGTGAGGGCGTATTCACCGTTTAACGACACCCCGCGGCGCTCGGTGGGGGTGATGATGGAATAGAGCGTGGCCTGGTTGTAGTAGGCGCGCTGGCCCGCGGTGGCGGCGAAGTCGGAGATCTTGAGGCTGCGGCCGTCCTGGCCGGAGGGCACGACGGCCTGGGTGGCGGGGACGCCGTTGGGGTTGGTGAGGCCGCGCAGGGTCTGGCCGGGGAGGGCGAAGATGGTGGCGGGGTAGCCGATGGTGCTGCGGAAGTCGTCGCCGCCGCGCGGCCGGTGGTCGCCGGACTTGGCAAACCAGCGCTGGCTGGCCCAGAGGGGTTCGCGGCTGAACCAGTCGAGGACGGCGGTGAGTTTCCAGCGGTCCTGGGTAATTCCGTGAGTGAGGGTGGCGCCACGTTCGAAGCCGCCGCCGTGCCACGTGCCGCCGAAACGGGTGCGCACCTCGGTCTGGTTGAAGTCCTTTTTCAGAATGATATTCACGACACCGCCGATCGCGTCGGTGCCATAGATAGCGGAGGCGCCGTCGGTCAGCACTTCGATGCGTTCGATCATGCCCATGGGGATGGTGTTGATGTCGAAGAACCCCTGCGGCGGCGTAGAGCCGTTGTTGCCGCGGCCGGAGAGCGGAGCCCGGCGGCCGTTGATGAGAACGAGAGTGGAATTGGAGCCCAGGCCGCGGAGGCCGACGCCGGACTGGCCGGCGTTGCGGGCGAAGAGCACCGGGTTCTCGTCGTTGACCACGCCGGCGCGGCCGGCGGAGGCGCCGGTGAAGTTCTGCGGCAGCGTGCGCAGGAACTCCTCGGTGGTGGCGAAGCCGGTGGCCTCGATGAACGGCCGGTCGAAGGTGAGCACCGGCGAGGGGCCCTCGATGTCGATCTGTTTTAAACGCGAGCCCGTGACCTCGTAGGACTCGAGCAGGACCGGGGCGTTGGGATCCTTGGCGGCGGGGACCGCGGCAGAGAGGGCGGCGGGGCCGGGGCAGTGCATCAGCAGCGCGAGCAACGACCAGGCAGCCGTGGTGGCTTTCAGTGGAATCGAGGACATCGGAATGGTGGGACGACGGAGCTTGACGAATGACGAGGCGAGGGAGGTGCGCAACTGGATTTGCGTATGAGCAAGTAGAGGGGGCGGATCTGCCCGCTGGCGGCGGGGAGGACCAGGAGCCTGGCTTGGGCCTCTTCCGCTTCCGCGTCGACGCGTGGCGCTGTGCGGCCGATCAGGTGCGAGAGGCGGACCGCGCTGGCGGGGCCTTCGGGCTGTCGAGCGTCGTGCGGGCGGTCGCGGCCAGCTGGCGCATGGTGCGGTAGCGGGCGAGCTGGGCCTCCGCGTTCGCCTGCTGGGCCAGCGATTCGAGAGCATGCAGGAAGTCGTCGTTGCGCGTGTAGGACAGGGCGATTTCGCCCAGCGCGAGCGCCGCCGGAGTGCCGTCGGTCGCCGCGACGCGGCTGACCAGACTCGCAAGCTGCCGTACGTCGAGCCGGCGATCGCCGACCAGCTGGCGCAACACGGCGAGTTCGACGGGAACCTTGATGAGCTCGGTGACGGCCACGAGGAGTGTCGCGGCCGGCGTCGACACCCGTTCCGATTGCGCGAGCGCGCGCGAGAGTTCTTTGGCCGTCGCAGCCGCCTCGGGCAGGCCGAACTGGTGTTGGCGAAACGCCACAAGAGCGTATACCTGCAGGGCCAGATCGCGATCGATGGCGGGGTCGGCGAGCCAGCCGGGAATGGCCTGCGCGGAGCGGACAAGCCACTCGCGGGCGTTGGGCCACGCCTCCGCCTGTGTCGGGAAAACGGACTTGAACTGCAAGAACGCGCCGGGGTCGGTCACAAAGCCGCCCGGCATGGCGGTCGAATAACGGAAGCCAAGGCCCATCGCATAATTCCGCACGAACATGTCGGCCGTGGAACTGATCTGCAGGGAGCCGGCCGCGGAACCCCGCTTCAATGCGACCCGCAGGGCCGGCAGCGCCTGCTCGACGGGTAACAGGCGGCTTTGCACCAGCGCGTAGCGGGCCAAATCCTCGCGCCGCGCCTTTTGCGGATCGAACTTGGCGACGAGGGCCTTGAGCCCGTCGGTGGGCCCGCCGTTCTTGAACGCGCGCTCGATCAACAGCAGCACGAAACACTGGTGCCAGAGTTCATACGCGGGGCCGTCCGCCGGCTTGGCGATGTGGGCGAGGCGCTCGAAGAACAGTGGCAGGGTCGCGCGCTCGAGGTATTTCTCCGCATCCGCGCTCAGGCCGCCCGCGCTGAACAGCGACGGCGTGTCGCCCGAGAAGGAGCGCAGGGCGTTGCTGGAGGTGGTGCCAGCGAGGGCCGTGACCGCGGCCACGCTGTAGATGCCCACCGCCTGCTCCGTGCGGCCGGCCCGGGCGTAGAGCCGCGCGAGCTGGATCCGTTGGTAGTTGCTCACGGGACCGCCGGTCAGGAAGGCTTTTTCCACCACCGGCAGAAACTCGGGAATAATTTCCGCGGGCTGCCGAACGAGCAGTTCCATCCAGAGCATCATAACCTTCTTGCTGCCCTGGCCAGAGCGCAACGCCTCGGTGAGGCGCGCGAATTCACCGGGCATCCGGCCGTTGCTCGCGTAGGCGAGAGCGAGCAGCGGATAAAACTGATACTGCTCGTCGTTGTCCTGGGTCGAGGGGTCAAGCGTGCGCAGGATCGCCTCGAACTCGGGGAGGGCGTGCGGCTGCGTGGCGACGCGCTCCAGCAGCGTGGGCGTCCGGCCGCTGGCGACCGGCGCGTCCGACCCGAGGGCGCTCAACACCGGGTTGGCAGTGCCGGCGTTCCCGGCGGCGCCAGGGCGTGGCGCCGGGGTGTTGGTTCCGAGCGCCAGGAGCCCGGGCAGCATGACCACAGGATGGCCGTTGCGATAGTATTCGTAGGGCTGGATGCCGGGGGCCGGCAGCATCTGGAGGAGGCTGCGCAAAGCCGGGCGCACGGCGGGACCCGCGTCGGGGCTCGCGAGTTGCGCGACCAGCTTGTTCACCTGCGCGGCGCCCAAGCTCGCATAGGTGAGCTGGCTCGCGCCGATGCGATTCGGATCGCGCGCGGTTGCGGCGGCCCCGGCCCGCGGTTTGCCGCCGAGGGCCTGCAACGCGCTTTCGGGATGATCGAGCGTGCGCCATAGGTTGGCGAGCAGCTGGCGGAAGTTCTCGGCCTCCGGCGCAAGGGCGATCAGCCGTTCGAGCACCTGGCCTTCCCGCTCGGATTCGCCGAGCTGGCGGTAAAGAGGATAGAGTGCCTCCAGCGCGAGCCGGTGATCGGGCGAGTGTTCGCGGATACGTTCCAGCCAGCCGATCACATCGCGGGGATCACCGGCGGGGTCGCTCAGGTAGACCGCATGGGTAATCGCAAACATGAGCGAGGCGGGCTGCCCCGGCTCCGCGGACTTCTTTTCGAGCAGGGCCAGGAACTCCGCCTTGCGCAGCGGAAAAATCTGGTCCTGGTACGTCGCGAGGTTGCGCTGGATGTAGGCCGCCATCGACGCGGCGGGATAGTCCGGCGGAAACTGCACCTGGGCGATCTGCCGGAGCACGCCGTCGAACACCGCCGCGAGATCCACGCCCGCGGTCGCGGTGTCCGCTTGCACGAGGGCAGTGAAGACCCCCTTGGGGAACGCGTCCGCGTACGT
>SYGN01000210.1 GCA_005799525.1 Opitutaceae bacterium | reverse complement strand
CAGTCCGTGCTGATGACCGGGGTGGAGCAAATGGATCCGGCCGGCACCCTTCCCGGCCAGCGGACGATCCACGGCACGCGAACGCCGCCCTCATAGAGCATTCCCTTGTAGCCGCGCAGCGGTCGGTTGTCGCCGCTGTATCCGCCATTGTCCGACTTGAAGAGGATCAGCGTGTTGTCGCGCAGCCCCGCCTCGTCCAGTTTTTTCAGGAAGCGCCCGATGGCGGCGTCCATGCCCTCGATCATCGCCGCGTAAACCGGATCTTTCACCCCTTGGCGCTGCCGGTATTTCGCGATCAGCCCGTCGGGCGCCTGCATCGGGTAATGCACGGAGAAAGGCCACCAATTCAAAAAGAACGGACGGCCACGGCTGCTGCGAACAAAGTTCATCGCCTCGTCGGCCAGCCGCTGCGGCAAATATTCCCCCGCTTCGCCGTCCTTGAGGGTGGGGTTGCGGTACGGTGAAAAGTAGCTGGGCGGGCCCCCGCTCGAGTTGCCGCCAATATTCACGTCGAAGCCCTGCTGCTCAGGAAAGAGCTCGCGCTGATCGAGCTTCTCGTTGCCACGCGGGTTGACATACGAAAGATGCCACTTGCCCACGTGACCGGTGGCGTAGCCGGCCGCGGACAAGCGCTCTGCGATGGTCGTGTAGGAAAGCGCGAGATTACGGACGGTTTCCGGTTCCGCCAGATCGGAGCCGGGCAGCGAGAATCCGTCCGGATTGCCCGGGGCATGATTGGTGAGCCGCAATCGCGCCGGGGCCAGCCCGGTCATCATCGCGGCGCGGGTGGGCGAGCAGACGGGAGCTGCGGCATAGGCATCCGTGAACCGCATCCCTTCGGACGCCAGGCGATCCAGGAACGGTGTGTCGATCTGCTCGTTGCCGTAGCAATGCAGATCCCGCCAGCCGAGGTCATCGGCCATGATGACCACAATGTTCGGCTTCGGCGCAGCGCAAAAGGCGATGCCCAACGTGCAGAGCCACAGGCCGAAAAGTGGGTAAATGGTTTTCATCATGCGAGGACAGATGGCGGGATGGACAGGGGTGATTGGCTGCCGATCAGAAGGTGCCCTTCAACCCGGCCGTCCACGCCACGCCGAACTTATTGGTGATTCCAACCTTGGCGTAGCCGGGCGTCTGCGAACCGTAGCGGAGCTGCAGATTATTTACGTCGAGAATATTGCGGCCATTGAGGAACAGCGAAAGCCGGCGAGTGAATTGATAGGTGACGTTCACGTCCATCGTGGTGCGCTTCTCTTGAGCGTTGCGCGCATCCGGTCCCATAGTGGGCACGGCGCCAAATCGCTGTTCTCCGCGGGCGTTCCACTTGAGCATGACGGTGATGGGATTCCGCGTGAAGGTGCAGCCCCAGTTGACGTTTTCGGGGATAAAACTTCCGAACGCGGCGGTGCGGCTGCCCTTGAGCTTCAACTTCGTGGCGTTGGCAAAGACGGAGAAATGCCGGCCCCATTTGCCCAGCGCCTGGAGGGACTGGCGGACATTGAACTCGATTCCGTCCACGCGCGCATCGCCGCCGTTAGCCGTGGTCGTCAGCATCCAGCCGAGGTATTCCGGCTCGATCCCGAGTGCCTCCATGTCCGCCGCGGTGGCCAGCGTCACGCGGTTTTCGAAGAAGCCCGCGATGTCCTTGCGAAATGCCCCGACACTCAACACGCCGCCGGTGTCGGTGTAATATTCGGCGGAAAGGTCGAAGTTGTCCGCCTTCCACGGTTGGAGTGCCGGATTGCTGACGTTGAGCGTGCCGCGGAGGACGGAGGGATCCGCGCCCTCGGCGACGTCGTTTTCGGTGACGGTTGTATTGGGAATGAGGTTACCGTAGTCGGGCTTACCGTAGGTTAGCGCATAGGCGGCGCGGAACAAGAGGTTGGCCGTGGCGTTGTAGGTGAGATGTACGCTGGGAAAGTAGTCCTGGTAGCCGCCGTTGGTGCCCTGACCAAGTTCGGTGCGGACCAGGCGCAGATCCTCCATCGAGCCGGCGGCGCCGGCCTCGGGGCGGCGGAGGCGGACGCCGGCGGCATTGCGGGCGAAGGCGCCGGACGCGGTGCGGACGAAGGCGTTGCCGGGCTCGAAGAGCGGTCCCTGCGCCTTGGTGTGGATCCGCTCGAAGCGCACACCCGCGAGCGCGAACAGCCGGTTGTTGAGCAGCCGCGCGTCACCCTGAAGATAGATACCCGTGGTGATTTCCTTGAACGTCTCCGAACCGTTGATGCGGGCCTGCTCCGAGGCTACCAGCTGCGCGGCCGTTTGGGTGAAGAGTCCGGGGTCTCCGCCCCACGCCTCGACCATGCGGTTGGGCGAAGCCCAGGGAACGGGCTGCTGGACCCAGTAGTTGGGGTGTCCGCGATAAACTTGCATGGCGAACGGCGCGAGTGTGGGGTCGGCGGGATTGGCCGGATTGTAGGCGTAGCCGAGCGACTCCCGCCGGTGGTCGCGGTCCTGAATACCGAGGAGGCCGCCGCTCTGCAGGGTGACGGGCACTTGGAACAGGCTCAGGCTGCGCTTTGCGGTGAGGTCGAGCCCGGCCGTGTCGTCGGAGTAATTGCGATACGTGCCGGAGCTGGCGGTGTTGAGCCGGAAGTTGCGCAGGTCGAAGAGGTCGATCTCGCGGTTGTTGGCGTCGAACACGCGGGTGGTGCCCGGGCCCTCGGGGCGGATGTCCTCGAAATTGACGCGTACGCCGGTGGTCGCGAGCAGGCTGCTGCCGAAGCTGTTGAAGTGGCCCTTCATGATGGTGCGCCGCCAAGTGATGGACTTCGAGGCGTTAGCGCCGGCGTCGATCAGCCACTCGGCGCTTTGGTAACGGTAGCGCGTGTTGGCGCTGAGGGTTTTCGCGTAGTCGTGGAGAAAATTCGAGCTGAAGCCGGCGGTGCCGCGGCCCGTCGCGCTGCGTGCGAAGTTTTCGCCGAAGGTGAGCGGCACGCCGGCGGCGATCGAGGGCGCCGCATTGGTGCCGACGCTGGTGGTGCGCTGGAGGTTGCCGTTCACGTAGCGGTAATAGTTGGCCTGCAGGCCGAGCGTGAGGACGGAGTTGGGGGAGACGCGCCAGTCGAGCTTCAGGCCGGCCGAGTTGCGGTCGCGCCACTTGGGCGCCTCGAGGAGCGTGTGGGTCTGGAGATACGGCCGCGACGGGGTGGCGCCGGTGCCGGCGGCGGTGGCGTTCCACGTCGTGTTCGCGCTATCTTGATTGGTCATCGTGAACGACTGCAGCGCGGTCAGCACCACGCCGAAGTTCCTGGTCACCGGGAGAGTGTAATCGAAATCGAAGCCGAGCTTTACCGGCCGCTCGCGGGTGTCGAAGGGGAACGGCTGCGCGGAGGCCTTCAGATTGTCGCCATGGCCGGAGAAGGTCAGGCGGTAGTTGAGTTGGGCGCGGCTGCGTTCGAACGAGTTTTTGCTGACCATGTTCACGTTGCCCGAGAGGCCGCTGGCGGGATTGGCGGGCGTGGGCACCTTGGTGACCTCGATGCGCGAAACGTTATTGATCGAGACCTGGATGAAGTCGAATTCGCGGGACGAACCGATGCGCGCGGAATTGGCCATGGTGGCGCCGTCAGTCATCACGTTGGTCATGGCGCCGCCGAAGCCGCGGATCGAGACCGCGGTCGGCATCTCGTCCTCGTAGCCGACAGTCACGCCCGGCAGGAAGCGCATGAATTCAGCGATGTTGCCCTCGGGGACATCGCCGAAGGCGTCGGTGGAGACGACGTTCTTGATGTTCGGCGCGAAGCGCTGCTCGTTGGTCGCGAGCGCCTCGCCTTCGGTGAGTTTGGACGCAGCGAGCACAAACGGATCGAGCTTCACGACGCCGGACTTGTCGCCGGCAATCGCCCGGCTGGTGAGGCCGATGTCGCGCACTACGGCCTGGCCCGGTGTGAGCGTCAGTGCGACCTGCTGCGGATCGAGCCCGGAATAAAACGTGTCCAGCGTCACCGTGCCGCTGGGGACCCCGCCGAGCCGGAAGGTGCCGTAGCTGTCGGTGAACGCGGTGAGGTCGGTGCCCTTGACGGTCACGCGGACGTTGAGGAGGTATTGGCCGGTGACCTCGCTCTGCACGCGGCCTGAGATGGAACCGGTCGCCGGCTGCGCCCGGACGCCGGGCCCGAGGCAGGCAAGAAGCAGGATGCACGCGGTCAGTGGGAACGATCGGGTTTTCATGGAGGGATTGAGGTCTGAGGGTGGCGGGGTGGGCGCCGATCGGCGCTACTTGGAGTTCACGTCCTGCTCCCACGCCTCGTGCAAAGCGGCAAGTTCGGTCACGAGCTGGGGCTGCCCGCGGGAGTGGTCCCTCTCCTCGGGCCGGGGCGCGGCAAGGTTGTGCAGGGAATGGCGCGTGGTATTGGTTTTCGCGTCGAACGTGCCGATCAGCTTCCAGTCGCCGGGGCGCACGGCCCAGTTCTTCCCCCATGCGAAGTGCAGAACCTCGTGCACGCCCGGCGCCGCGGGGCTGGCGAGGACGCCAACAGGCTGCGGCCGTCGAGCCGCGGGGCGTCCGCCGCCGGCCGCCAGCCGGTCCATGTTCGGCGTCTTGATATCCGTCGAACCGTGGCAGTTTGCATCGAGCGTGCCCTGGTCGTCGGTGAGGAGAATCACGACGTTGGGACGGGTAGCGGGCGCGGCGGCGGCACATGCACCGATCAGCACGAACACAGAAACCACGAGCAGAGCGGGGGTGCGCATGACGGTTTGGCCGCGACCGGCATCGGCGGGCCGCTCAGAAGGTCACGGTCGTCGTGAGAGCGAAGCTGCGTGGGGTTTGAAAGACGTAGCTGAATTCTTGGGCTTGGCTCGCATCGGTCAGGACCGGTTTGGATTCATTGAACAGGTTGTCGACATTGAGCTGGAACTTGAGCGTGCGGGATTTCTTGAGCCGCACTTCGTAGGAGAGCATGGCGTTGGCGAGAGTGTAGGCGGGGCCGTAGATGATGGCGTTTTTCCTCGTGGTATCGAAGCCGACGACGCCCTTGCCGCGGTAGTTGGCCCCACCGCCAACGGTGACGCCGCGAAGAAACCCCTCGTGGCTGCGGAACGAATAGGCAGTGAAAAAATTCCCCGTGTATTCGCGCAACTGCCGTCGCGTGGAACCGGCGCCAGCGGTGATCGCGCGATAGATTGTGTCCACTTCGCGCAGCACCGAGAGCACCGTGGGCCGGCCGCCCGTGACCGGATCGGGATCTGGGATGGAGGTGGCGACTTCATTACCGAGCGAACGAGTGGCGTTTTGCATCCACACAGCGCGTTTGCTCTCAAGGTAGGCGCCGTTGCGCGGGTAGAGCGATGAAGCGATCTGATTCGTTTGTGCGGCGTTGATGGCGAGTCGCCAATTCGGAGTGGGATTGGCGGTGATTTCGACCTCGGTGCCCTTGCCGCTTAGGTCTTGGGTGTCGGATCCGCCGGGAATCTGCAGGTTGGGCTGGTCGATGGCGCGCCAGATCAAGTTAATGAAATTGATGAAATTGCTGTCGAAGCCGGTCGCAGCGTTGCTGTCGTCGGTGGTATAGCGCGCAACCGAGACGTTGACTTTGCTGTCCCAAAAGCGGAAGCGGAGGCCATAGTCCCGGCCCTCCCCCTTGCGGTTGCCGACGAGGGCACCGGTAAGGGACTGATTCGACTGCGGCCGAAAGCTATTCGATTGGTTGTAGAAAGCCGCGAGCCAGGGTAGTGGGTGCACGACGGTACCCAAGGTCGTGGTGTCTCCCTCGGCGAAACTCTTCAGACCATTCTGCTGCCGGCGGGGAAAGAGCCGCGTCACGGCGGCGCGGTGTTCCTGCAGGTCGCCGTCCCCGTCGGTGTCGATCGTGTCCGTCCAAACGCGCAGGCGGTCCCGGCGAGCACCTGCGGTCACGACCACGCGGCCGTCAAACCAGCGGCTCTGCGTGGCAAGCATCGAGGTGTCGGCGCGGGTGAGGAAATCGCGGCCGCTGTCGAAGATGCGGACCATGGCTTCAGTAATGCCGTGCTGCCCGGCCAGGCGATAGCGGTTGGGATCGGCGAGGCCGTGCCAGCGCGGATCGGGATTCGAGAAATCCAAATACGTGCGGCGGAGAATTCCGTTTTGACCGTTGGTGACATCGAGCGGGAAGAGCGCGTTGCCGATGGGGGTGATGTTGCGGTTATCGAGGGTGTCATCGCGGTTGAGCGTGTCGGTGCGGCTGGCGAGTGCGGCGAGTTCGTGCCGGCCGAGCCAGCGATTGCGGGCGGTGAGATCGAGCCGGTAAGAGGAGGTCACGCGATAGTCGTCGATGGTCCGGTCGGCAATCAAGAGGCCGAAATTGCCGCCCTCGATGTAATAGCGGCCGACATTCGGATTGGGCTCGGTGGCAGTGACGACGCCGAGCGCGTTGCTGGCGACGGGGCGCACGGCGTTGGGATCGACGCGCAGGACCACCTCGGCAAAGCCGGTCGGACGGTACTGCGAGCGCGACTCGCGTTGCCGGTTGAACGCGGCCTCGACCGAGAAATGGTCGCCGAGTCGCTGCTCGAGGAAACCGGCATAGTTGTAGTAGTAAAAATCATTCTTCCAACCGGGACTAGTGATCGCGGCCCAGCGAGGATGCTTGGATTCATCGAGCACCGAGGCGCCGATATTGGCGAGGGCGCTGGCGTAGGTGCCGACGCGGGCGATCCGACTGCCGTTCCAACTCACCGGCGGACCGCCCGAAAATGGATCCCAGACCACCCGGGGAGCTGTGTTGGGCGTCGTGCCGTTGACCGCCTGCCCGTAGGTGTTGGCAATGAGGCGGCCGGCGGCCTCCCAGCCGACAAAGCCCTCCCGCGCAGGATAAGGCTGGGCGTGCAACTGGTCCACGTCGCCGTATTCGCTATCGAGGCGGATTTCGGTGCCCTTGAAGGGTCGATAGGTGGCGGCGAGGGCGCCGGCGCGGCGCTCGGAGGACTTGAACTCGCGCCAGTCGTTTTTGTCCTGCCAGAGCAGATTGGCGCGGACGGCGAGTTTGTCCTTGAGAAGGGTTTTGCTGAAATCGTATTCGAGGCGGTAGTCGTCCCAACTGCCGATGCGGGTGCGCAACTGGGAGGAATCGCGACCGAGGAGGGCGCGCTTGCTGGAGGTGTTGACGATGCCGCCGGGCGCGCCGACGCCGAAGAGCACGGAGTTGGGGCCGCGCGAAAAGTCGATGCGCTCGACGTTGAACACGTCAGAGGAGAGCCGCCACGTGAAGTAATTGCGGCCGACGGCGGCATCGACAAAGCCGCGGATCTGGATGTTGACGTCGTTGGCGACGAGGAAATTGCCGGTGTAGTTGCTAGTGTCCTCGGAGGCGTTGAGGGCGAAGCTGAGCGAGGATTTCACGTCGAGCACGCCGAGGTCGGACAGGAACTCGGACGTGAAGACGGAAATGGCCGCGGGGGTGTCCCAGATTTCCGAATTCAAGCGCGTGCCGGCCAGCGTGCTGGACGCCACGTAGCCGGAGTCGCGGGAGGTGTTGACCTGAAAGGGGCTGAGGACGACCGCGGCCTCCTTTGGCGGAGGAGGGGCGGTTTGGGCTTCGGTGGCGAGCGGCGCAGCAAGCCAGCCGGCTATGGCTGCGATTAGGGTAGGAATGACTGTTCTCTTCATGGGTTTTTTTAAGGACGGGGGGACGGAAACAGAAATTATTTTCGAGCGGAAGGAAGGTCCCGCGGCCCACGCCCCGGGGTGCCACGAGCGGCGCTCTCAGAACGCCACGGTCGCCGTGGTGACGTATTGGCGGGGTTCCGTGTAGCGCGTCCAGGTGTAGCCATTGCCGACGTCGATTTTCTCGTCAAAGACGTTGTTGACGTTGAGCTGGAGGGTCCAGTTGAAGCGGCCAAACTTGCGGCGGTAGCTGACGAAGGGATTGGTGAGGATGTAATTTTCACTCCTGACCGGGGGCAGGATCTCCACGCCGGAGATGGTGACCCCGGGGCGCTCGCGGCCGCGGGTATAACGGGCGGCGATACCGGCGGTGAAGCCCTTGAGCCGACCCTCGTTGAAGCTGTAGCGGGTGGTGAGGCTGGCGGTGGCGCGCTGGGTGAGCGAGATTACGCCCTCCTGGTCCTCGAGGAAATCGCGGGTGAGCATGGTGGCGCTGTCGGGATCGAGCCCTTGGCTGCTGGCGACGGCCCGGGCTTGGGTGAGAACAGCACCGAGGAGCGGGAAGAACCGGGTGAACTCGGTCTGGTTGCGCGAGTAGGAGCCGAGAAGCGTCCAGTTGCGGTTGAGGTTGACGAGCACCTGATATTCCCAGCCGGTCGAGGTGCGGTCGCGGTAGTCGATCGAATTGGCGAGGTCGGTCGCGAGCAGCAGATTCAGCTCGTCGCGGACTTGGGTGCTGATCCCGGCTTGGAGGTTTTCCTGCTTGGTGTCGAAGCGCGTGACGGTGGCCTCGACTTTGCCGGCGAAGAGTTTGAAGCGCGCGCTGAAGTCGGCGCCTTCACCGGTGAGCGGGACGACGGCGCCGCCGGTGAGATCGGTGCCGATGTTGTCGGAGAACTGCGACGACTCGAAGTAGCCGCCGGTGAGCGAGAGCCAGGGGCGGACGTGCCAGACGGCGCCGTAGGTCTGGTTGCTGCTCCAGTCATCGGAGAAGGGTATCAGCGCCATGCCACTGGCCTTGCGGATGCCGTCGTTGGGAATACGGGAGCCGTCGCCAGCGGAGAAAGTGGTCTGGTTGAAGTTGGCGCGATCGGCGGTGGTGGCGGCGCTGACGCTCTGCAGCCAGCGCTCACGGCTGAGGCCGATGCTGGTGCGGAGGTTGCCCTTGAAGTAGGAGCCGAGGATACTCAGGGAGCCGGAGGTGAGGCTCTGATCTTGGTGGCGGTTGAGGCCCGCATTTGAGCGGAAAAGCTGGGTGATGCCGGGGCGGACGTTCCAGCCGAGCTTCTCGTCGCTGTTGCCGTCGCGCAGGTAATGAATATTGGAGACGAGGTTGTTCGTGAACCAGGCGGCGTCACCGGTGTAGCCGCGGCGGGCGATCTCCTCACGGGTCAGCGAGTAACTAAAGAATTCGGAGTAGACTTTCTCGTGGCGGTAGTTGGCGCCAAGGACGAAGCGCTGAGTGATGCTCCAAGGGAGGGCGGCGTCGTAGACAAGCTGGCCGCGCCAGTTGAGGATGTCGTGGCCGCCGGGATTATAAATCGGCACGTGCACGACATACATCTGCTCGAAGTTGGGGTTGGGGACGGTGCCGGGGCCGTTGGGGTTGGGGAGCACAGGGTTGACGTCGATATGGAGGTAGCGGCTGGCGGGGGCGATGACGGTGATGGTGGAGAAGGCCTGCTTCCGAATAGTATCGTCGAGCTGGGCGTTATGGGCGACGAGGGCTTGGAGCTGGTCGGAAAAGGCGTGCTTTAGCTCGACGGTGTAGGCGAAATATTTGGAGCTCTGTTTGGTGTCGGGGCCGCCCCAGTCCTGGCTCAGCGGGATGATGCTCTCGGGGACGCGGCGAACCGCGAGGCGGTTGGGATTCTGCGGGTCGGTGGCGGACGTGGCGGCGGCGCTGGTAGGTGTAAACGAAATGCGGAAGGTGTTCGCGGCGGTGGACTGCCAGTTGTTGAT
>SYGN01000209.1 GCA_005799525.1 Opitutaceae bacterium | reverse complement strand
GTCTCACCCACTTCACCCCTCGGCTTCCGAGTACACGCAATTCGATCATTTTGGTCTTTGGGTTTGCATCCGATTTGCCTGGGTCAGGATGTCTATGGGTCTGACTGAAAGGCGTGCGCGGGGAGGGGGAAGAAACGGGCGTTGCTCGGCGTCGGTCGCGCACCGTAGGGTGCGGACATGATTCTCGGGGTCGATCATCTCAACATCGTGACGGCCGACCTAGCAAGGTCGGTGAAGTTCTACACGGAGGTGATGGGATTTCAAAAGACGCACGACGTGCTGATGGAGGGCGAGTGGATCGAGGCGGTCATCGGGCTCAGGGGCGTGAAGGGGCTCGTGGCTTTTGTGGAACTCCCGGGCGGCGGCGTGCGCATCGAGTTGTTGCAATACGTGACGCCGGCGGGTGTCGCGCTGCCGGAGAATGCGCGGGCGAACACGCTCGGGCTGCGGCATTTCGCGCTTCGGGTGGCCGACATCGCGGGGATGGCGGCGCGGTTGCGCGCGGCGGGGGTGACGCTGTTTTCCGCGCCCGTGAAGGTGCCGCAGGGCGTGGTGAAATTCTCGGCGGGCGAGAAGACGCTGTGTTACTTCCTCGATCCGGACGGCGTGATCGTCGAGCTAGCGGAGTATCGGTGAGCGGTGTCAGCTTTCCCAGCGGCCGTAGATACCGCACGGGAGAATTTTGCCGTCCTGCTTGATCGGCAGGCCGACTTCGCCGGCGGTGATGCTCCCGCCGCGGCCGTGGAGGAGTTCGGCGAGGAGGTTCGCCACGACCGTCGGCGAGAGTCGCGCGGTGTAGGCGTTGATCAAAAAGAAGAGCGGCCGGGGGGTGAGGATCGCGCGGCACTCGTTGAGGAGCGGCCAGAGGTGTTCTTCGAGTTTCCACATCTCCCCCGTCGCGCCGCGGCCGTAGGTGGGCGGGTCCATAATAATCGCGTCGTAGAATTTTCCGCGTTTCTGCTCGCGGCGGACGAACTTCAGGCAGTCGTCGGCGATGTAGCGGATCGGGGAGTCGGCGAGGCCGCTGAGGACGGCGTTTTCCTTGCACCATTTAACCATGCCCTCGGCGGCGTCGATGTGGGTAACGCTCGCGCCGGCTTTCGCGGCGGCGACGGTGGCGGCGCCGGTGTAGCCGAAGAGGTTGAGGACGTTGACTTCGCGGCTGGCGGCGCGGGCTGTTTTGATTTTGGCGGAAAACCACTCCCAGTTGACAGCTTGTTCAGGGAAGAGGCCGGTGTGCTTGAAGGAGGTGGGATGAATCTTGAAGTTCAGGCCGAGGGGTTCGTACGCCAGCTTCCAATGGTCTGCGATGGCTTGGCGGAACTCCCATTTGCCGCCGCCTTGTTCGCTGCGGTGATAAAAGCCGTCCCAGTTTTCCCAACGGGTGCCGGCGGCTTTTTGATGGCGGGGCCAGATAATCTGCGGGTCGGGGCGGACGAGCGTGTAAGCGCCCCAGCGCTCCTGTTTCATACCGTCGCCGCATTCGAGGAGTTGATAGTCGCGCCAGCGATCGGCGACGATGAGGGCGGGACGAGAGACGTGGGCGGACATGGTTAATGGTGCGGAGAAGCGGTGCTGAGCGAGTCGCGGCGAGGCAAAGCCTAGGGCGCACGGCTGTCGAGCAGGGGTTTCGGTGGGATCAAGACCCACCTGACCGCACGCGATCACCCGATCTTCGACACCTTCGGTCAACCGATCAGGCAATTGACAGGGGTGAGGTCACGATTACCGACATGATCCGTCACACTCGCGCTGATGAACAAAATCCAATGCCTCCGGACTCCCCTCGCCCTCCTCCTCGCCGTTTTTGGCGCGGCGAATCTGTCGGCTGACGTGGTTGACACGAAGAGTGGTGCGCGGATCGTCGGAAAAATCTCCAAGATTGAGGGCGGCTCGGTGGTGGTCTCCACGGACTACGCCGGCACGATAACTATCAAGCAGAGCGAAGTGACGGCGATCACGACCGATGCTCCCGTGGCGGTGCGCCTCGCGAGCGGCACGCGTATCGATGGAAAAATTTCGAGCAACGCAGGCACCGTGCAAATTGAGGGCGCCGATGGCGTCATCGCTACCACGATGGTTAAAATCGCGGCCAGTTGGACGGCCGGTGGCAAGGACCCGGCCGTCACGGCACTTGAGCGCGGCTGGGCTTACCAGGCGGCGGTCGACCTCGCGGGCAAGACCGGCAACAAAGAGCAACTCGCCACGGGTTTTTCGCTCCGCGCGACGCTCGCCGGGGCGCAGGACACGTTGCAGTTTTACACCGCCTATGACCGCCAGGTGTCCGACGGCGTGAAGTCCGCCGACCAGTTCAAGGCCGGTATCGACTACGCGAACAATTTTTTGGGTGCGAAATCTTGGTATGTGCGCAATGAAGGTGGCTTCGACCGCGTGAAGGACATCGAACTCTACGACGTCGCCGCGGCGGGTCTCGGCTACGATATGATCAAGAAGCCAAAACAAACCCTCACGGGCCGCGCGGGTTTCTCGTTCCGTTATGCCGGCTACCAGAATCCGATCACGGTCGACGTGAAAAGCGCTGGTTTGGACTTCGGTCTCTCCCACCGCCTCCAGTTAGACAACTCGGTGTGGGTTAACCGCCTTTCCTACGTCCCGACCTTTGAGGATTTTGCGAACTTCGTTTTGCCCCACGAGAGCTCGCTGGAGTTACCGCTGCTGAGTTCCCAATGGAAGCTCCGTCTCGGTGTGGCCACCGACTACAATAGCCAGCCGGGCAAGGGTGTGAGCCGCCTCGACACGACCTACTTCACCCGCCTCTTGTTGAACTGGAAATAAAATGACTCGAAGAAACTCCTCGGGCTGGAAAGCCACTGCTCTGATTGAGGCGGAATGTCTCCGCTTGATTTACGGTTGAACCCTTTCGTGGGTCGCTACGTCATACCCGACGTGAAATCCCGCCTGCTTCCCCTCCTCGCGGCCGCTCTATTTGCGCCGCTCGTTTCCTCGCTGGTCGCGGCTGCTGCCACCGAAGTCAAACTCACCCGCGTCGACGACCGCGTGCGCGCCGAAATCGGCGGCCAGTTGTTCACCGAATATATTTTCAAGGGTGCGCAAAAGCCCTACTTCCACCCGGTCATCGGAGCCGACGGCACGCAATTGACCCGAAATTATCCCATGAAGGCCGACGTGCCCGGCGAGGTGAAGGATCACCCGCACCACCGCGGACTCTGGTTCACGCACGGCGACGTCAACGGCCTCGATTTCTGGGCCGAGTCCAACGGTCCCAAGCAGGGCCGCATTCTGAGCGAAGGTGTCGAGCAGTCGGTCGTCGGCGGCGTGGGCATCATCAAGGCCCGCAACAAATGGGTCGGCGCCGACAATGCCCTCCACCTGACCGACGAAACAACGATTCGCCTCCGTGCCACCGCCGACGCCCGCATCCTCGACTACGAAGTCACGCTCAAGGCCCCCGCCGGCAAGGCCGCCGTCTTCGGCGACACAAAGGAGGGCTCCATGGCGATTCGCCTGCCGCTCTGGATGACGCCCCCGCACCGCTCGGGAAAAGTCCAGCACGATGGCAAAGGCACGATCATCAACGACTCGGGCGCGACGAACGGCGCGACTTGGGGAAAAAGATCCCAGTGGGTCGACTACTATGCGCCGAAGGACGGCAAAGTTTACGGCGTCGCGATGTTCGACCACCCGACAAATTTCCAACACCCGACATGGTGGCACGTGCGCGACTACGCGCTCTTCGCCGCGAATCCCTGGGGCAAGCACGACTTCGAGCCCGCGCACAAAGCCAACCCCAAGGCTGGCAATCTCAGCATCCCCGCCGGCGGCAGCGTGACCTTCAAGTGGCGTTTCTATTTCCACAACGGCGACGAAAAAACCGCCAAAATCGCCGAGCGCTTCAAAGACTACGCCGCCGGAAAATGAGCGGAGGGCGGGCTGCCGGCCGCCCGGGGTCGCATTCCCCCCTCATGGCC
>SYGN01000208.1 GCA_005799525.1 Opitutaceae bacterium | reverse complement strand
GATTGGTGGCTCGCGCTTTGGAGAAAAATCCTCGCGCCCAATCCTAACTGCAATGCAGTCGAAAATCGTCCGGCCTTCGCTTAGCGCGCTAATCGAAAAATTACCTCAAAATCGCACTTCTATTGCATGGATACGGCTAAGGGCAGTGCTTCTCCGCGGTCGCGGCAAAGTTTCGCCCGTGGGCGAAATCCCATAGCGAGTCCACCTTCGCCACTCACTCGTCCTTCCCGATCTTCGTCTGCACGGTCGTCGCCTTCACTTGCGTGAGAAACGCTGTCAGCGCCTGATCCAACTCCTTGGTCTTCTCCGGCATTTTCGCGGAGAGGTCGGTCGCCTCGCTGAGGTCTTTCGCGAGATCGAACAGCTCAAGTCTTCCCGTCTTCCACGTCTTCACCAATTTGAAATCGCCCCAGCGCAAGGCGGACTGGGCGTTGCGATCATACGCCTGGTGAAAGATCAAATAGGGCCGCTGGCGCTTCACTTCGCCGACGTCCGCGTTGCGCAGCACGGAGGTCAGGCTGCCGCCGTCGATCGTCGCGGGGAGCGCCGGCTGATAGCCCGCGAGCTCGGCCATCGTCGGCAGAAAATCGAGGCCGGTCACGGGCACGTTGCTCACGCTGCCGGGTTTCACGCCGGGGCCGAGCACGATGAAGGGCACGCGGATGCCGCCTTCATACATATTCGCCTTCGCTCCGCGCAGCGGATGATTCAGTCCGAGTCCGAGATCCTTGCTGCCGGGCAGGCTGCTGCGCCCACCGTTGTCGGAGAGGAAAAAGACGTAGGTATTTTCGTGCAGACCGAGCGCGCGGACTTTCTCCATGAGCCGGCCGATGCCCGCGTCGAGGTCGTCGGTCATCGCGGCAAACGTCGCGAGATTGTGCTTCTTCCCGGGCGTGAGCGGCTTTGTGCGCTCCATCGCCGCCGCGCTGTGCTGGATCGCGAGGTGCACCGCGTAATGGGAGACCTGCAGAAAAAACGGCCGCGCCTCCCGCGCCTGTTCCTCGAGAAACGCGCACGCGCGATCCGTGACGCTGACGACGCGCTTGGGATCTGCGTGGAGGAGGTCATCGCCGGCGTCGCGGCCGCTGCCGGTGGCGTTACCGGTCAGGCCGTCGCTCGCATCGTAGCCCTGGTCGGCGGGGCTCACGTTGTCGTAGCGATGATCCCATTTGCCGAAGTGCGCCGTGCGGTAGCGAGAATCGGCCGCTTTGAGCATCCGCGGAATGTTCAACTGCTGACGGTAAACGGCCGGCCAACCCTCGCGGTCGGCTTGATACTCGTGCCGCGCCGGCGTCTGCGCAACCTGCAGACTCCGCCGCGTCGGGCAGCAAAACGGCGCCGGCGAGTAACCGCTCGAGAACACCATGCCCTGCGCCGCGAGCCGCTCGATGTTGGGCGTGCGGAAATAGTCGCTGGCCGTCTCCGGATTGCCCGGGATCATGCGCTGCGACGTGCCCACCCAGCTCTGATCGTCGGACAGGATCACGATGAAGTTGGGCTTGGATGACTTCGCCGCTGCGGCCGCCTGCAACGCAGTCAACAGCATCAGCAGCAAGACCAGGAAAGTGCGAAGGCGGGATTTCATGAAAAAAGGTCGTCGTCGGCTCACGGCCGTTGGACTGGACGGGGGAAATGAATTGCGAGGACGGTTGTGCGGCGCACGGCACGCCTTGCCAAATGAATTTCCAGTTTCCATGTGACCCGATTCCGCTACGGTCCGCCGGCCCCTCACTTCAACCGTCCCCGGTTCCCTCCACCCCTCCGCCCCTTTCCCCATGCCTGCTTCTCTCCGCCGTTCGCTCCTGCTCGCCGCCGCCTTCGCGTGCCTGGTCACACGGGCTTTTTCCGCCGACGCCACGGCTCCCAAACGCCCCAACGTCCTCTTCATCGCCGTCGACGACCTCAACCACTGGGTCGGCTACCTCGGCCGCAATCCGCAGACCAAGACGCCGAACATCGACCGGCTCGCCCGCATGGGTGTCGCGTTTCGCCACGCCTATTGCGTCGTCCCCGCCTGCGAACCGGCCCGCGGCGCGCTGATGGGTGGCCAACGCCCGTGGACCACTGGTCTCTACTACAATGGCGACAAGTGGAAGACCCTCTTGCCCGAGGGCCAGGGTCTCACCATGCAGTTCAAAAAGGCCGGCTACCGCGTTTCCGGCGCCGGAAAAATCTACCACAGCGACCAATATTTCCCTTCCGAGTGGACCGAATACATGGACGCCAAGGGGCTCAGCGCCTCGGGCAAGGGCGTGACGAAAGACGAGGGGTTTCACGACCCGGTGAAGGCTGATCTCAAGGACGAGGACCTCATGGATTGGCACACGGTGAACTACTCGATCGAGCGCCTGAAAAATCCGTCCGCCGAGCCGTTCTTCATCGCCTGCGGCCTGCACAAACCGCACCTGCCGTTCACCGTGCCCCGCAAATATTACGACCTCTTCCCCCTCGAGACCATCCAGCTCCCGCCCTACAAAAAAGATGACCTCGACGACATTCCCGCCGGCGGAAAGAAAATGGCCAAGGCCGAGCAGGACCACGCGCGTTTCGTCCGCGACGGCAACTGGAAGAACGCCATCCAGTCGTATCTCGCCACCGTCGCCTACACCGACATGAACATCGGCCGCCTGCTCGACGCCTTCGACCGCAGCCCGCAGCGCGACAACACCATCATCGTGTTCTGGGGCGACCACGGCTGGTCCTTCGGCGAAAAAGACCACTGGCGGAAATTCGCGCTCTGGGAAGAGCCCACGCGCGCACCGTTCATCGTCGTCGCGCCGGGCATCACCCGCCCCGGCGGCATGTCCGACCGCCCCGTGGATTTTATGAGCATCTATCCGACGCTCTGCGAACTCGCCGGCCTCCCCGTTCCCAAGCACGTCGAAGGCCCGAGCATCGTCTCACTGTTGCGCGATCCGCAAGCCGCGTGGGACCGCCCCGCGATCACGACGCATGGTTTCAAGAATCACACCGTGCGCACGGAGCAGTGGCGCTACATCTCCTATGCCGACGGCGGCGAGGAGCTCTACGACGAGGTGAAAGACCCGTATGAATGGACCAATCTCGCGAACAAACCCGAGTTCGCCCGCATCAAAGCCGAACTCGCGAAATGGCTCCCCGAGAAAAATGCGCCACCTAAAGGTGCCGGCGACGAGGACGACGTCAAACCCGCCCGCCCAGCCAAGAAAAAGGCGAACAAGTAGCGGCGAGCCCCTTCGTCGTCCGTTAGTGCACTCGTTACCTTTCCTTCACGCACCTTACCCCACTCACCCAGCCTGAACATGAAAACCCTCCGCCGATTTTCGCTCCCGCTGATCGCGCTCCTTTCCTGCTTTGCCGCGCGCGGCTCCGCGGCCGACGCCACCACGCCGAAGCGCCCCAACATCCTCTTCATCTATGCCGACGACCAGTCCTACAAGACACTCAGCAGCTACGACGGCGCGCCCAGTTGGGTGAAAACCCCGAACGTCGACTCGCTGGCCAAGCGTGGCGTGCGCTTCGAGCGCAGCTACCTCGGCGCGTGGTGCATGCCGTCGCGCGCCTCCCTGCTCACCGGTCGGTTGCAGCACGGCGTCATGAGCATGACGATGGCCGGCGAATACCCCGGCAGCCGCTACGATCCCGCGCAGGCGCCCTTCGTGCCGGCGCAGTTCCGGAAACAAGGCTACCACACGGCGCAAATCGGCAAGTGGCACACCGGCACCGACACCGGCTACGGCCGCGACTGGGATCATCAGATCGTCTGGAACCGTCCCGGCAAACCCGAGAACGCCGGCAACTACTACAAAGATCAGATTCTCACCTTCAACGGCGTGGACCGTCTGACCAAGGGCTACTCCACCGACAACTACACCGACTGGGCCGTCGATTACATCAAGGGCCAGCACCGCGATCCCAACAAACCTTGGTATCTGTGGTTGTGTTACGGCGCGATCCACGGGCCGACCACGCCGGCCGACCGTCACAAGGGGAAGTTTGCCGGCCAGACCGCACCCGTGCCCAAGGACATCGTGGGCCCCTGGTCCGACAAGCCCGCGTATCTGGAAAACACCAAGGCGTGGATGATCGGGCCCGACGGCCGCGCCGCGATGTCCAGCAAAGCCCGCAAGAAGGGAAACTTCGACTCGCACGTCGCCGGCCAGTCCTACGATTCGTGGATTCAGCAGGTCAACGAATGCATGCTCGCCGTGGACGAAGGCGTGGGCCGCGTGCTCGCCGCACTCGAGGCGTCGGGCCAACTCGCCAACACCCTCGTCGTTTACTCGGCCGATCAGGGCTACGGCCTCGGCGAGCATGGCTTCAACCAGAAGGTCGCCCCCTATGACGCCACGGTGTCCTCGCCGCTCATCATTTCGTGGCCCGGCAAGATTCCGACTGGCCAAGTGACCAAACATCCCGTCAACGCGCCCGACCTCGTGGACTTTTTCTGCCGCACCGCCGGCGTCACGTTGCCGTGGAAAACGCACGGCCGCGACATCCGCCCGCTCCTCGCGAATCCCGGCACGACCGACTGGAAATCTCCGACGTTGATGACGCACACCGCACGAAACTACGGCGCGGAAACCGACGTGATTCCGACCGACGACCGTCTCACCGCCGCCGGCAATGTCCCGTGGTATGCGCTCCTGCGCGATGGCCACTTCAAGTATGTGCGCAACTTGGTCGCTGGTGAAACCGAGGAGCTCTACGACTTAAATGCGGACCCCGAAGAATTGAAAAATCTCGCCGCGTTACCCGCTCACGCCGCACGCCTGCGCGACCTGCGCACCAAGACCATTGCCGAGCTGCGGCGCACCGACGCGAAATTCGTCGACCGGATGCCGCCCACCAAGGCCGAGCTGACGGTGCGCCAATAAACGAGAATGTTTACCGGAGGGAAATCACCCGGCGCGACCGCGCTGACCCAGCCCGCGCAGTAACCTCCTTACCTGCAAGCAGCCGGCGTCAGAAACAATTCCGTGTATCCTCGTCGTGCCTGGCGGGGTCGGCGCAGCGGGGACCCATCGCGCTCCGCGCACCACCCCGCACGCAGCCGAACAATCGGCCGCCTTGCGCTCCCTCCGGATTGTCGTCCACCGTCCCTCCGCCTCGTCCCGCCGCCATTTACCCTATGCGCTCTAACCCCCTTATCCCCGCGCTCCGCGCTGCCATTTTTCTCTGCTGCGCTGTCGCGCTTTCCGTCCGCGCCGCGACGCCCACCCCACCCAACATCGTTCTGATCTTCATCGACGACTTGGGCTATGGCGACATCGGTCCCTTTGGCTCCACGCTTAATCGCACGCCGCACCTCGACCGCATGGCGCGCGAGGGCATGAAGCTCACCAGTTTCTATGCGGCTCCGGTGTGCTCAGTATCCCGCGCGCAGGTGAACACCGGCAGCTACGGCGCCCGCGTTTCGATCCCCGGGGTCTTTCCTCCCGGCAGCAAAAACGGCCTCAACGCCTCCGAGCACACCGTCGCCGAACTCCTGCGCGCGAGGGGCTACGCCACGATGTGCATCGGTAAGTGGCACCTCGGCGATCAACCGATTTTTCTGCCGACACGTCATGGTTACGATCACTATTTCGGACTGCCCTATTCCAACGATATGCAGCGTCTCTCCGCGAAGTCCGGCACGGCAGTCGTCCCATTAATGCGCGATGAGCAAGTCATCGAATTGCTGGCGGGCGAAGACCAAGATCGCCTGACCGAGCGCTACACCGATGAGGCGGTGAAATTCATCCGCGACCAGCGAGCGCGCCCTTTCTTTCTCTACCTGCCGCACACCGCCGTGCACGTGCCCATCCATCCCGGCGAAAAATTCCGGGGGCGCTCAGCCAACGGCCGCTTGGGCGACTGGGTCGAAGAAGTGGATGGGAGCGTCGGCCGCGTGCTCGCCACCTTGCGCGAACTCAAACTCGACACGAACACGCTCGTGATTTTCACGAGCGACAACGGCCCGTGGTTGCCCAAAGGCGCCGACGCCGGCACCGCCGGACCCTTGCGCGACGGCAAGGGCTCGACGTGGGAAGGTGGCGTGCGCGTGCCCACGGTCGCTTGGTGGCCCGGCCGGATCGCACCCGCCAGCACCTGCGACGCCGTCGCCGGCAATATCGATTTCCTCCCCACCTTTGTGACGCTCGCTGGCGGCACCGTGCCGACTGACCGGAAGATCGACGGCCGCGATTTCTCGCCCCTGTTATTTGGACAATCGAACGTGTCCGCGCGCGAGGCCCACTACTACTATCGCGGCTACAAACTCGAAGCCGTGCGCTCCGGTCCGTGGAAGCTCGCACTCGGCCCCCAGATCGAGCGGCTCAAGGACGGCGCATCCTCGGCTGACGCCACCGCGCCCGGCCTGCGCCTCTACAACCTCGACGCTGAGATTGGCGAGCGGACCAACGTCGCCGCCCAAAATCCTGCGGTCGTCCAGCGGCTGCAGGCCCTCGCTCAGCACATGGCCGCCGATATCGGCGACGGCCAACCCGGCCCCGGCGTGCGACCCGCCGGCCTCGTTGAACACCCTCAGCTCCTGTACGCCTCCATCGACACCTCCAAACAAAAGAAGGCGAAAAAGAAGTGAGCGTCTTGCGATCACCTCTGGTTTACGCTGGGATTTCCTCCCGCCAATGTGCCCACCCCACTCTCCGCCAACCATGAAAGCCCTTCGCCTGCTCGCCGTCGCCCTCCCGCTCCTTTTCTCCGGCTTCCTCTCCACCGCCGCTTTCGGCGCGACGACCGCCCAGCCCAACGTCCTCTTCATCCTCTGCGACGACCTGCGCCCCGAAGCCATCGGCGCGTATGGCTCTGCCCACGTCAAGACACCCCACATCGATGCGCTCGCGCGGAGCGGGGTGAAATTCGCCAACACGTTTTGCACGACCTCCCTCTGCTCGCCGAGCCGCGCCAGCATTCTGACCGGCCTCTACGCCCATCGCCACGGCGTCCGCGACAACTTCACCGAACTCCCCGCCACGCTTCCGCACTGGCCCGGACGCCTCCGTGAGAGCGGCTACGCCACCGCCTACATCGGCAAATGGCACATGGGCGAAAACAACGACTCGCCTCGCCCCGGCTTCGACTGGTTCGTCACCCACAAGGGCCAGGGCAAATACTTCGACACCGAGTGGCGCGTTAACGGCCTGCGCAACGAAACGCCCAAGGGCTACTACACCCACGTCGTCACCGACTACGCGCTCGACTGGCTCAAGTCCCGCACCTCCGCCGCTCCGGGGAAACCGTGGGCGCTCTGCATCGGCCAAAAGGCTCCGCACTCGTTCTATTTTCCCGAAGAGAAATACGCGCACAGTTTTGATCACGTGTCGGTGCCGTATCCCGCGAGCGCGACGGCGCTCGACGGCAAACCCGATTGGATCCGTCAGCGCCTCACCACATGGCACGGCATTTACGGCCCGCTCTTCGAATGGCGCAAAAAATTTCCCGACACCCGCCCTGAAGCCGTCGTCGATTTTCAAGCCATGGTCCGCGCCTACTGGGGCACCGTGCTCAGCGTCGACGATAGCGTGGGCCGCCTCGTCGCCCACCTGAAAGCCACCGGCCAATACGACAACACCGTCATCGTCTTCATGGGCGACAACGGCCTCCTCGAAGGCGAACACGGCATGGTCGACAAGCGCACCATGCACGAGCCGAGCATCCGCATTCCCCTCATCGTCCGCGGCCCCGGCCTGCCCGCCGGCCGCACGATCGCCGGCCAGATCCTCGCGATGGACCTCGCGCCCAGCCTCCTCGATCTCTGCGGCGCACCCGCCCTCGCCAACCTCCAAGGCCGCTCGTGGCGCGCCCTCGCCAACGGTCGCGACCCCGCGTGGCGCACGGCGTGGTTTTACGAGTACAACTACGAGAAACAATTTCCCTACACGCCGAACATCCGCGGCATCCGCACCGACGACTGGAAATTCATGCGCTACCCCCACGGCGACGGATCGCCCGACCGCCACCTTCCCGAACTCTACAACGTGAAGGACGACCCCCAGGAGCTCCGCAACCTCGCCGCCGATCCAAAATTTGCCGCCCAACGCCGCGACCTCGAAAAACAACTCGCCACCCTCCTCGCCGCCGAGGGCCTCACCCCCGATAAGGATCTCATGCCCCTCGATCAGGGCGTGAAGTCCGAACTCCCCGACGCCAAGATCCGCTGAGCCCCCTCCCGCCCCTCCTCCCGCCGCCCCCCACGCAACTCCACCTCCCGCTCCCGCTCGCCCTTTCGCTCCTTCTCGCCCTCTCCGCCACGCTCGCTCCGGCCACCGCCCAGCCCGCCCCACCCGTGGACCTCGCCGCCGTCGACGAGGAAACGATGCGCCACTTCCAGGCCCTCGTGCGCCTGGACACCAGCGATCCTCCCGGCCACGAGGCCCCCGCCGTCGAATACCTGAAGCGGATCCTCGAAGCCGAGGGTATCGAGACGAAGATCTTCGCGCTCGACCCCAAGCGCCCGAACCTCGTCGCCCGCCTCCGCGGCAACGGCTCCAAACGCCCGCTCTCCTCGTTACACGCCTTCGCTGATTCCTGGCACCGCCTCGTGGCGGGTTGCGCCCCGGCACCGACGGATTCGGCCTCGGCGGGTCCCGTGACCGATGTGCGCGCCAGCGAACGGACCGTCCGCGAGGATACCGGCGACGATACCGAGCAGGAAAGCCGTACCGCCTACGCCGCCGAAGTCATCCGGTAGTCTAGGTATTTACGTAACTCAACCAACCCCTATGGGTTGGGTGCAGTGATAGAATTGAACGTCGCCGGCGACACCTGCACGGCCTGTTGCACGAGGCGATAGAAGAGTTTGCCGCGCGAGGCGGAGTTTCGGCGATTGAAG
>SYGN01000028.1 GCA_005799525.1 Opitutaceae bacterium | reverse complement strand
TTTTTCCCCTCAAACGAATCGACGAGTGTGCGGACGGAGCCGTCTTTTTCTTGGACGGCGACGCGGCGGCCGCTGTGTTCGCACGTGAGGAGGCGACCGGTGAGATCGAGGGTGTTGCCGTTGGCGTTTTGACTCGGCTCGCGGTAGGTCTTCACGCCGGTCGCGGCCGACCATTGTTTGAGCTCGTTTTTTGGGATGTCGCTGAACACGAGAAAGCCGCCCGCTTTGATCCACACGGGGCCCTCGATGAAGTTAAGATTGCCGGCGAGTGTCGCGATCTTCGCGCCCGTGGGCACGCAACGGGCGAACTCGGCGGCGTCGGTGATTTGGAAATCGGCGGCGTGTAGTGCGACCGCGGGCGCGGTGAGCGTGAAAGCGGAGAGCAAAAGAGAGGTTTTTCGAAGCATCATAGGGTGGGGAGGAGGTGAAGAGTTAACCCTCGAGTCCGGTGGTGTCACGTCATAGATGGGCCTCCGGGAAAATAGGGGCGCTCCTCAGCGCGAGGGCCGTCCAGCGCAGCTGTCTCGAAAGCGTGCCATTACTTTTTCTTGGGATGAACTGCCCGCGCGCGGCGCTGTACGCGACGATGTTGCGGCCCGAGATTTTCCATGCGGATGGCGCTTCCCCCCAGCGCGTCGAGCCTTTGCGCGTGCAACGAGGTGTCGCCACCGCCAGCTTCGCGCGTCGTTGCCGCCCTTGCCCTCATGCTACACACCGCCCCGCTGACCGTCTCGTTCCTCGTCGTCGTCGCGCTTTCCGCGATGGCACGATTGGCAGCGGCCGAGCCCGAGGCCTTGTTTGACTGGAGCGACGTCGAGAAATTTCGTGACGGGGTGGTGCACCCCAGCGGCGCGTACAAGCCGACGGATGTTGCGCGGGCTCGTGAAAATCTGACGCGCTACGCGTGGGCGAAGACCTACCTCGCGGGGCTGGAGCGCAACGTGCGGGCCACTGTCGGCAAACTCACGCCCGAGTATTTGCGAATGATGATTCCAGAAACCACGCCCGGTGATCTGAAGTTCACGCCATGTCCGGCGTGTCGCGATCAGGGCAAACCTGTGCATCCGCACGGGCAGTGGACTTGGCAGGAGACCGCGCCGGAACAACTGACATGCAGCGTGTGCCGCACCGTTTTCCCCAACGAAAAATATCCTGAGAGCATCGCGCTCCAGACGAAGTGGGGCCGGCCGCAGACGCTCACGTACTACGGTGGCGAACCGTTTGTGGTGTTCAGCTACAAGACGGGGCGGCCGAGTTTTTCGGCGAATATTCGCGCCCACCAGGTTGGCCACATGGCAGGCATCGCGCGCGCGATGGCGGAGGTGCACGGGTTGACGGGTGATCTTGCGGCTGCGCGGGGCGTGCGCGCGATCTTGCTGCGTTTCGCCGCGTGCTACCCGCGCTGGCTCGTGCACACGGCGTATGGCGAATACGCGGACATGGACCCGCGCATCGCGTCACAGTTTATCAACCAGCTCCCCGAGCCGGAGCTTTGCCCGCCGCCCAATCTTCCCGATCGCCGGCTGCACACGGGCTACTGGACGGCGGGGCGCGCGACGGGCGGTGGCCAGGAGTCGGGATTCGTCCGGCGGGTAACCGAGGCCTACGATTTCACCTGCACGGCGAAAGAAGCCGATGGCACGCCGCTCTACACCGACGCGGAGCGACGCCTGATCGAGCGCGACCTTTTGCTCGAGGGCACGGTGCTGCTCGTGAGCGACAAACAGATCAACAACAAGTCGGTTGGAAACCGCACGGCTGCCGCGCTGGTCGGTCTGTGCGTCGGCCATCCCGGGCTGGTGCGTTTTGGCTGGGATGGATTTCAGCAGACGATTGACGAGTGGTTCTTACCTGATGGCACGACATCGGAATCGCCGGCGTATGCCTTGATGACCTTGGGAAATATTTGGGACATGCCGCAGGCGTTGCGTGGCTACACGGAGCCCGCGGGCTACCGTGGGCCGGACGGGAAACGCCGCGTGGCGTTCGATCTTTATCGCGGCACGGCGTATGAGCGGGTGTGGGAAAACTGTTTCAAGGGTCTGCAAGGCGATCTCACGTTTCCGCCTTATGCTGACTCCTACCGCGACACGCGGCTGGGCAGTAATTTCGTCGAGCTGATGGTCGCCAATTACCCCGAGCGTCTGGAGTATCTCGCGCTGCTCAAGGAAACGTGTGGCGAGGACCTCGCGCAGGGCTATGCGCCGCTGGCGCTCTACTATCGCGAGCCGGGCTTGGAGCAGAAAACCGCGCCGCGAATTGTGCTGCCGGATTGGTGTTCGCCCGAACTCCGGATCGGTCATTTGCGCACCGGTGTGGACGGGCGCGAGAGTCTGTTGCTCTTGAGTGCGAGCCATTGGGCCAACCATCACCACGCCGACAGCCTCAATCTCTCCTACTGGAAAAACGGCCGCGAGCTGCTCTCCGACCTCGGCTACCTCTGGGATCATCCGCGCAAACATCAGGCCTCCCGTACTCTGGCGCACAATACCGTCGTCATCGATGAAAAGGATCAGCGCACAAAGGAGCGGGGCGGCGACGTGGCGTTCTTCCGCACCTCCGAGCGCGTGAAGGCGATGGAGGCATCGTCGCAGGCCTACGCCAACGTGGCCGTTTACCGGCGCACTTCGGCGATCATCGATCACGGCGCGGGCCGGAGTTATGTCGTGGATTTCTTCCGCGTGGAAGGCGGACAAAAGCAGGACTTTGTTTATCACGCGTCTGCTACGACGGCGGAGATCCTCGATCGCACGACGGTATCCGGGTCCGTGACGGGCGCAGTGCCGGCGATGAGACTTTACGACTTCGAACGCGTGCGCGCGCTCGAGGGTGGCGACGTCTGGCGCACGACGTGGCAGGCCGGCCCGGACCTGACAGGGGTTGCGTGGAACGTGAGCCAGCCCGGTGAGCGTGCGTGGATGGCGGACGGCTGGGGCCAGCGCGATTGGAAGAACGCCGACATCGGCACGACGTTACCCTACATTGTGCGCCGCACGGAGGGCGCGGGACTGAAAATTTTCGCGTCCGTGTTTGAAGGCTACGCGGGCGGGCAACCGTTTGTGCGCCGGGTGACGCAGCGTTCGCCGGGCGTGCTCGTGATCGAGACCGTGCTCAGCATTGATACGGTGATGTCGGACCCGCTGGGCGGCACGCTCATTTTCGCTGCTGACGACGGACGCGACCAGACACTGACAGGGCGAATCGCCGTCGCGTCGGTGCAAGCCGGGAAACGTGCGTGGACGTTTACCGAGCCCGCGGGGAATTGACGGAGCGGCGGGCGGCGGTTGCCAACCGCCGGATTCGATGGGCGCTGGGAAAGCGCCCCACCGTTGGGGCGCAGCCGAGCTCATTTGTTTTGCCGCGGCGGGGACGTTGTTATTTGGTGTCGGCGTGAAACCCCCGTTTGCTCGTCTCCTCGCATTCTTGGCACTGGTCGCTTTTCGGACGCTGGTGTTGGCCGCGGAAACACCCCGGCCTGACGCCGATGGCTTCGTGCCGATGTTCAATGGCCGCGATTTAACCGGTTGGACGAACATCAACTGCGCGCCCGAGACGTGGAGCGTGCGCGACGGAAAAATTTTCTGCACCGGCAAGCCGGTCGGCGGTCTGCGCACGGAACGGCAATACGAAAACTTCATCGTCGAGCTGGAGTGGCGCCATCTCCAGCGCAGCGGCAACTCTGGTTTTTTCGCGTGGGGTTCATCAATCAATGCGCCGGGCGTGCCTTTTTTACGCGGGATCGAGGTGCAGATCCTCGATCAGGGTTACGCGGAGGATTTTGAGCAGAAAAACGGCAAGAAATCTGATTGGTTCACGACGCATGGCGATGTTTTCGCGATCCATGGAGCGACGATGGCCTACGTGGGGAAAACGAATGGGAAGCGAAGTTTTCCAACGGAAGATCGCAGCAAGCCCTCGCCCGGCTGGAACCACTACCGCATTGTCGCGAACAACGGTTCGCTCCGCCTGCACGTGAACGGAAAGGAAGTCAGCGGTGGCGACGACGCTAACTACCGGAAAGGCTACCTCGCGCTCGAGTCGGAGGGTGCGCCGGTGGAGTTTCGCAATCTGCGGATCAAAGAACTTCCGTCCACGGGGGCGGATGCCAGCAACACGGCGCCGCTTGATCCGGGCTGGCGCGCGATGTTTAATTCGGTCGATCTCCGCGGATGGCGCACGAGCGCAGCGACGGCCTCACGCTGGTCGGTCGTGGGTGAAAAGCTCGTGTTGAAAGCGGAGCCAGCGGATCAGGGGGGACGTGGGACCGCGCTCGTCACGGAGGCCGAGTTTGGTGACGCGGAATTTATCGTCGATTTTCAGCTCCCGAAAGCCGCGGTCGGCGCGAAGGGGGCAGACGCGGCGCTCACGTTTCGCGGCGCGACGATCGATCTCGCTGGAGCCGAGGGCGGAAAATTCAGCCGTTTTACGATCACGGTGCGCGCTGGAAAAATCCGCGTGCAGCGCGATGCGCAGCCTGCGGCGGAGCGTGCGCTCGCTGCCGGCGCGCCGGCGCGTGGTTCCCTGGGCCTCGTTGCCACGGGAGCCGGTGGGACGTTTATGAATCTGCACGCGCGCGGGTTGTAATGGCGAATGGTGGTTAAGCGCGGATTGTAGGGCCGGTGTTGGTCGCCGCGGACGCATGCCCACCACCGTAAACATGCAAATCGCCTCCGGGTTTCTGCTGGCCCCTGTGGCGTGGAGGAATGGTTCTTTCAGGAAATCACAGGCGAGGGCGAAACCGACGCCGTGATGCGGGGAAGATTCAGACTGGGGAGAAACTACGGCGCCCGTTGATCGACATGAATGTCGATTTCGCGTGGGGTGCGCAGGGTGGCGAAAGAGCGCCTCGGAGGTGAGTGATGATGACGCTTACTTCGCCACGGTCGCGAGCAGCTCGCGGAGGGTGGCGGTGACTTTTTCGGAGGCGGCCACTTCGAGGTAGCTGCTGCGGGCGCGCCACGTTTCGTAGCCGCCGAGGACGTGGTGCTCACGCGTGGGGAGGTAGCCGTTCTAGCCGTTGGCGAGGGAGATCGTGAAGTGTTCCGCGAGGGGTTTGGTGGATTTCAGGGCGAGGCCGATTTCGACGAAGACTTCACAGGGGATGGCGGCGACGGTGAGCGCGCCGATGCGGAGCACTTGGAGTTTCACGGGGACTGTTGCGGGGAAATCGGCGAGGGCGAGGGACTCGAGGGCGTAGATCGCTTTGCGGTCGGAGAACTGGCCGTCGGCGTCGCGTTTGGTGGTGGCGACCACGTTTTTCGCGCGGGTGAGTTCGGCGGCGGTGGGCTTGCGCACGGCGAGGGTGGATCGGCGAAGGCGGTCGCGGCGCGCGGGGCGGCTTTGGGCGGGGCGGCGGGTGCCGTCGCGGAGTCAGGGGGCTTTTTGGTAAAGCCGCCGCGGCCGGCTGGGGCCTCGCCGGGTAATCCGCGAAGCCAAACATCATGAGCATCGGCACGCGTGAGGTCGCGGTGGCGGGCGTGACGACGGCCATGCGGATATCGACGGTGATCCCGGGGTACGCGGCGTTGTCGACGTGGCCGACGACTTGTTTCGCGACGACGGGAATACCGCCGACATCGGTGCGGACGGTCTTGGTAACTTCCCGCGTGACTTTGGGCACGTGGGCCGGCACGCGGCCGATGACCTCGCGTTCGAAGTCCGCGAGGATTTCGGGGCGGCGAGTTTGCCACCACTAGTCGGCCGTGGTGATTTTCGTGCCGTTTTTGGCGACGAGCAGTTCGGGGAGATCGGGAAACGGGTTCCCTTTGGCTGGATCGTAATTGGCGGCGTTGGGGGCATCGGTGCGGCCGCTTGGGCCCGGGCGTAGCTGCGTGATGCCGAGCTGCGCCAGCATGTTGGCGTGATCCTGCGCAGTGGCCCAAGCGTTGGGATCGGCGGCGGGCGCGGACGGCGGTTGGGCGGATGCGAGACCCACGGAAGCGGCGAGCGTGAGCAGGAAGAGGGCGCTACGGCGAGAGCGGGAGACTCATGAAGTGAATCGGTTTCGTGAGGACGCGCGGATGGCGGGACGAGTCCGAGACGCGGGTAACCTCCGTCGGTTGTGAACAGACGCGACGATTATTTCGGGAATGGGAGTCCTCTGCTCGGTCAACAACGAGTCCCTTCAGTGCGGTGCACGAGCGGATGAAAGGATTGAGCGGCGGGATCAACGCAGTGATTTCAGGTGGGCGACGAGATCGCTGACGTCTTCGGGCGGGAGGCTTTCGAGGAGGCCTTCGGGCCTGAGCGAGCGACGGGACTAGCTACGCGGAGAGAACATTTGATCGGTCTCGAACCCGAGTGACCGGTCTTGGTCGAGGCTCCGGCCCGGAGTCGGCCCGGAGTCATCCGAGGCACCGTAAGCGGGCCAAATCTTCTCTGCTGCCCCGGATCAGGCGTGCCCAAGCGGGTTGAACCACTTGATGCTTTTGAAGCGGGCGAAGTCGGCGTCGGTGGAGCAGAGCGTGCAGTTGTGTTCGACGGCGAGCGCGGCGAGGTGGGCGTCGGAGACGAGGTTGGCGGCGGCTCGGCCCTGGCTGAATCACACGCACGCAAGGCTGGTCGAGCCAACTCTGCACGCGGGCGGAGGATTCGCGGAGCGTTAAGGGACGGCTGAGAATACGCGGATTAGTGCCGATGCGTAGAAAGGCCGTCAGCACCGGCTAACAAAGGGCGACCGGCTCGGAGCCGCTCAGTTGGGCATCCCACCACGTGCGGATCACCTCGTGGTGTTCCGAGAGACGGTCTTCCGCGTAGAGCGGGATATTGGCATCAACAAGAATCACCGGTGCTCCTCGCCTTCGCCCACGGCTAAAAGCCCAGCGATGTCGTCATAGTTCAGTCCGTCCCGCAGACCGAGCGGACGCAGCCGTGTTTGGTAACGCTTGGCCATCGGAGGGGCCAGCACCTCGACGAGTCCAATGCGGAGCGCGTGGTTGACGACTTCCTTGAACGGTTTGCCCAGCCGGGCCGCACCTTTGCGTGCTTTGGCTGCGACATCGGGATCGAGCGTCAACGTGGTTCTCATGCAGGCATCATGATGCGCTTAATAGCTCCGTCAAGATGCTGAACCGCGTTGCCTCAGCTGGGTCAGTCGATGACTTTTCTGGTTTTCCAATTTGTCGAATCGGCCCCGGTGTGGGGCGCGGGCTGTTTACTCCTACGATAAGCGTTACGCCATCTGCGGTAAGCTGAAGCCGCTCGGTTTCACAGATAGCACTAGGAATTCAGCGCAGAGATTTTAAGTGAAAGAAAAGGTCGGTGACTTGTTCGGGGGCGAGGCTTTCGAGGAGGCCCTCGGGCATGAGCGAGCGCCGCGTGTAGCCGGCGGAGCGGATTTCGCTGCGCGGGATGCGGCGGTCTTCGGCGCCGGGAGTGCGGAGGACGAGCGAATCGGCGGCTTCCTCGACGAGGAAGCCCTCGCGCACCGAGCCGTCGGTGGGGACGACGCGGAAGGTCCGATACGCGCTCTCCATCGCGGCGCTCGGCGTGAGGATGTTGCGCAGGAGGGCTTCGACGCCGGAGTTGCCCACGCCGTCGAGGGCGGGCGCGATCATGCCGCCCTTGCCGGCGAACGCGTGGCAGGAGAGGCAGAGGGCGGTGAAGAGTTGTTTCCCGTTCTCCGGGTTGCCGCGGGTATTGGCGAGTTTGCGGAACTGGGCGAACTTCTCGTCCTGCACGGCGGCCTCGGCGGCGGTGAGCAGCGCGGGCGCATCATCGGCGAAATCGACGCGGGCTTTGCCTTGGAGCGGGCCCCAGTTGGCGCCGGCGAAAACGTGGGCGAGTCCGGGTGCGGTGGGGAAGCTGCGGTCGAAGTTCTCGCGGATGTCTTTCGCGGAGCGGGCGACGCTCCAGACGCGGAACTCGGCGAGCCAGCCGGCGGTGCCGCCGTTTTTGGGATTGGCGCGGCCGAGGTCGAGGGCGGTGAGCGGGGCGGGGTTGGCCGTGGCGCTGGTGGCGTCGAGTTCGCCGTTGATGAAGAGGCGGAAGACGCCGGCGGTGTCGCGGGTAATGGCGAAGTGCGTCCAGACGCGCGGGGCGGTTTTTTTCTTGGCTACGACGATGTCAGCCGGGGCGTGGCCGCTGAGCCAGACGCGGAGCTGGCCAGCGTGGAAGTTGATCGAGAACTTGCCGGGCGCACTCAGGAGGGCATCGAGGTTGTTGATCGTGGGGTCGAGTTTCGCCCAGCACTCGACGGTGAACGGGCCGGTGAGCGTGAGCTGAGTGGCGGAGAAGTCGGCATTGGCGCCGTCTAGGCGGAGAGCGCGTTGGGCGTCGCCACCGAGATCCTTCCAGAGCGCGGCGACGGTGGGATCGGACGGGAGGAGCGTGCGGAGTTTGTCGGCGGTGTTCACGCCGAGGTCGGTCTTCGTGACGGTGTTGGCGCGGAAGCCGGCAACGACGGCGGTGGCGCCGGCGGTGGTGCTGGCGAGGCGGTCGAGGGCGGTGCCGCGCTGGGAAACCGTGAGCGACGGGAGGAGCGCGACAAGGCGTGCGGGGGCGTCGGGCGCGCGGGAGGCGGCGAGCGCGGCGAGGGCTTCGTCGCGGACGGTGCTGTCGGCGGAGGACCGGGCGAGGCGCTCGAAGGTGACGACGGGGCCGAGGGCGTTTTCGCGGAGCGCGCGAAGGGCGGCGAGAGCGGGAGGCGAGAGCGCAGTGGAGCCAGGGGTAAGGTCGCGCGTGAGGACGGCAGTGAGGTCGGGCTCGGCGGCGGCGAGTTTGAAGGCGCCGGCGACTTGGGCGCCGAGCGTGGCGTCTTCGGCGTCGGCCGAGGACAAGAGGGCGCGGGCGGCGGAGGTGAGCGCGGCGGTGAGCGGCGTGGGGTCGAGGCTCGTGCGGAGCGTGAGCAGCGCGCGGAGAACGGGAACCCGCGTGGTTGCCGCAGCGAGGGATTGGGAGAGCGCGTCGCGGACAGCGGGCTCGGCGAAATGGGCGGCAAGCGCGCGGACTTCCTCGTCGCCGAGGGGACGCGTGAGTTCGGGCGTGAGGCGGGCAAGGCCGATGGCGGCGTCTTTGCCGCCGAGGGCGAGGGTCGCGAGGATCCGGTTTTCGAGCGGGAGCGCGCGGCCCTCGGGCGAGGCAAGCAGCGCGGCAGTTGCGGCGGGATTCAGCTCCATGGCCCAGCGGGCGAGGTAGCGCTCGAATTCGCGCTCGTAGCGCGGCCACGGATTCGCGGGGGCGACGACCGCCGGG
>SYGN01000207.1 GCA_005799525.1 Opitutaceae bacterium | reverse complement strand
TTTCGTCGCGTGGGTGGGCGCGTCGTGGCAACGAGCACATTTCATTTCCACGCCGAGAAATGCCGAGCTGACGATAATTCCTTTGGCGGCCATGGGGACGTCATTCTGCGACGCGACGCTGAAACCGGCCGGCCCGCCGAAACGTTCGCTGCCCTCCTGGCGGATGAGTTCGGTGACGAAAAGATCGAGCGGCTTATTATCGAGCAGCGACTCGTAGATCCACCAACGAAACGGGCCGGTGTTGTTCAGGGTGGGGTTGATGAGGTTGGGATTCTCCGCGAGCACATCGAGCCAGTAAGGCATCCATTGGTCGGCCCAGCGGGGATCAGCGAGGAGGCGATCGATCGTGGCGGTGCGCCGCGAATTGGCCGGGAGCGCCTGAAAAGCCGCGACCTCGGTTTCACTCGGCACGACACCGACAGTATCCAGAGTCACGCGACGGAGAAAGGTGAGATCGTCGGTGAGCGGCGAGAGCGCAAAACTCGCAACGGGAAAGGCGGGCCACCCGGCACCTTCCTTGATCCAGGTTTTCAGAATTTCGATTTCCTTGGCCGGGAGCGGATCGCCCTTGGCGGGCATCACTTCCTCGGAGTCGGTGCTGGTGATGCGTTGAATGATCGGACTCTGCTCCGGATGACCCACGATGAGTGCGGCGCCGTCGGCTTTACCTCCCTTGAGCGCGTCGGCGAGAGTTTCGAGCCGGAGACCTCCTTTGACTTTGGTGCCTTGGTGGCAGCTGTAGCAACGTGTCTCCAGGATCGGCTTCACGTCGCGATAGAAATCAACCAGCCCTTTTTTCAGGGGTGCGTATTCGGCTGCGACGGTTGCGATCCGGTCGGCGATAAAGTGGTCGATCACGTTCGTCGCGGGGAAATCAGGGCGGAGCGACGGGACTGCGACCTCAGGCGTGGACGCGAGCCAGGCCGTGGCCGCCGCGCGACGGGAGTCCCAATAGGCCGCCGATTCGGCTCGTTTGGCCAGGCGGGCTGCCGTGTTGAGAGTCGCAAGTTGAGCGCGGCGCTCTGCCTCGTAGGCCTTCCAGCCCGCGTCGGTGTAGGCTACGGAGAGCGCGCTAGGCGAGAGCAGCCACCACGACGTGCTACCGGCCGGCGAAAACGCGACGACGGTTTCGCCAAGCTCGGGGCGGAAGGGCTTTTTCCCCTTGGGCTCGATGCCGCCGATCATTGTTTCGAGGACGACGGTGACGGGTGCGCCGGTGAATTCGAATTCGCCCCACTCCTCGCGATTGCCGGGCGTGGCGAAGCGGAAGTCGGGGCCGAGGTTGAGATAAGTTTCCTGCGGTTCGACGGGCAGTTCACCGGCGTTGCCCACGGCAAACTCGGCGGGTTGGGCAAAGGGCGTTTCGAGAATTTTCTTCCCGTCGATAAAGAGCCGTGCCGTGCCGCGCGAGCGCAGGAGCAGCCGATGTTTCCCCGCGGGCAAGCGAACCTCCGCCGTCGCGCGGAAGAGGGTGGGAAACGCCCGATCAGCCCGCACGCCGGTCGCTACATATTTTTGCGGCAACTCGAAAAATCCGAACATCTCGTCGGTAAACGTCTCGGCGACCTTCGTTTCTCCGAACCCAGGGGTCGTGGCGATTGGGCCGTCAGTAGGTTCGCGAAGCTCAACGTGCACGCCTGCCGGTGCGCCAAAGGCTGACACGCCAAGCGTCAGCGCGAAGGCCGCACGGTGGAAAATGCAAGAAACACGACGGGACGACATGAGCAGGGTTGCGCCGATGAGAATGTGGAACGTGCGAGCTTACACGCTCAACGGCATCCCACTTTCGTGCAGCGGAGCCCACTATCCTGAATAAATCATACCCGAATAATCAAGGAATCAGTCACCGAGGACACGGAACCGCCGCAGAGAGCACAGACAGACAAGGTGTTTGGCTCCGTGCCCTCGGTGGCGGAGCTCCGTGCCCTCGGTGGTAAAAAAATTCTGCACGCAAGCGCGCTCAATGGAGGCGTTGCATCGTTTTCCCCTGACGTGGCCCTCGCTTTTCGATTCGCTGCACCGGTCCGACTTCCCTCCACCATGAAATCCTCTCCTACCCTGCGCTTGCTCTCCGCTCTCCTGTTCGCGCCGGCCTTGCACGCCGAAAAAATCGTCCTCGTCGCCGGCGGCATCGAAGATCGCATCGGTCTTCCCGCTTTGCAGACAAAATTAAAAGAGCCGTTCGGTGTGGATTTCGACCGTACGGGAAATCTCTTCATCGTCGAAATGGCCGCGGGCAACCGCCTGCTGCGCATCGACGCGCAGGGCACGCTCACCCATATCGCCGGCCTGCCCACCGCGGGCGACACCGGCGATGGCGGCTCGGCGCTCTCCGCGCAGTTCAACGGCCCACACAACCTCGCTGTTCTGCCCAACGGTAACGTCCTCATCTCCGATACGTGGAACGGCCGCGTGCGTCAGGTTGACGTCTCCTACGCTCGCGTGTCGACGCTGCCCGGCTACGGTGTGCCCGCGAAGCAAGGGAAGGCCAGCGGCCCCTATTGCATCGCCCTCGACTTCACCGGCACGCAGCTCTTCATCGCCGATTTGCGCCGTGTGCAGGCGCTCGATCTCAAAACGGGAAAACTCCGCCTCATCGCCGGCAACGGTGAAAAAGGCGTCCCCGTCGACGGCACCCGCGCCACCGACGCGCCGCTCGTCGACCCGCGCGCCGCTGCGGCGGATCGTCGCGGTAATGTCTACATCCTCGAGCGCAACGGCCACGCCCTGCGCGTGGTCACGCCCAGCGGAAAAATCCGCACCGTCGTCAATGCCTCCGGAACAAAAGGCGCGACCGGCGACGGCGGCGACGCGTTGCTCGCCACGATGAGCGGCCCGAAACACCTCTGCGTCGACCTCGACGACAACGTCCTCATTGCCGACGCCGAAAACCATCTCATCCGCAAATACGTACCTGCCACGGGGAAAATCCTCCGCGTCGCCGGCACGGGGAAAAAAGGCACCGCCGGCGTCGGTGGCCCGCCCGAGCAATGCGAACTTGCCCGACCCCACGGGGTGACCGTGCGCGCCGACGGCACGCTGTTTATCACCGACAGTTACAATGACCGGATACTGAAGATCGTGCGGTGAAGTGATTCCATCCTCCGTCGATAGGGGTAGGAACGGGGATAGAACCCGCCCCTCCCTCTGAACCGGACAGGCG
>SYGN01000206.1 GCA_005799525.1 Opitutaceae bacterium | reverse complement strand
GAGGCCCATGTCGTCGGCGAGGATACCGCCGAAATTGTTTTCCGAGAGAAAGGCGAGGAAGTGAAAACCTTCGCGTTGGTAGGGGCGGAGGTCGGCGACGAGGCCGGGCGGGAGGGCCGGTGCCGGCGAGGCGCGGAGGGCGGCGGAGCGTTCGCGGACTTGGGCCCAGAGTTTTTCGGGGAGGGCGTCGCGGAGGGATTCGTCGGCGAGCTGGAGGGCGTGGAAGCGGAGGGGTTCGCGGGCGGTCTCGCTGGCGGCGGTCGCGGGGTCGAGGCCGAGGCGGGAGAGTTTTTCCTGCGTGGCGGTGGAATCGTCGAGGATGAGGCGGCGCCAGCCGTGACCGGCGAGGCGGACGAAGCGGCCGCGGGCGCCGTGGAGAATCGCCAGATCGGCGGGCGTGAGGGTGGTGTCTTCGGCGCGGAGGGTCACGCGGACGTCGAACCAATCGATGCCGGTCTCGTCGCCCGGCGTGAGATCGATGGCGAAGTGGGCGCGGGTCGGGGCTGAAGCGAAGGCGGCGAGCTCAGGGGCGAGTTCGATCAGGGTATGGGGCGGGAAGCCGGCGAGCCAGGTGGAGAACGTCTCAGGAAAATGGATGCCGGTGACTTCCACGTGGGAGCGCGGGCCGGCGGGGTGCCAGGCGTCGGCGGTTTGGACGAGTTGATGAAACTGCTGGGTGGCGGTGCGGGTGGGCTCGAAGTCGAGGATTAGGAAAGCCGAGTCAGTGGGCGCGGGCGGGAGGCCGAGACCGGTGCGGCGCCAAGTGTCGCCGTCGAGGAGGGCGCGGGGGGTGCTGTCGGGGGCGAGGGCGGCGAGTTCAACCAAGAGGACTTCATCGCTGGCGGAGTGGGTGTCGGTGCCGGCGGGGCGGCGCGGGTCGAGTCTCGCGCGGAGGCGTGGGCGGAGGGTTTCGTGGCGGAAACGGCCGGTGGTGTCATTCGGTAGAATGACGCCGGCGCGGGAGGCGAAGCGACCGGCCTCGGGGAGGGCGAGGGCAGCGCGGGGGACGGGGACGGGCGCGGCGACATCGGCGGGGGAGGCGTGGGCACTGGGTGGGGGCAGGCCCGTGAAGAGTATGGCGTCGTGGAGGTAGAGGTCGGGTTGCGCGGGGAGATGGAGCAGCGGGGTGGGCGCGGGCGTGCCGTCCGCGAAGCCGAGTTGGGCGCAGGTGAGCGTGGGATCGGTGGGGTGATCGTGGAATTGCCAGACGAGGCGGCGGGGGTCGCGGGTGATGGGGCGGCCAGCTTCGTCGACGATACAGGTGCGGGCGAGCGGGTGGTTGAAGAGCCGGGCGAGAAAGGTGCAGTCGTGGGCGTCGGTGAGTTTCAGATTGGTGCGGCCGGAGGTGGCTTGGTGGGCGCGCAGGATGGCGGCGAAGCTGGCGGAGGCGGGCTCCAAGGTGAGGGCGGAGTATTCGGCGGCGCCGAGTAATTCGCGGAGTTCGGTGGCGTTGAGGGGCTCGAAGCAAGGCGGCAGAGGCGGGGAAGACGCGGGCGACGGAAGAGGAGGGGGAAAAACGGGGGCGATGGCGGAGATTTCCCAGAGGTTTTTTTTGCGGCCTAGGCGGAGGCGGAGGGAGCGAAGGGGTGGCGGCGGGGAGTCGGTGGCGGGGTGGGCTACGAACGTGTTTTCCAGCGAGGCGAAACGAGCGCGCCATATGGCGAGCTCACGTTCGCGGAGGTAGGCGGCGACGGCGGTGCGGGCCCACGCGAGGTCGGTGAGCTTCGCCATGAAGGCGGGAAGCGGGATATTTTTTTCCGTGAAGACGAGGGCGAGGTGCGACCAGAGTTCGAGCGGGGTGGCGGGCGGGCGGGCCCAGCGGTTATCGAAGGTATTCTGGTAGTAGTTGAAAAACAGATACCGGTGGGAGGAGGGCAGGAGATTTTGGAGGGCCCGAAAGTCGAAGTAGCGGGCGTCGCTAAGGTTGCGGTGGAGCGCGAGGAGGCTGCGGAGAAACGTGATTTGCTTGCGGTTGGGGTCGGCACCGGTGGCGTTGGTGAACGTGGCGACGAGGGAGGATTCGTCGGTCGGCGTGGTGGATTTAGGCGGCGGGGAGGGGGCGAGCGGTAGGGGCTGCTCGAAAGGTTGGATGGTTTGAGCGGCGAGTTGATTGAGGAAGGCGGTGCCGACGGCGTAGAGGTGTTTGCATTCGTAGCCGACAGGGCAGGAGCAATCGCCGGACCACCCCTCGCGGGTGGTGTAGGTGAGCGAGCACTCGTAAGTTTCGCTGCCGCGAACGGCGGCAAACACGGTTGCAAACGGAGAATCAACCGCCTGTTCGAGGGAGACTACCTTACCTCGCGAGTAGTAATCGCGGCCCTTGGTGCGGTCGGGCATCGCGAACTCATTCAGCCAGCCCGCGAGATCGATCCGGAGTTGGGAGGGGGGGGGCGGTAGGCCGGACATGCCGGCAACGAAACAGGGGAGCGCGGGGTCGTCACGGCAGAAGTGGGCGGGGAATAAAAAATGCGCGGAAGCCAGAATACGGCGCGCCGGCGAGCGGCGGGCGTTGCTACGATTGAGGGTGCGGGCGATCCGTTGATGACGTTCGACATCGTCGTGGCCAATCCGCCCAAGGATGAGGACGATTACGCCTTCATCACCCCCATGATTGAGACCGCCCGCGAAGGCGCCGGCCGCGTTGGCGGCAGCGTCACCGGTTTGCATGCCAATGAAATCCGACCAGGCGTTTGCGAACTTCGGCTGGGGCGGACAATTGCGCTGGCCTATGCGCTCGCTATGGCGTGATGTCCGAACAATCCCCGTCCCCATGATTACCTCGTTCCTTCGGCTGATGTCGCTTGCCTCGATCATCGTGTTTGCAGCGGCGTCCGTCGCTGGCGCCGCCACCGGCTCCATCACCGGTCGCGTGCAAAATGTCGTCACTGGTCAATATCTCAACCGGGCCCGCGTCACGCTGCGCGGCGGCGATCACGTCACGTTTACCGACAACTTCGGCACCTACCGGCTCGTCGACGTCCCCGCCGGCTCCGCGGTCGTCGAGTTTTTTTACACCGATCTCGATCCGGTCGTCGTGAATCTCATCGTGCCAGCCGGTGGCACGATCGAGCGCCACGTCGATCTCACGAGTGCCCAGCGCTACGGGCGCGACGCGACGGCGGTGAAGCTCAACGCGTTCGTCGTCGCCTCAGACAAAGAGACCGATGCGCAGGCGATTGCGACCAACGAGCAGCGCTTCGCGCCCAATTTGAAAAACGTGCTCTCGACCGATGCGCTCGGCGATGTGCTCGGCGGCAGCGTCGGCGAGTTCTTAAAGTTCATGCCGGGCCTCACCGCCGATTTTGACAACGCCGACATCGCGGGCGTCTCCGTGCGCGGCCTCGGCGGCGCGATGACCTCCATCACCTCCGACGGCGCGCCCGCGACCAACATCTGGACCGGCGCCACGCGCACCGTCGATGTGCGCTCGATGGCGCTCAACGACATTTCGCGCATCGAGCTGTCCAAAGTCCCCACGCCCGCGAACCCCGCAGACTCGCTCGGCGGCTCCGCTACCGCATCGATCGGCGCGCGGGGTGGGACGGCTACACTGGCGTCTCCCTCAACGCGCAGAAAAAATTCACGGCGCCCGTGCCGTCGACCATTAAGTTCGGCGTGCGCTCGCGCGAGCAGCAGCGCACGCTCGAGGCGACGCAGTGGAGCGGCCCCTATGTCGGTGCTGACGGAGTGATGGGCCTCAACGCGACGACGGGCCGGAACGACGACAACCTCGCGCAGTTCGGCCTGATCGAGCGCGGCCAGCTGGACAATAACTACGTCATGTTTCCCCACGTCCCTGCGCCCGCCTTCCCCGGCCACACCAGCAAACTGATCGACGCCGCGCTGGAGACGAATCCCGGACTCTTCGCGCCAGAAGTCGCGGCGAACCTCATTGCCCAGTTGACCGGCAACCAGAAATTCATGGAAAAAGTTTCTGCGGCCTACCTCATGGGAAATATGGAGCTCGGTCGCCTCTCCGTGCTCGCCGGTGTGCGGGTGGAGCGCACGGAGACGGTAGGCACGGGTGCGCTGCAAGTGATTACGCCGGCGGAGCGGGCCCTCCGCGCGGCGTTCGTCGGCACCGTCACCAATGCCGAGACGGCGCGGCGCACGCGCGCGGAATACGGCGGCCGGCAGGTCCGCGTCGGCGAATACCAAAATGTGCTGCCCGGTGTGCATTTCAAATTCTCGCCCATGCCGAATATTGTGACCCGGCTCAGCTACGCGACCAACGTCGGCCGGCCGGGCATCGGCCAATTGATTCCCCGCACCAACGTCAACTTCGACACCCAGACGATCTCCAGCAGCAATCCGAGCCTGAAGCCCCAGACCGCCGACAACTTCGATCTGGCGCTTGAATATTATTTCGAGCCGGCCGGCATGTTCTCGATCGGGCTCTTCCAAAAGCAAATCAAGAATTTCATCTACACCTCGGGCGGGGTGGTGGTGTCGGGCGGAGCCGACAACGGTTTTAACGGCGACTACGCCGGCTACGCATTGACGACCCAGTTCAACGGCGGCTCGTCGAAGGTGCGCGGTCTCGAGCTCAACTACAGCCAGCAGCTCCGGTTTCTTCCCGGAATCTTCAAGGGCCTCGCGGCCTACGCCAACTATACGAAGATGGAGACCGAGGGAAATTACGGTGCCGGCAACAGCATCGCGCTCGCGCCGAATCCCAAAGGCAAGGTCGCCGGCTTCAACCCCGAAACCTCGAACCTCGGCCTCTCCTATTTCCACAGCCGCGTGACCGTTCGCCTCCAATACAACCACCGCACGCGCTTTCTGGCGACCTACAACGTCAACGAATCTCAGCAGGCCTACACCATCCGGCGCGACACCGTCGATTTGAAGACGCTCTATCAGTTCTCGCGGCGCCTCAGCGTCTATCTCGACGTGAACAATATCCTGCAGGAATACGAAACCGGTACCGACATCGGAGCCCGCGCCTCCGCTCGGCGAATCCTGACGCCAGGATTTTTCTTCGGGGTGAACACACGGCTGTAGGCGCGCAACCGCGGCCCCGAATATAGCCCAAGGCCGGAGTCACCGAGGACACGGAGTCCAACCACCGAGGGCGAGGATTGCTCGGCTACTTTGCCGGCCGGAAACACCGTCGTCCCCAGAGGGTTTGTCACGTTTCACGTGACAAGTGATCCTCGCCCGAAAATTTACGTCGGCGCGCTTGACGGGCCCGCGTCACTCTTCTGCGATCCCTTCCATGCGCGATGTCAGCAAGCCACGAAGCTACGGCGCCGGAGCGGGAAACGGAGGGAAGCCACCTACCTCCGCCGATTGTTGCACGTTGGCGGTGACCCTCGATGCCGTGGCGGGGTGCGTTCACTTCGAATGGTTAGAGGCGGGCACCAAACGGCGCGTATCGACCGGGCGGATCGTGCCGGAGACTCTCAGTGAATTCGTGCAAAATGGTCTCGAGTGCTGGGTGGCTCCGGACGCGCGCTTCGCACCGGGCGTAGAGCTGCGGGTCGATAGATGCAGCGGCCATGCGACCTCCGTGCACGCCCTGTTCAAACGGCTGCGTGAGCGCTTCCCACTCGTGAAAGACGGGCTCCACCTCGGGCTTCGGTCCGCGATTACGCAAGGCGCGGCCAAGGCGGGAGAGCGGCTGCCGTTGCGCCTCGCTCCGGGCGGCGATGTTTGGAAATGGCTCGGGCGCGAGGTCGGCCAGTTTGCCCTGGGGTCCCATGGACCCCGCGCGGGGCGCGACGCGGCGGAACGCGGGCGATACGCCATGACGGTGATTGTCGGCGCCTTGCTCGGCACGCTGAGCGCACCGCCCCCGGCCCCAGACCCGCTGCTAGATCTTCGCGTGGAGTTCTACCCGTTCAAAGCCGTCGTGACGTTTCGCTGGACTGCGCCCGGCGCGGCCACACCCGTCGCTACGGGAGCGGTGCGGTGCGCGGAAGGAGGCCTGTTTCACTGGACGTTGGAGACGGGCGGGCGCGCCGAAGAGGAGTCGACCCAGCAACACCGCAATGCGGTCCTCGATATTCTGGGCCAGTGGTTCAAGCGCCTCGCCACGAATCCCGGCACGTTTGTCAGCGGTTTTGTCAAACCGCAGCTCGGCACCGCCGAAGCACACTGGACGCCGAAGCCGCTCCCCCCCGAGGTGAACATTTACGATTGGATCGAGGGTAACCTGCTCGCGATGGCTGAAGAACGACGCCTACGCGGGCGACACCCACCCGATCCGTATGCGTTCGAATCGGCGGCCGAGGCTGAGCGCCACGAGCGCCGTCTCGCCCGCAAGGAGGAGAAACGCGCCGAAGAGGCCGCGCGCCGACAGGCCTTGGTCGCGCGCTTTGCCGAAGAACGTCGGTTGCGCGAAGCCCACGAGACCACCGCCGAAGTCCGCCGCGCCCCGCCAGCGGCGACCGCACCCCGCGCTCCCCAGGTCCCGAAACCACCGCGCCTCTCCGCCCCACTGCCGCCGGTGTCGGTCGCGATCAAGCTCCCGCCGCTCGCGTTTCAGGAAACGGCGTTGCCGCTCGCTGATCTCCGGGATTTTGCGCTGCGCGAGCGCGCGGCCTTGTGGTGGGTGTCCAACCAGTCCGACGATCTCCTCTGTCTGCCTCACTGCCGCATTCGGCGGCTCGAATATCAGGTGCGCACGGCGCTCCGGGTGCTCGGTCCGTTACGGGGCCGCGCACTGCTCTCCGATGAAGTCGGCCTCGGCAAAACCATCGAGGCCGGGCTCGTCCTTAAAGAACTGCTCACGCGCGGCATGGTGAAAAAATTTCTCGTGCTCACGCTGCCGTCGCTCGTCGATCAGTGGGCCGAGGAATTGAACGACAAGTTTGGGGTCGCGACCGTCACCACCAACCAGCCCGGCGTGCGCGAAGAACCTGCGCGCCTCTGGCGGGAAAACCCCGGCATCGTCGCGAGTCTCCACACGCTCAAGCAACCCGCGCACCTCGCGGTCGCGCGCGAGGTCCACTGGGATCTGCTGATCGTCGATGAGGCGCACTATCTGCGCAACCGCGACTCGCAGGCGTGGCAGGCCGTAAACGTTCTTCCACGCCAGTTTCTCCTGCTGCTCACGGCCACACCCGTGCAAAACTCCCTCGAAGAACTCTACAACCTCGTCACGTTGCTGATGCCCGGTCAGCTCCCAACACCGCGCGAATTCCGCGCGCGTTTCCTCGATCCGAAGCGCCCCCGCCAGCCGCGCGAACCGGAGGAATTGCGCCGCCTGCTCGGCCAGGTAATGATCCGCAACACCCGCGCCAACGCCGGCGTCGATCTGCCTCCGCGCCACGCCGAGACCGTGGTTTTCGCGCCCGACGAACCCGAGCGCACCTTTTGGCAGCAGTGGGAATTTGAATTTCGCGTCGCCCTTACGCGCCTCAACGCCAGTCAGTCGAGCCTCTGGGGTCGGCTGCTCCTGCGCGCCGCCGGCAGCAGCCCGGCCGCCTGGCGCTCGGCGCTCGCGAAGTTTCCCGACGCCGTCGCCGCGCGCGCGTGGCGCGACCAGTCGCCGCTCACGGACAGCTGGCGGCGCAAGTGTGCGGCCATCGTGCCGCTCGCCCGCGGTGCCGGCGGCGTAGTGGTGTTCACCGAGTTTCTGGAAACGCAGGCGGCCCTCGCGGAATTTTTGCGCGGCGCCGGCGTACCCGTCTTCGTCATTAACGGTGCGACGCCCGCAGCGACGCGCCAACCGATCACGGAGGTATTTCGCGCGCACGGCGGCGCGCTCGTGCTCACGCATAGCGGCACCGAGGGGCGGAACCTGCAGTTCTGCCACTGACTCGCCAATTTCGACCTGCCGAGGACTCCGATGGAAATCGAACAGCGCATCGGTCGCCTGCACCGTCTCGGCCAGCAACACCCCGTACGAATCTATAATTTCGTGCAGGCCGGCACGCTCCAAGAGCACCTCCTCCAGATTCTCCAGGATAAACTCAACCTCTTCGAACTCGTCGTGGGCGAAACCGGCCTCGTGCTCGGTGAACGGTTCAGCGGCGACGAGTTTGAGGAGGAGGTTTTCCGCCGCTGGCGCGAGAGCGAAGGCCGCGTGGCCGAGGCGCTGGCTGGGCTGGGCGAAGAACTCGCGGCGGCGCGCGACCAGTACGCCGAGGTGAAGCAACTCGATGAAACGCTCTTTGCCAAAGACTATGAATCGCTGTGAACCGTCGGTCGCCCCGCAGGCCTAATTTGCCGCGATGAAACTCCCGCGTCTGCCCTACGAAACTGGTGCTGTCCTCGATTTCTACGAAGACGGGCTCACCGCGCTCGGCGCCCTGTGCGCCCGTCCGTGGCACGACCGGCTCGACGTCGTCGCCGAAGGCCGCGCGGCTACACTCTGGAATTCCGCCGGCGCGCTGCACGCCGCCGAACTGCAGTTCACCGCGCCGGATGCGGCTGGGATGCGCGACGCGGCGCGCGAGGTGTTTCCCGGCAGCCCGCTCACCTTTCGCCTCGCCGAAGCGCTGCGGCCGGCCGCATTGGCGCTCGAACGCGTCGTGCTCGCCGCCACCGGGCCCGCCCGCCTGCCCGACGTGGCCGTGGCGGAAAAACTCTGGCGCGTCCAGTTTGAGGATACGAAGCGCTGGCGGCTCACCGGACCGTTCACGGCCGATTTTCATTTTTCGCTCGTAGCCTTGGCGCGCTGCGAAATCCAAGCGATCGACCAGCATTGGGCGTTGCGCCGTGTCGCGATCTCGCTCCCCGACGGCTTCCTCGACGAAGGCCTCGCCCGCGAAATCGGTTTCGCCCGCGCCGCCCCTGAGCCGCCGCCGCTTTCGTGGCCGACGCCCGATCTCGCGTCCTGGAGCGATCTCCTGCAAGGCGCTCTGCTCGGCGATCTCGCCGACGAACTCGCGGGCATCCGCGCACGCCAGGAGCAACGCCTGCGCCGCGAGCTGGACCGCATCGACGCGTATTTCGAAACTTACGCGGCGGAGCTGAGCGCCCGAGCGAGCCGCAGCGCCACCGCTTTCGCCAAAACGGCCGACCGCCTCGCGGCGACAAGGGCGGAGCACGCCCGGCACCGCGCGGACCAAGTCACCCGACACGAAATCACGGTGCACCCGCACCTCGACGGCCTGCTGCTGGTGGCGGAGCCGGCGTGGTGCGCTCCGCTCCACGTCGAGCGGGCCCATCGCGCCCCGGAAACCCCCGTCGCCCGCTATGTGCCGCGCGCGCGCCGGTGGGTGCTGCCGGGATAATCCCGCCCCGCAGGCACCTCGGGCGCTCGGTCGCGCGCGTGGGCCTACGCGGTGTCCAAATAGTTGAGGCACATTTTACGAACGAACAGCCGGACCCCAATGGGTATGGGGCCGGCGCGTCTCGCCACGCCGCATTTTTTAGTCGTGCAGCGGCGCGACGGCCAGCGACGGCCCGACACTCGAGTGCATCATGTGACTGAGGCCTGGCCGACGCGCTCATTTTCCGTGGAGTCCTAAATCTGCGAGGAAACTCGGTGATCGTTGCCTGCTCCGCATCGCCCCACGACCACGTGAAAGATACCCACAGATTCAGGGCTCCGCAGATTTCAGAAACGGATTCGGGCAGACTCAAAAAACGCGATTCCCCACGATACCAGAATTACCGTGAAGCGTGATTTCCCCTCGAGAAACTTGAAATTCAGATGGCCATACAAAGCCAACGTCATGCAGAGGATCGAGGCGGTGAGCAGGAAAATGGTTTTCATTTCGGCAAAGGCAGCGTGGCGGCCCGCGCGCGGTATCGAAATTCAGCGCCGCGTCGCCGGCGATCTCGCTCGGGATGATCCAGCGGGTGCCGAAACCGGATTCGTAGGCGGAGGGCTCCGGGCTGCCGCGGTCGCGGCCGGACCAGCCGCCATCGGTGCGGCTCGAAAGATAGGCGACGCGCCTGACCGGTAGGCGGCGCGCCAAACCGACATTCGCCCCCTCACCCTTTGCTCGCTTCCTCGGCGTCGGATGCTCCCGTCTCTGCGGTGCTCCTCAATTGATTGCCAGTGGCGGAATGAAACATCAGGGGGAGTCCAAACGTTGTGCCCGCTGTGCCGCGGTGACCTCGGCACCGCCGCCGTCGGGGGCCGAGTAACCGATCCAGTACGGGCCGCGCCTGGCGGCCTTCGTGATCAATTTGCACAGCGCCCACTTTCTGCCTTTGCAACGGATCACCGAGTTGATCGCGCAATTGACCGGCCATCGGCTCAGCGAGGGTTGGATCAAAACCTGCCATGCGCGCCTGTCGTCCCGGCTCGATGCGTTTCTGGAGGCCGTGATCGCGGCCTTGCGCGCGGCCCACGCGGTTTGCTGCAATGAAAACGGCTTTCGGTTTAGCGGTCGGCGATTCTGGCTGCATGTCTGCTGCACCGCCTCGCTGACCCTGTTCGGCTGTCACCGGCGCCTGGGCACAGACGGCATCGTCCAGGCCTTGGCCGGTCAGCCTTGGCTGCCGTCTCCAAAACCATCAGCCGCCCACGAGAAAACGCTCCCCGCTCCGTCTCAGGAAAAATTAGCCGCCTGAGCAGTCACAAAAAATCAAGATCGAGGGACGCCGCATGAGAAAACTCGGCGTTTACGAGGAGGCCGCCGGCGGCGTGCACACCCCGGAGACCGGCAACCTCACCCGTAGCCTCGTCGCACCCACCGTCTATGGCTGCAATGCCGCCTATCCCGACGGCGACTGGCCGACGCGCGCGCACATCTGGAAATTCCATCAGGATTTCATGCGCGGCATGACGCATTTTCTCCGCACCGATCCCTCCGTGCCGGAGAAACTGAAAACCAGAGCGGCCACGGTCGGCTTCGCGCCCGGCCAGTTTGACGACACTGCCGGCTGGCCACACCAGCTTTACGTCCGCGAAGCCCGCCGTATGGTGTCGAGCTACGTCGTTACGCAAAAAGACATGGAGGGAACGACCGACCCCAGCGACTCCAGCGGCCTCGCCTCCTACGGCGTCGATGACTAGCCTTACGCGATGCATCCGCTCGCTGGCAAAGTTGCGCTGCAAGGCGGCGACTACTCGATGCTCTACCTCGAAGAAACGCACCGCGGCATCTACCAGATTCCCTACCGGGCAATCACGCCCCATGAGCGCGAGTGCCGCAACGTGTTTGTTCCGGTGTGCTGCTCCGCGAGCCACATCGCGATGACTTCGATTCGGATGGAGCCTGTGTGGATGACCCTCGCCGAAGCCGCCGGCGTCGCCGCTTCGATGGCGATCACCGACGAACTCGCCGTGCAACGCGTGGACTACGCGAAGTTGCGCGCGAAGTTGTCCACGCTCGGGGCGAGACTTGAGCGGCCGACCGCGGCCCGACGGAATCTCTAGTAAGCGGCGAGGTCCTGCCTGCTTGGGTGTCGGCCGTCGCCCGCGGTACGCGGCGGGGAACGTCCACCGACGAGCGCCAACGGATTTTTTCCGGTCGGCGTCGAGCGCGGAAAGTTCGTCGGGGTTTAGGCGGCCGTTTTGGTTGCGATCGTATTTCGCGAGCGTGACTGCGTCGCGGGCCGCGGCAGGGGCGACTTGGGTGACGGCGGGCAGGCCCAGGGAACCGGTGGCGGCGAGGAGTGCGAACAACGCTGGCAGGAGGCCGCGCGAAATCATGATGCAATGGGTATGTAAGTTTATCGGGGCGGGAGGTGGGCGCAACGTAGGAATGGAATGGGCTGGGGAGCGGGGCACGGTATTTTTTTCCAGCAGCCTAAGTGCGGCCTGGGGGCGGGAGTTGCTTTTTGACTAGACAAAATCGGGCCGACGGACTCTGCTCGGATGGGATGAACTCTCTTTCCGAAATTTCCGTGGGGGCGATGGCCGTGGCGGCGAATCGCGGCGAGCTGACCGTGGAGGTCGTGGCGGCACCCGACTTCGTGTGGTTCGACGAGCAACTGGCCGACCG
>SYGN01000205.1 GCA_005799525.1 Opitutaceae bacterium | reverse complement strand
GTAGTTGCCCCGGTTCAGCACATGATAGATTGCGTCCTCCGCTTCGAGCCTGAGTGGGCGTGCCATATTGCGCGACAGCACGGCTCACCCGCCCGCCACCGTCAACCCCAAACCCCAAAGCCTGACTCCGTTTGGCTTCTCAGCCTGTCGCACCCAATCTCATCGCCGAGCGTCCTGATCCCACCGGTCCCAATCAGTGTTGGCTGACCGACATCACCTACCTGAAAACGGCCGAAGGCTGGCTTTATCTGGCGGCCATCCTCGATCTGTGGAGCCGCAAAATCGTCGGCTGGGCCTGTGCGCCCACCTTGCATAACAGTCTCGTCTTGGCCGCCCTCACCAATGCCCTGCAACGTCGGCAACCGACCGCAGGACTCCTCCATCACTCGGATCGCGGCAGCCAGTATGTCGACGGCGACTACATCGAGGCGCTCCTCGCCGCCGGCATCGAACGGAGCATGAGCCGGGCCGGCAATTGCTACGACAACGCGGCGATGGAATCGTTCTGGAGCACCCTGAAGACCGATACCGGACTGGATGAGGCGATTCCAGACAGCCGCCGTCACACTGAGCTTGCCGTCTTCGATTACATCGAGACGTTCTACAACCCGACGAGGCGCCACAGCTCGCTCGGCAATGTATCCCCTGTGGTATTCGAAAAACAACATACACTAAACAAAAGCAAAGCCGCCTAAATCAGTGTCCATTTTTTCGAGGTAAGCCCAAATGTCACCAATCAAGGCCGCATCGCCCGCTACCCCCGCTACACCGACCCGCGGCTGATGACCCTCACGAATTCCCTCCAATTCTGATTCGCACCGCACCACCCCGATTTCCCTGCCATGACCTCGCCCCGTTCCATCCGATTCCTCGCCGCTCTTGTCGTCTTCTGCCTCGCGGCCGGTTCTGGCCGCGCCGCCACCGGCGCGATCCAAGGCCGTATCTTCAATCCCGCCACCGGCGAATATGTCCGCAATGCCGAACTCGCCATCGCCGGCACGTCGCTCGTCGCTTATTCCGCCGACGACGGCACCTACACGCTCAACGGCGTGCCTGCCGGCGAGGTCACGGTCACGCTGCGTTACACCAGCTATGCGACCGCCTCCGCCACGTTGCGGGTCGCGGACGGCGCAACAACTACGCGCGACTTCGAACTCGTGTTCGCCGGCGTAAAACCTGCCGCCAGCGACTCCGGTTCCGCGGTCTTGAAACTTTCCGAGTTCATCGTCTCCGCCGAACGCGAGGGCAACGCCAAGGCGATCATGGAGCAGCGCGCCGCGATCAACGTGAAGAGCGTGGTCTCCGCCGACAATTTCGGCGACCTCACCGGCGGCACCGTCGGCGAATTCATCAAGTATCTTCCCGGCGTGGTCATGGATTACGTCGATTCCGACGCCCGCGCCGCGCGCATCGGCGGCCTCGATCCGCGCTACTCCTCGGTGAGCGTCGATGGCATGACGATGGCGAGTGCGCCCTCCGCGTCGTTCGGCGGCAACTCGCGGCAGTTCGAGTTCGAGCAGGCCAGCATCGTCGGCACCGATGCCATCGAGATTAATAAAACGACCACCGCGAGCATGGAGGCCGATTCACCCGCCGGCCGCATCAACATGCGCAGCCGCTCCGCCTTTGACCGCAAGCGCCGCGAGATCACCGCCACCATCGGCCTCACCGGCAACGAATACTCCTGGGACTACAAGCGCACCCCCGGCCCCTATGACCGCGCCGATTACAAGGTCCGCCCAAGCTTTGTCTTCACTTACGCGGAGGCGTTCAAGCAGCGCTTCGGCGTGGCGCTCTCCATTGGCGCCAACACCCTCTCCACCGAGCAGGCGGGCGTCACCCACACCTACAGCTACGCCGACGCCGCCCGCGGCCCCGTGATCAACCAAATCGCGTTTCGCGACGCGCCCAAACTCACCACGCGCGGCTCGGTGACGCTGACCACCGACTACAAGTTCTCGCCCGAGCTTTCCTTCTCGCTGCGCACTGCCGGTTCGCACTTCAACGACGGCACCAACCTCCGCCAGATCGCGTTCTTCGTTAATCCCGCGCAGGTCACCGCCGGCTCCACGCTCACTGACGTGACCGCGCTTGCCACCGCCAATGCCAACACCCGCGTGCAGTACAACACCTCGCGGCGCAACAAACTCAACAGCACCCTCACCTTCACACCCCGGATCGATTTCAAGCGCGGCGATCTCACGCTCACGCTCGGGGGCGGCTATTCGCGCAGCCGCACCGCCTATGAACAGATCACCGAGGGCTATTTCCAGGCCGTCGCGCACCGCCTCACGCGCATGAGCTGGCGCGGCAACCGCTCGAGCACGACCGACGGCGATTGGAATCTCTCGCAGCTCAGCGGCCTCCCGTGGGACAACCCCGCCAGCTACAACCGCGGCGAGGCCAACTACACCAACAACATTTCCGCCACGCCGCAGTCCGCCAGCAACCAGCTCTGGATCGGCTATCTCGACGCCAAGAAGACGATCACCCTTGGTGGCCTGCCCATCCAGCTTGGCGCCGGCGGCAAGACCAAGCTGGCGGTCTACGATCTTGAGAAAAACGGCGCGCTCCAGTGGACCTACGTCGGCGCCGCCGGTTCGATCATCGCACCCACCACCATCCTGCCCGTCATCCGCGATCACCCTTACGACGCCCGCGTCGGGGGCAACATCGGCACCATCGGTATCCCGCCCGCCGATCCCTACGCCACGCGCGATTTGTTCATTTCCAACCCGGGCTATTTCACGTCCAACCTCGCGGCCAATCGCATCAATGAGCTCTACAGCGCTCGCGCGTTGAAGGAGCAGATCGACGCCGGCTACGTCGAGGCCAACACCCGCTGGCGCACGGTGCGCCTCAACCTCGGCGTGCGCCACGAGCGCACGCGCACCATCGGCCGTACGCAGGATGTACTCCCGACTGCCGTGGTGCAGCGCGCGGGCTTCACGCCGGGCACCATTGCATCCACCGATTTCCAATACCGCTACGGCCGGCGCGAGAGCACCTACGGAGGCTATGACAACACTTTCCTCAGCGGCGGCGCCAAGTGGGCCCTGACCGAAAATCTCAACCTCCAACTCGCCGGCAGCCAATCGATCGCCCGCCCGAACTACGCCAACCTCACCGGCACCATCACCATCGACGAGGCCGCGCAGACCGTGCGTGTGCCCAATCCAGACTTGAAGCCCGAAACTTCCGACAAGTTTTTCGCGAGCATCCAGTATTACCTTGAGCCCGCCGGCACCCTCAGCGTGTCCGCCTTCCGTCTGAACATCGAGAACCTGGGCGCTGGCACCCAAACCATCTCCGCCGCCGAGGCCGGCTATGCGGATGACCCCGAGTTCACTGGCTACCGTTTCCTTCGACCAGAGAACGCGCCGGGCACGCGCCGCATCGACGGCGTCGAGATCGAATACTCGCAGCAGCTCGTGTTTCTCCCGCGTAGGCTGAGCGGTTTCAGTGTCTTCGGTTCGGTCACGCGCACGGCCGCCGATACCCGCCTCGCCGACCACGTGCCCAAGTCCGCCAATGGCGGCCTGCGCTACGGCAACAACACCTTCAACGCCCAGCTGCGCGCCACGTGGTCTGCACCCCGGTTCAATTCGTCCGGCGGCGGCGAGGACCTCTGGCAATACGAACGCCTGATGTTCGACTTCAGTGGCGGCTGGCGAATCACCCCGCGCTACGAGGTCACCGTATCGGGCCGTAACATCCTCAACGAACCCATCCGCACCTACAGCAACGGCCCCGGCCTCCTTCGCGCCATTAATCATTACGGCGCCTCGTGGACCGTCGGCGTCCGCGGGCGCTTCTGAGCACGCCACTCATCCGATCTGCCAGACAATGCTCCGCCGCCCCCTCGATCAGCTCGCCGGTTGCATCTGGTTGCCGCGCTTAATAGACAAGGCGCGTCAGCATCTCGCGGGCACCTTGCCACCCGATTTTCAACGCGCTTTCGGCCACGCGTTGGCCACGGACGGCGCATTCCTCGCACACTTCCAACTCGTCTTCGCCGACACGCTCACGGTCATCAAGCAAGCAGCGTCCGACGACAAAGTAGCGCGTTGGTTTCTCGCGCAGCCGGGCGTCAACCCGGCGACAATCACGGATTGGAACACCCGTGCCCCGCGCTTCGGCGAACCCGGGCAGCCCGGCGAGCGCGCGTTTCGCTTCGCGATGAAAACACTCTACCGCGGGTGCCCCGATCCGCGCGTCACGACTGCCTTCACCGCCATCGCCTGGGACGAAGGCTTCCTCAACGAAGTCGCGCCCTTGGCAACGAAGGATCGCACCGCCAACCCGTGATCGGTCTTGCGGTGGCCACGCGTTCCGTGAGTCAGAATGCGGGATCAGGCTTTGGGGTTTGGGGTCAGGTCCAATTTTTTGCTGAGCGCGGCATCCGGGGCGCGCGTCCACGCCGCCACCTTTCGGCTGACTTCGTGCAGGTTGCCGAGCTGCAACGCCGTGCCGAGCCAGCGGTTGGTTGCGGT
>SYGN01000204.1 GCA_005799525.1 Opitutaceae bacterium | reverse complement strand
CACCGTCCGCGCCCATGGCCGCGGATTCCAGCGGCATCTTCGGCCAGCCCCGCGGGCTGACCAACCTGTTCTTCACCGAGCTGTGGGAGCGCGTTGGCTACTATGGCATGCGCGCCCTGCTCATGCTCTTCATGGTGAAGACCGCCGCCGAAGGTGGCCTCGCCTTCGATACCAAAAAAGCCGCCGCCATTTACGGCACCTACACGATGAGCGTGTATCTGCTCACGATCCTCGGCGGCTTCCTCGCCGATAATTTCATCGGCGCCCGCCGCGCCGTTTTCGTCGGCGGCATTATCATCGCCACCGGCCACTTCACGATGGCCTTCGGCAACATCACGACTTTCTACGCCGGCCTCGTCCTCATCGCCGTCGGCACCGGTCTCCTCAAGCCCAACATCTCCACGATGGTCGGCAGCCTCTACCGCCCCACCGACGAACGCCGCGACGCCGGCGTCTCGATTTTTTACATGGGCATTAACATCGGCGCGTTCCTCGCCCCGCTCGTCACTGGCTACCTCGCGCAAAGCGAAGGCTGGCGCGCCCAACTCACCGCCTGGGGCCTCAACCCTGCCACCAGCTGGCACTGGGGCTTCGGCGCCGCCGGCGTCGGCATGACCCTCGGCCTCATCGTTTACATTCTCCAACGCGAACGACTCGCCCACATCGGCTCCGCCCCCGCTCCCGAAGCCGACGGCAGCCGCCCTTGGGGCAAACTCGGTCTCGTCGCCCTCGGCTCTCTCGCTCTCATCGTCGCGATGAAAGCCTCCGACACCTACCCCGTCATCGTTTACGTCCTCTTCGCCCTCCAGGTCGCCGCCATCCTCTTCTTCGCCTTTCGCCCCGACGAAGACAGCAAACGCATGGCCGCCATTTTAGTCTTCTTCTTCGCCGCCGAAATCTTCTGGGCCATCTTCGAGCAGACAGGCTCCTCCATCACGCTCTTCGCCGACAAACTCACCCAAAACGTCGCCTTCGGCCAAGCCTTCCCGTCTTCCTGGTGGCAATCAGTGAACTCCATCTTTGTCATTCTCCTCGCCCCGGTTTTCGCTTACCTCTGGATCATCCTCGGCCACAAACAACCTTCGAGCCCGATGAAGTTCATGCTCGGCCTCCTCTTCGTAAGCCTCTCGTTTGTGCTGATGGTTCCCGCCTCGAAACTCACCGCCGACGGCAAGGTCAGCCCGATGTGGCTCGTCGGCCTCTTCTTCCTCCAGACCGTCGGGGAAATGCTCCTCAGCCCCGTCGGTCTCTCGACGATGACGAAGCTCGCCCCCCAACGCCTCCTCGGCCTCGTGATGGGCATTTGGTTCCTCGCCGCCGCCCTCGGCAACAAACTCGCGGGCGTTCTCGCCGGCCACTTCGAGTCCACGAATGCCGACGACCTCGCCAACTTCTTCCTGAAGCAAGCCATCTGGGGCGGCGTCGCGACGCTCGCTCTCCTCGCCCTGGTCCCTTGGGTCAAAAAACTCATGGGCGGCGTGCGGTGAAAAATCCCTCATCAGTGATGGGGCGCTGGCCGTTTTTCATCGCTTGATTGATTATCCGCTGGCTGCGATCAGCAGCCACCACCCCTTATTCCGGAGGCGATGAGCCGCCGGGGATTTCAAAGTTTCGCCCCTTGGCGAAACTCCTTAGCGGTCAAAAAATCTGCGGTGGTTGCGTTCCCCGCCACGCTCTTGCGCCCTCACGGCGCTACCCCGCGTTGACCCGCCCGCCCGCCGCCCCACGCTCGCGGCCATGCACTGGACGCTTCTGTTCCTCGCCGCCGCCCTCGAAATCGTCTGGGCCGCCGGCCTTAAATCCACCGACGGCTTCACGCGGCTCTGGCCGAGCCTCGGCGTCGGCGCCGCGATGGCCGCGAGCATGACGCTCCTCGCCCTCGCCGCCCGCGGACTTCCCATCGGCACCGCCTACGCCGCATGGACCGGCATCGGCGCCGTCGGCACCGCCCTCGCCGGTATTTTTCTCTTCAACGAAAGCGCCGCCCCCGCCCGCCTCGCCTGCATCGCGCTCATCATCACCGGCGTCATCGGCCTAAAATTCCTCGGTAAATAAGTCCGCCGATCACCGCCCACGTAAGGTTTTTGTAGCCACGCCCCACCTCAGAATTCATCCTGCGATTTTTCATGCGTCTCCTGTTCGCCTGCCTCGCCCTCACCGTCCTCGCTGCCCGCGCCGCAGACTCCGCCGCCGACCCCGCACTCGCCGCCCGCATCGCCCGCGTCGAGTCCGGCCTTCTTCCGCCCGCCCGACTCACTGGCGCTCCCTCCGAACCTTGGACCATCGCCCGGCGCCTCGTCGTTCACCATGTCCCTGCAGTCAGCGTCGCCGTCATCGCCGACGGAAAAATCTCCTGGGCCCGCGCCTACGGCTTCGCCCGCACCGGCGATTCTGCACCCGTCACCCCCGACACGCTTTTCCAAGCCGCCGCCATCAGCAAAGCCGTCGCCGCCGTCGGCCTCCTCTCTCTCGTCGATTCTGGCCAGCTCACCCTCGACACCAACGTCAACACCACCCTCAAGTCCTGGAAAATTCCTCCCGCTTCCCTTCATTCCGCTGCGTCCTCGCCCAGCGTCTCCGCCGAGCCCGTCACGCTCCGTCGCCTCCTCAGCCACACCGCCGGCCTCAGCGTCGCCCATTTCGATGGCTACGCCCCCGACTCACCTCGCCCCACACTCCCTCAAATTCTCGACGGCACCGCCCCCGCCACCTCCAACCCGATCCGCCTCGATCTCCCGCCCGGCTCCAAGTGGCGCTACTCCGCCGGCGGCTACACGGTCGCCCAACAGCTCGCCGTCGATGTATCCGAAGAAACCTTTCACTCGCTGCTCCGCACTCGCGTCCTCGCCCCGGCCGGCATGACCACCTCCACGTTTGAGCAACCCCTCCCCGCCATCCTCGCTCTTCTCGCCGCCGCCGGCCACCGCGCCGACGGCACGCTCGTCCCCGGCCGTGCTCACATCTACCCCGAGCAGGCCGCCGCCGGTCTCTGGACGACTCCGACAGACCTCGCCCGCTTCGCACTCACGCTCCGCGCCGCCCTCGACGGCCAACCCTCCTTCCTCACGCGCGCCACCGTCACCGCGATGATCACCCCGCCGCTGGCCGACTCCCATTACGGTCTCGGCCTCGGCATCCAGGGCACCGGCGACGCTCTCCAACTCGCCCACTCCGGCTCCAACGAGGGTTTTCGCTGCTCCTTCGTCTTCTACCCCCGCACCGGCCGCGGCGCCATCGTCATGACCAACTCCGACACAGGCGGCGCGCTCATCCCCGAAATCCTCCGCGCCATCGCCCGAGAATACGACTGGCCCGACTACCGCATCATCGAAAAGACCGCGATCCCCCTCACCGTCTCCGCCGTCCAAGCTTTTTCTGGACGCTACGAACGCGAGAACATCCCCGTCCTCGTCTTCCGCCTCAACGACCATTTCTACATCCGCATCGGCGACCGTCCGCGCTTCGAAATTTTTCCGCAATCCGACCACGAATTCTTCACCCTGGATTCCCCCGACATCTGGTCCTTCGAACGTACGCCCGTCGGCGCCGTCACCCACATCATCCTGCGCTCATCACCGCCCCAACTCTACCGCCGCCTCAGCGTCCCTTCCTCCCCCGTCCGCGCCACCCCCCGCCCCTAATCGGCATCAGCCCGCAGTCACTACCTTGGTCCTCCCGCGAAAGTTGCCACCCCACCTCCGGCCCCCTCCCCTCACGACCTCCACTCATGCTCATCCCTCGCCTTCTCCCCCTCTCCCGTTCCCTCCTTCTCGCCCTCTCCGTGGTCGCAGCCGCCTCCGCCGCTGACCCAGTTCCCAAAATCACCGCCGCGAGTCTGCAAGCCCGTACGGCCATGCTCGCCTCCGACGAATTCGAGGGTCGCGCCCCTGCCTCCGCCGGCGAAGAAAAAACCGTCGCGTACCTCGAGCGCGAATTCCGCGCCCTCGGACTCAAGCCCGGCAACCCCGACGGCACGTATATCCAAAAAGTTCCCATGGTGGGCATTACCTCGAAAACCAAATCCACCTTCACGGCCGGGGGCAGCGAAATCTCGTTCACGCCGATCACCGAGTACACCGCGTCCTCCCGCCGTCTGGTACCGCAAATCGACGTCCAGGACACCGACATCGTCTTCGTCGGCTACGGCATTGTCGCACCGGAGTATGGCTGGGACGACTACAAGGGCCTCGATGTCTGCGGCAAGACCGTCCTCATGCTCGTCAACGACGCGCCCGTGGTCGACCCAGCCACCGGCAAACTCGATCCCGCCATCTTCAAGGGCAACGCGATGACCTACTATGGTCGCTGGTCCTACAAATACGAAATCGCCTCCGCCAAAGGCGCCGCCGCGTGCCTCATCATTCACGAAACCGGACCGGCCGGCTATCCGTTCGCCGTCCTCGGTGTAGGCTGGGGCACCGAAAGCTTCGATCTCGTCAGCCCCGACAAAAACGAAGGCCGCGTCGCTTTCGAGGGCTGGGTCACCCACACCGCCCTCGAGCGTCTCCTCACCGCTGCCGGAGCCCCCAACTACCCGGCCCTGAAAGCCGCCGCCGTGAAACGTGATTTCAAACCCATCCCGCTCGCCGCCCAAGCGTCCTTCTCCGTCACCAACACCACCCGCGAAGTCGCCTCGAAAAACGTCATCGCGAAACTCGACGGCTCCGACCCCCGGCTGCGCGACGACTACATCATCTACAGTGCCCACTGGGACCACCTCGGCCGCAATGCCAAGCTCACCGGCGACCAGATCTTCAACGGTGCCGCCGACAATGCCATCGGCACGGCCGTGCTCGTCGAAATTGCCCAGGGTTTCGCCTCGCTCCCCACCGCCGCGCGTCCGCAACGCAGCCTCCTTTTCCTCGCCGTCACCGCCGAAGAAAAAGGTCTCCTCGGTGCCCGCTACTACGCGACCCATCCCCTCTACCCTCTCAAAAAAACCGTCGCCAACATCAACATCGACGGCGCCCAGACCAAGGGCGTCTCCCGCGACATCGAGGTCATCGGCTACGGCAACTCCACCCTCGACGATCTCGCCGCCGCGATCCTCAAAAAAACCAATCGCATCCTTGTCCCCGATACGGAACCGCAGAAAGGTTATTTCTACCGCAGCGACCACTTCGAATTCGCGAAGGAAGGGGTCCCGGCATTCTACACCCACTCCGGCAAAGACATCATCGGCCCACCCGCCGGCTACGGTAAGAAACGCTCCGATGACTACACGAGCGAGGACTACCATAAAGTCAGCGACGAGATTAAACCTTGGTGGGATTTCGAAGGTACCGCTACCGACACCCGCCTGTTCTTCGAACTCGGCCGCGAAGTCGCCAACACGCCGAAATGGCCCGAGTGGAAGCCCGGCACCGAATTCAAAGCCAAGCGCGACGCGATGCTGCAGTGACCCCAACGCCGCCCGCGCGAAATCCTCACCGCACCTCCGCCGACCTCTTCCGTCGCGCCTGTTTCGCCCGAAAACTCAGCCCGAGGCGATTCGCCAACTTCCGGATCCGCTCCTCCCAATGCGCGCCGGCCGCATTGCGATTTTCCGCGAAAAACGGCACCAGTACCGTCGCCACTTCTCCGATACGCTTGAGGCGCGCAATCTCCGGCCAGTAAAACTACAGCAACGGGTAAATCTCGGTCGCATCGGTCGTGCTCCGCTGCGCTTGCCGGTCCAGCAACTCCGGCAAGCGGTTGCCGATCGCCAGTCCTTCGACGAAGGCTCGGCGCACCGCGAAATCCGGCGCGAACAGCCGGCTCATCACCTGTTTTTGAAACTCGTCCGACGCCGTGAAGCCCCCCGCCGCCACCTGCATCGCAATCTTTCTCGCCCCATCGTCCAACGCGAGCCGCTCGGCCAGACTTTACGCAAACCGCCCTCCTGTGCCCGGGCGCGTCTGCGCCAGATCACGCACCTTCGCCGCCCACGCCACCGCGATCCCTTCGGCAAACACCGAGGCATCCCCCGCCAGCAACGCCGCAAATTCCCGCGGCACAAATTGCTTCTTCAAAATCCCCATCACCCGCTGCGTCTTGGCGGGAAATTTCTTGAACCTCGCCGGTTCCGCCGCGGCTTGCAACGCCTCGGCCACGCGGTCGAGCAGCCGGTCGGGCGAAAATTCCGGCAAGGGTTGGGGTGCAGTACCGGCCACACGCGGACGATCCAATTTCCGCCGCAGAATTCAACGTTGAAGAGGGCCCGCTTCCCCGCACACGGCGCCTCTCCGGCGAAGTCTCTTCTGCGACTAGGCCGCCTGCTCGCTGGAGCTCCCCTCACCCTGTAATCGCAATCTCCTCCGCCGGCACCCACAGCTCCACAGCATCGCCATAGTTCACACCCGCCACCCACGGCGCGATGATCTCCAGCATCGTCGGCGGCTGAAAATGCGCTGCCTTCGTCTCCGGATGCGGCGTGTATACCCATCCCACATACGTCACGCTACGATGCACCACGCGGCACCGTGAAAACGAAAAATCCTCCGGTGGATGGCGCTCCGTCCACCTCACCTGTCCAAACGTGTGCATTGGTTTCGCCATCGCGAATGTCCACGGCGCGATCTCCACATTCAGTGTCCCTTCGAAAAAGGGCGACAGGTCGAATCCCCGCTCCGCGAAAAACGGCCGCTGCATCCGCACCGTCCCTTCCGGATACCGCCGGTCTGCGCCCGTCCCCGAAGCCACGCGGTGCCCCTTGCACACCACCCCCGAAACGCGCTGCCAGTGTTCGCTCATTCCGCAGTCATGCGTCCAAACTCCCGCCGTCGCAAGCGCCCACCGCGCTTGGCCCGTCCCGTGCTTGCATACCCTTCCGGATCGCTTCCTATTTTTCCATGCGCCGCCACCTCCTCTTGGTCTCCGCTCTCGCCACCGCCCTGCTCGTTACCCCTACCGGTTGCGCGAAAAAAGACGCCTCCTCCTCCACGTCCGTCTCTGCTGCCGCTTCTCCTGCCCCGCTCGCCGCCGCGAATACGGGCAAGAAAATCCTCAACTACGGCAACGGCGCCGAACCCCAGGATCTCGATTTCCAGATCGTGACCGGCGTCCCCGAACACCGCCTTGCGCTGACGTTCTTCGAGGGGCTCGTCAGTGAAGATCCGCAACTCAACATCATCCCCGGCGTCGCCGAAAAATGGGACGTTTCGCCCGACGGACTCATCTACACCTTTCATCTCCGCGCCGATGCGAAGTGGTCCAACGGCGACCCCGTCACCGCCGACGATTTCGTCCAGAGCTATCAGCGCATGATCACGCCCGCCCTCGGTGCCGAGTATTCCTACATGCTTTGGCACGTCGTCGGCGCTGAGGATTACAACAAAAGCAAACTCACCGACTTCTCAAAAACCGGCTTCAATGCCGTCGATCCGCGCACGCTCCAACTCACCCTCCGCCAAGCCACCCCGTTTCTCCTCCACGCGATGAACCACTACGCGTGGTTCCCACTGCACATCCCCACCTTGAAAAAATTCGGTGCCCTTGACCGCAAGAGCACGCCGTGGTCCCGCGCCGAAAACTTCGTCGGCAACGGCCCCTACCTGCTCAAAGAGTGGCGCCCCAACCAAAAAATCGTCGCCACGCGCTCGCCCACCTACTGGGACCGCTCCGCCGTAAAAATCGACGAGATCCATTTCTTCCCCGTCGAACTCGCCGACACCGAGGAGCGGATGTTCCGCACCGGCCAGCTCCACATCACCAACGAAGTCCCGCTCACCAAACTCGCCGTTTACCAGCGCGAACAGCCCGACTCCGTCCGAGTCGATCCCTACAACGGAATTTATTTCTACCGCTTCAACGTGCAGCGAAAACCCTTCGACGACGTCCGCGTGCGCCGCGCCTTCGCCCTCGCGATCGACCGCGAGACCCTCGTGAAAAAAGTCACGCTCGCCGGCGAGCTGCCCGCCTACGATTTCACCCCGCCCGACCTCATCGGCTACGTAAGCCGCCACCGTTTCCAAGCTGATCTCGCCGAAGCCAAACGCCTCCTCGCCGCCGCCGGCTACCCCGACGGCAAGGGCTTCCCCAAGGTCGAACTCCTCTACAACACTCTCGAAAAACACCGCACCATCGCGGAGGCCCTCCAGCAGATGTGGCGCAAAAATCTCGGCGTCGATCTCACGCTCTTTAACCAGGAGTGGAAAGTTTACATGGACGCGCAGCACTCAAAAAATTATCAAGTCGCGCGCGCCGGCTGGATCGCCGACTACGTGGACCCGCACAATTTTTTCGACATGTGGGAAACCGGCAACGGTAACAACGACACCCACTGGGGCAGTCCCGTGTATGATCGCCTCCTCCGCTCCGCGCTCGACGCGAAGACCAACCCGGCCCGCTTCGAAGTTTACCAGCAGATGGAAAAAATCCTCGTCGATGAAATGCCCGTGATGCCGATTTATTTCTACACCCGCGCCCGGCTCGTCAGCCCCAAAGTCAAAGGCTTCATCACGACGCCCCTCGACAACTACCCTTGGAAGTTCGCCGACCTCGCGCCGTGAATCCTCGGCGCGCGACCGCCCACGTTCACTTGGCCCAGCGGGAGGCGATCGCGCTCCCGCCGGTCGAGTTCCGGACCTTTTGTCCCGCACCGCCCAAGCCTCGCACAGCCGGGTGGACTTCAGTCCCCCGCCTTTCCCGCGCGGCCAAGACGGACTGAAGTCCGCCCTCCAGCTCAAGGCTTCGTGTTAGCCGATCGACCGCCTCTCCGCCATCCCCCGCGTTCTTCACCAGCCGCGTCCTCGTCTCAAACTTACCCTTGCCATCCCGCACCGTCACCCCCGCCATTCCCTCCGTCTCCAGCTCTAGTCCTTGGTCCTTCCAACTCTCAGCTCTTAGCTCTTAGCTCTTCGCCAGCCCCCAGCCGCCCGCCGCTCCATGCTCCGTTTCATCACGTCGCGTTTCCTCCAGTCCTTGCTCGCCCTCTTTCTCGTCATCACCGCGACGTTTTTTATGGTGCGCTTTGTCCCCGGCGGTCCCTTCACCGCCGAGAAAGCCGTGACCCCCGAGATCCTCCGCAACCTCGAAGCCCACTACGGCCTCGATAAACCCCTCTGGCGACAATACCTCGACTACCTCAGTAGTCTCGCCCGCGGCGACCTCGGCCCGTCGTTCAAATACCCCAACCGCACCGTCAACGAAATCATTTTCGACAAGGTCCCCGTCTCTGCCGAGCTCGGCTCCATCTCACTCGCCGTCGCCCTCGTCCTCGGCATCGGCCTCGGCACCCTCGCCGCCATCCGCCGCAACACGTGGGTCGACTACGTCGCCTCCTCCTTCGGCATGATTGGCATCTCGATTCCCACCTTCGTCGTCGGCCCGCTCCTGGTCCTCGCATTGGCGATTCACTTGGGCTGGTTCAACGCCTCCGGTTGGTATGGCCCCGCCGATCGCGTGCTCCCCGCCCTCGTGCTCGGCATCGCTTACGCCGCGCCCATCTCCCGCCTCACACGTGGCGGCCTGCTAGAAGTGCTCAACCAAGACTTCATCCGCACCGCCCGCGCCAAAGGCGCCTCCGAATTCCGCGTCGTCACCCGCCATGCCCTGCGCGGCGGACTCCTTCCCGTCGTCTCCTTCCTCGGCCCCGCCGTCGCCGGCATCCTCACCGGCTCGTTCGTCATCGAGACGATTTTCCAAATCCCCGGCATCGGCCGCGAATTCGTCAACAGCGCCTTCAACCGCGACTACACCCTCGTCCTCGGAACCGTGATACTCTACGCCGTCCTAATTATGGCCCTCAACCTCGCCGTCGACATCGCCCAGGCTTGGATGAATCCCAAAGTCCGCCTCGAATCCTGAGCCCGCCATGGCGTCCCTCACCAGCCCCGCGCCCGCCGCCCCGCGGCTCGCCCCCGTCGACGAACCCGTCGAACAGGGCAACTCCCTCTGGCACGACGCTTGGCTGCGTCTCCGTAAAAATAAACTCGCCACGTTCGGCCTCGTCTCCCTCTCCGTCATCGCCTTCGCCTGCCTCCTCGGCCCGCTCCTTTCGCCCTACGGCTACGAAGAACAAAACCTCGATCTCGGCGCCTCGGCCCCCAGCCGTGCGCATTGGCTTGGCACCGACACGCTTGGCCGCGACCTCCTCGTCCGCCTTCTTTTCGGCGGTCGCATCTCGCTCGCCGTCGGTCTCGCCGCCACCTTTGTCGCCCTGACCATCGGCGTCGTCTACGGCGCCGTCGCTGGATTCTTCGGCGGTAAGCTCGACGCCTTGATGATGCGCTCCGTCGACATCATGTATTCGATGCCCTTCCCCATTTTTGTCATTCTCCTGATGGTGCTCTTCGGGCGCAATATCATTCTCCTCTTCGTCGCCATCGGCGCCGTCGAGTGGCTCACCATGGCCCGCATCGTCCGCGGCCAGGTCATGTCGATCAAGAAAATGGAGTTCATCGAAGCCGCCCGCTCCCTCGGCCTCGGCCGTCGCCGCATCATCTTTCGCCACATTCTCCCCAATATGCTTGGCCCAATCATCGTCTACACGACCCTCACCATTCCGGGCGTCATGTTACTCGAGGCCTTTCTCAGTTTCCTCGGCCTCGGCGTGCAACCGCCTATGAGTTCCTGGGGCGTGCTCATCAAAGACGGCGCAGAGAAAATGGAAGAATTCCCGTGGCTCCTGATTTTCCCCGGCACGGTTTTCTCACTCACCCTCTTCTCGCTCAACTTCCTCGGCGACGGCCTCCGCGACGCCCTCGACGTCAGGTCATCGAAAGATTGAGGTGGGGCCGCCGCTCGTCGGCGCGCAGGCCTTTCTACCGCGCCTACCCGCCTCTCCGCGCATTGACACCCCACCACCATCGGAATTCATTTTGGGCCATGCCCGCCGCATTCGCCGCAGCCAACTCGCGCCGCCGCCCCGCTCGTAGCGCACGTAAATCCGCCAAGCCCGACCCTTCGCTCTATGATCGCATCAAGCATCTGTGCGGTGTGATTGCGGGGCCGGGCGACCTTTCGACCAATCCGAAATACATGGAAGGTTATGGCCGATCGCGTCGTCCTTGATGCCGGCCCGCTCGTTGCGCTCATTAACTGGAACGACCAGTTTCACGAGTGGGCCTTGGCCCGGACACGCGAACTGGCACCGAAGGTGCAACTGGTGGCTTGCGAGCCGGTCGTTGCCGAGGCCTACCATTTGGTCGTTCGCACTACGGGCGGAACGCACGCGCTGCTCCGCTTCTTGGAACAGGGTGGAGTTCATTTGGACTTTAGTTTCACCGCGCACCTGTCGTCGGTGGCTGCGTTGATGAGGAAGTATCAGGACATTCCCATGTCGCTTGCCGACGCCTGCCTCGTCCGTATGAGCGAACCACACGAGGGCAGCCGTGTCTTCACCCTCGATTCCGATTTTTTGTTTTACCGCCGCCACGACCGCCAAACCATCCCGCTCATCACACCGACCTGACCCGCATGATCCGACGTTTCCGCCCTTACTTCAGTTACCTGCGCCCTCAACGCGGTCTGCTCATCGTCGCCATTCTTTGCGGCATCATCGCCGGCGTCGCGTCCGGAGCCGGCCTGCCCCTGATGATCGACCGAGTGTTTCCCGTGATTTTCTCCGGGAGCGCCCACGTCCTTTCCGGGTGGCAGCTCGCCGGTGTCATGCTGTGGATCCCGTCCGTGTTTCTCCTGCGTGGCGTCGCGGGCTACCTCAATACCTATTTCATCCAACTCGTCGGCACGCGCGTTCTCGAAAACATCCGCCTGGATTTCTTCCGTAAACTCCAAGTGCTCCCGCTCTCGTTCTTTCAGGAAAATTCCTCCGGCGATCTCCTCTCCCGCGGCCTCTCCGACGCCAACCAACTCCAGGTCACCCTCATCACGGTCGCCAACGAAATCATCCGCAGCCCCGCCACGCTGATCGGCGCAATCAGCGTCATCATTTGGAAAGCCTACCAGATCGAAGGAGTCGCCTTGGTTCTCGTCACGCTCGCGGTGGTTCCGCTCTCAGTCTTGCCCATCCGCTACATCGGAAAAAAACTCATCCAGCGCGCCGGCCAGATCCAAGCCGAACTCGGCGGTGTTACTTCTCTCTTCAGCGAAAATCTCAGCGCAACCAAAGAGGTCCGCGCCTTCAGCCTTGAGGAACGCGAGGTCGCTCGCTTCGGCCGAGCTTCCCAGACCCTCATCCGCGCACAGCTGAAGTTCCTCAAATACGAGAAGGCCCTCACCCCACTCATCGAAATCGTCTCCGCCGTCGGCATCTCCTTCACGCTGCTTTACGCGTATAGGGTCCAGCTGGACCAAAAAACGTTCACCACCCTCCTCCTCGCCCTCTACGCCAGCTACGAGCCCATCAAAAAACTCGGCAGCCTGAACAACGAGCTGAAACGCGGCCTGGGCGCCCTCGACCGTCTCGAAGAAATCCTCCAAGCCCCCGTCGCCATCGTCGACTCCGCCGACGCCCTGCCGCTCGCCCGCGCCCACGGCGCACTCGCCTTCGAAGACGTCTCCTTCGCCTACGCCACGGACGAACCCGTCCTCCAAAAAATCTCCGTCCTCATCCCCGCCGGCACCGTCTGCGCCCTCGTCGGCCCGAGCGGCGCCGGCAAGTCCACCTTCGCCAATCTCGTCCCGCGCTTCTTCGACCCCGTCGGAGGCCGCGTCAACCTCGACGGCCACGATCTCCGCGCCCTCCGCCTCGCCGACCTCCGCCGCAACATCGCCGTCGTCTCCCAAGACCCCGTCCTTTTCAACGACACGATCTACCACAATCTCCTCATCGCGCGCCCCGAAGCTTCCCGCTCCGAGATCGAGTCCGCCGCCCGCGCTGCCTACGCGCACGAGTTTATCCTCAGTTTTCCCGGAGGCTACGAAACCCTCGTCGGCGAACGCGGCGCGCGTCTCTCGGGCGGACAAAAACAGCGCCTCGCCCTCGCCCGCGCCTTCCTCCGCAACGCCCCGATTCTCGTCCTCGACGAGGCCACCAGCGCCCTCGACAGCGACAGCGAGGCCGCCATCCAACTCGCGCTCAAGCAGCTCGTCGTCGGCAAAACCGTCCTGATCATCGCGCACCGTTTTTCCACGATCCGCGACGCCACGACGATCATCGTTTTCGATCACGGCAAAATCGTCGCGACCGGCACGCACCCCCACCTCTACGCCGCGAATTCGCTCTACCGCTCCCTCTACGACCGCCAACAGGGCGACACCTAATTCTCACCCCGTAGCGGCGAGCGCCAGCAAGCCGACCTCATCCATCCGTGTTAATCCGTGTGATCCGTGGTTAACTGGTTTTCTATTTCACATCCGATGCCCGCCCACCCACCCGCCGGCGCCCCTCACGTCCTCATCATCCGCCGCCGCTACCTCGGCGACATCGTTTTGCTCGGCAGCGTCCTCCGCAACCTCCGCCTCCACTGGCCCGACGCACAGCTCACCGTTCTCACTGAGGAGCCCTTCAGCGGCATCCTCGCCCTCAATCCCGACGTCACGACGGCCATCGCATTTCCTCGTTCAGCCCTTGAGTGGCCCTCGTTCCTCGCCGCCATCCGCCGCGCCCGGTTCACGCATGTCCTCGACTTCGACAACACGGAAAAAACCGCGCTCCTCACCCGGTTCACCGGCGCACTCCTCCGCGTGTGCTTCGACCGCGAGTTGATCAAATTCCGTTACCGCTCGCTCTACACCCGCTCCGCGAAAGTCACGAACGCGTTCTACGATTCGCACCACATCACCGACACCTACCTCGAACTCCTCCGCCTTCTCGGAGTCCCCGTCGCCACCCGGGAAGTCCGCCTCGTCCCCCTCGCCGCCGACCTCGCCACCGTCGCCCCCCTCCTCGGTGGACTGAATCAGAAATCAAAAATCCCCAATCGAAAATCCAAAATCCTGATCCACCCCGGCAGTCGCAGCGCCTACCGCATCTGGCCCGCCGCTCGCTTCGCCACCGTCGCCGACCGCCTCCAGGACGAACTGGATGCCCAAGTCTTCCTCGTCGCCGGGTCCGCCGAACAGGCGCTCGTCCAAGAAATTCGCGGACACGCGAAGACGCACCTCGTCGCGCTCGAACGTGCGCTCACCGTCGGCCAATTCGCCGCCCTCCTTTCACAATTCGACGTCTTCCTCTGCCATGACAGCGGCCCCATGCACGTCGCCGCCGCCGTCGGCACGCCCGTCGTCGCACTCTTCAGTGGGCAGAACGCCACGATCTGGCGCCCGCTCGGCGACCGTCATACTCTACTCCAAACTTCTCTCCCCTGCGCGTGTTTCCCTGCCGGCCAACTCCCCGGCCCCTGCACGTCCGACGATTCCTACAAGAGCTACTGCGTCCGCCAGCTCACCATAGACCAAGTCTATGCCGCCACCCGCGCCGCGCTCCTTCGCCGGCTCTAAAAGCGCCCGCGTTTCGCCGATCAGGTGAAACCCGCACACGCTCGACCCGCCCTCTACCTTCATAAAAATCAGCGCAGATTAGCGTTCCCCTACTCCACCTCTGCATCCGTGTTCATCCGTGTCCATCCGTGGTTAGAAAATTCCGTTCGCCCGCGCCTCACATCCGAAACGCAATAATCGTATTTGCCACGCCCACGATCTCCGCGAACCGCCCCGCCTTCGTCTCTTCGAAAATCGCCCGCGTCACTCCATCCGCTCGACTCCCAAAATCGTGAAACGCAATCACTCCGCCTCGCTTCAAAAAGGGCGCCCACGCTGCGATGTCCGCCTTGCAGCCCGCATACGAATGATCCCCGTCGATGAATATAAAATCGACCTCGCCCATCAACCCCTTGGTCCCTTGCGTCCCTCCCGCGCCCGGCGCCGCCAGCGTCTTCGCCGCCGCGAGTGAATCACTCACCACCGGCTCCGCCCGCTCCGCGAAACCCAGCTCCGCGAAATTCCGCTGAAAAATTTCCAACGTGCTCGCCTTCCCCAGCGACTGGAAATGCCGACGATACCACGCCGCATCTTCGCCGCACGTCGAGAGCCCCTGAAAATTATCCACCGCGTAAATCTTCGCCGCACCCCTCAATCCACCCGCGATAAAACACGTCGAGGCGCCCATCCACGACCCCACCTCGATCACCTTTGCCCCCGCCGGCAAATCACTCGCCAGCTGAAACAAATACCCACGCTCCGGAAAACTCCCCATGTCGTCCGTCTTAAAGTGACGCGCGATCCGCAAAAATTCCTCCCACTGCAAATCCGGCCGCCGCTTCCGTGCCCCGCGCAGAAACCGTCCGCACTTCTGCGCAAACCGGACATCACGAACGAGGGGCCACTGCTTAAACGCCATGCACCCATTCACACCACGCCCCGCCACGCGGGAAGCTTTTTCTTTGCCGCGACGTTTCGGCTCGCCTCTTGTCGAAGCCTGCTTGCAGGCGATTCGAGTCACCGGCCGGCAGGACCCGCCGCATGCCGCCCACACCCACTCTCAAAGTCACCGTCGCGATTCCCACCTACAATCGCGCCGACTTCCTGCGCCAAACTCTCGCCGGCCTCGTCACCCAACAATTCCCGCGCGACCACTTCGAGATTCTCGTCCTCGATAACAACTCCACCGACCACACCCGCGCCGTCGTCGCCGAATTCGCATCCGCCCATCCCGCCCCCCGCTACCTCCTCGAAACGCACCAAGGCCTCGACTACGCCCGCAACCGCGCCATCGCCGAAGCCCGCGGCGACATCATCGTCTTCGGTGACGACGATATCCTCGTCCAACCCGATTGGCTCGCCCACCTAGCCGCCCCCCTCCTCGCCGATTCCACCCACCGCATCGGCGCCGTCGGTGGCGAAGTCGTCCCCGTTTTCCCCAACGGCCTCCCTCCTTGGGTCGCCGAGTGGCACGCGCCCCTCGCGTTTCGCTCCGACCTCGGCCCGCTCGACGCCCGCCACTCACCCATGGGCGCCAACCTCGCCTTTCCCCTCCGCATCTTCGCCCAACTCGGCCTCTTTCACACCGCTCTCGACCGTGCCGCCGGCAACTATTTCTCTGGCGGTGACAGCGAGATGATCCGACGCGTGCGCACCGCCGGGCTCGAAGTCTGGTTCGCCCCCGGCGCCGCCGTGAAGCATCAGATGCCAGCGAGCCGCACAACGTTTCGCTACGCTTCGCGCCACGCCTTCGACTCCGCCCGCTCGCGCGTCATCGACCGCGCCGGCCAACCCGATGCAACCGGCTATCTCGCCGGCCGCTTCATCGGAAATATTTTCAAGGCCCTCGGTTTCGCCGTCATCGCTCTCCTCAACACTCTCGTCCTCCGCACCGGCGCCGGGAAAAAAGCCCTCGTCCGCTCCTGGCGTTCGTGCGGCTACCTCTACCAAATCCCGCGCTCGCTGTGTGGCAAAGTGTAGGACCCAGCTTGCAGACGATTCGAGAGTGGGTTGCGCTGGCCACATCCAAAATCGCGAAAACCCTCGCTGCTACCACTTGAATCATCCGCTCCCACTCTCTGTCGTAATTGTCGCCAAGAATGAGGCGCACAATTTTCCGCGTTGCCTCGCGAGTGTGCGCGCTTGGGTCGCGGAAATTGTCGTCGTCCTCAACGACACCACCGACGCCTCCGAGTCCATCGCCCGCGCCGACGGTGCCCGTGTGCACCACCTCCCGTGGCAAGGCTACCGCGACACCAAGAACGCCGCCCTCGCCCTCGCCCAACACGATTGGATTCTCTCGCTCGACGCCGACGAGGAAGTTTCGCCTGCGCTCCGTGCCGATCTCGCCGCGTTCTTCGCCCGCGGTAACCATACGCGCAACGCCGCAGCGCGCTTCCCCCGCAAAGTCTGGTTCATCGACCGCTGGATCACCCACGGCGACTGGTATCCCGACCTCAGCCTCCGCCTCTTTGATCGCACCCGCGCCCGCTGGGGCGGCGACAAGTTCGTACACGAAAAGATCGACTGCACCGGCCCCGTCGCGCGCCTCCGCGGCGATCTCCATCACTACTCGTTCCCCACGCTCTCCGCGCACGTCGCCAAAATAAATCCCTTCGCCGACCTCTTCCTCCAACAGCACCAAGTCCGTGGCACGAAATTTTCCGCCGTCCTCGCGATCCTTCGCCCCTGCTGGCGTTTTTTCCGCGCTTACATCATCAAGCGCGGTTTCCTCGACGGCTACCCCGGTTTCTACATCGCGCACGCCACCGCCTTCGCCGCCTTCGTCCGTTACAGCCGCCTCTACGAAGCGGAAAACAAACGCGCTCCGCGTCTCTAGTCCGAAAAATTCACACTTAAATGAAGCCAAGCCATGATTCACAGAGCGCACGGAGCACAGATCCAGAGGACACAGAGCAAGCCAGAGTGTTTGGCTCGGTGGCCTCTGTGGCTCATCTCTGTGCACTCTGTGGCAAATAGATTTCTCGGAGAGTGTGAATTACCGGGCTAGTCCACGAATGCGCTCCGACTATCCGCGTCCCTCCGTGTTCGTCCGTGGTTAAAAACTCCGTGCCCGAACAACCACACACCTTCAGCAAACTCGCCGAAGAACTCGTCGGCGAATTCCGGCAAGTCGCCTCCGACGAACCGCGCCGTGCGGTGAAGCGCCCGACAAAAAATCTCAGCGCGATCATCGAGGAGTTGATGGTCAAAAACCAGATCGGCCGCCCCTCCGCCGAGCAATCGATCCGCGACCAATGGCCCGCCCTCGTTGGCACGGCCAACGCCACCTACTCGCACGCCGCCCGCATCGAACGCGGCCGCCTGATCGTCCTCGCCGCCCACTCTGTCGTCCGCAACGAGATCTTCCACCACCGCGAAGAAATCGTGGCCCGCATCCGCAAACTCCCCGGCTGCGAAGCGATCAAGTCCCTCAACATTCGCGCGGGATAAGTACCATGGGCTTTCCGGCCGGGTGTAACTGGAAGTGAAGTCAGGAGCCTGAAGGAAGGTTGGGACGGGTAACGGGAGCGAACCATGAATAGCGGATGGCAGTGCAAGTCGCGCGGGCCGAACGCCTTGGTTTTTCGCTAGACAAAGCGGGCCGACTAGGGCTCGCTTTGCTGGGATGAACCCTCCCGCATTACCCGCCGGCCCCTTACTTCACGACGCCACGCATTTGATGGCGCGCCTCCAACGCCATCCGCAGTTGCATGAACAGGTGGCGGCGCTGCTCGACGAGGTGGAAAATCGCGCCGGTGCACTCAACACCGGCGACGAAGCCGAGGACGCAATTGTGGAGCGCATGCGGCAATTCGGCCGGCGCGCGCTGACCCAGTGGGCCGAGCAACGGCACTCGGCCGTGCAGCCGGCCCGCACGGCCGGGTTGCGCCAAGTGGGTAAAAAAACTCTT
>SYGN01000203.1 GCA_005799525.1 Opitutaceae bacterium | reverse complement strand
GCCGGGGTTACTTACTACCGCAGTCGCACCGCGCGCATGGCCGAGTCCAAGGACTCCGGTGGCGACACCTTCTACGACAAAGTCTACAATGCCGACCGCCCCGAGATTTTCTTCAAAGCCACCCCGCACCGCGTCGCGCCCCCCGGAGGCGGCGTGCGCATCCGCTCCGACTCGCAGTGGAACGTACCCGAGCCCGAACTCACGCTCGCGATCAATTCCGCCGGAGAAATTTTCGGCTACACGCTCGGCAATGACATGAGCTCGCGCGACATCGAGGGCGAAAATCCCCTCTATCTGCCGCAGGCGAAAGTTTACGACCAATGCGCCGCCCTCGGCCCGTGCCTCGTCATCACCGCGACGCTACCGGACGGCGCCGCTGTCATTGCAATTGAGATACGCCGCGCCGGCGCCACGGTCTTTGCCGGCGAAACCACCATCGGCCAGATCAAGCGCCCGCTGCCCTCGCTTGCCGACTGGCTCTACCGCGACAACGCGTTTCCGCACGGCGCGTATTTGATGACCGGCACCGGCGTCGTCCCGCCGGACGGGTTCACGCTCCAGCCCGCCGACGAAATCCGCATCACCCTCGACCCCGTCGGCACGCTCGTAAACTTCGTGCGCTGAAAAATCTCCCGTCCTCCCCACACCTCTCCCTGTCTCCAGTTTTCCCTTACTTCCGACACCATGCTCCTCCACGGCCTCAGCCTCCTCGCCGGCGCTCCCGGTCAACCCGGCGGCAAAACATTTCATGCCACCAATCCGTCGACAAATGCCCAGATGGAGCCCGCGTTTCACGAGGCGTCCGCCGCCGAAGTCGCCGCCACCCTCACGGCGTCCGCCGTGGCCTTCACCGCCTACCGGCAACGCTCTGGCGCGGAGCGCGCGCAGTTCCTCGAAACCATCGCCCTTGAAATCGAAGCCTTGGGTGAGCCGCTTATTCAGCGCGCCCACGCCGAGTCCGGACTGCCCCAGGCACGCCTGATCGGTGAACGCGGTCGCACGTGCGGCCAACTCCGCCTCTTCGCCTCTGTCGTTCGCGAGGGTTCCTGGGTCGACGCGCGGATCGATCCCGCGCTGCCCAACCGCCAGCCACTCCCGCGCGCCGATCTCCGCCGCATGCTCGTCGCCCTCGGTCCCGTCGTTGTCTTCGGCTCCTCCAACTTCCCCCTCGCGTTCTCCGTCGCCGGCGGCGACACCGCCTCCGCGCTCGCCGCAGGCTGCACGGTCGTCGTCAAGGCCCACCGCGCCCACCCGGGCACAGCCGAACTCGTCGCCACCGCCATCAACCGCGCGATCGTCACCTGCGGCCTCCCACCCGCCACGTTCTCCCTCATCCACGGTGGCGGTGCCACCATCGGCATCGCCATGGTAAAACATCCGGCCACCGCCGCCGTCGGCTTTACTGGATCGTCCGCCGCCGGTCGCGCCCTCTTCGACGCCGCCGCTTCACGCCCGCAGCCGATTCCCGTCTTCGCCGAGATGAGCAGCCTCAACCCGCTCTTCATTTTACCCGGCGCCCTCGCCGAGCGCGGCGCCGCGATTGCCCAAGGTCTCCTCACGTCGTTCACCATGGGCGTCGGCCAATTCTGCACCAAACCCGGCCTCGTCTTCGTCACCCGCGGACCCGACGCCGACGGGTTTCAGCACACGCTCGCAGAACTGCTCCCGTCCGCCGCCTGCGGCACGATGCTCACCAGCGGTATCCGCGAGGCCTTCCTCGAGCACCGCGCCAAAATCACCGCGACTCCCGGCGTGCAAATCCTCGCCACCGGCTCCGCCGCCGCCAGCGACACCCGCACGGAGGCCCAGCCCAGCGTCGCCACCACCACCGCGAAAAACTTCCTCGCACATCCCGTGCTCGCCACGGAAGCCTTCGGCCCCTTCACCCTGGTCGTCCTCGCCGACTCCGCCGACGAACTCGCCGCCTGCGCCACCGCGCTCGAAGGCCAGCTCACCGCGACTGTGCACGGCAACACCGCCGACCTCGGCACCGCGCAGCCGCTCCTCACCACCCTCGAGCGCATCGCCGGCCGCGTCCTCGTCAACGGCTTTCCCACCGGCGTCGAAGTCTGCCCCGCGATGAACCACGGCGGTCCGTATCCAGCAACCACTGACACGCGCTTCACCTCCGTCGGCACCGCCGCGATTTTCCGCTTCGCGCGGCCCGTGTGCTACCAGAGTTACCCCGACGCCCTGCTCCCTCACGCGTTGAAAAACGCGAACCCGCTCGGCTTGATACGGCTCGTGGACGGCAAGCCCACGCGGGATGCGCTCTGAACTTGCACCGCTGTCCCTCGATTCTAACTTCGCACCATGCCGCCCACCTTGCCCGAACTCCTGCGCCTCCTAAAAAAACGTCGCACGGAAATCGCCGAACGCCTCTGGGCGTCGGTTGAGAACGAAACAGACCCGCCGCTCCCCGCCGGGCACCGCGTCATTCTCGACAGGCGTCTCGCCGACTATCGGTCTGGCAAATCCAAGCCGATTTCCATGGCCGAACTGATGCGCCGCGTCCGCGCCCCATGAACAGCAAGCCGGTCATTACGCTGCCGGAGATCGCATGCGATCCACGCACCTCCGCCGTCGCGCGAGACTTGAGGCTTGAGAACCCGGCCCACCAGCGACACCTTTCCGCTTCATGACTGAGGCCCTCAACGTGCAGCTCGATAGAGTGGTCCGCCTCAAGCGGACCGACGCTGGTGCCGTGCTCGGTGAGGTGCTGCGCGAGGGCATGAAGCAACTCTACATCGACGCCGTGATCGAGGCACGCCTGCGCGGTGAACTCACCACCGAGCAAGCCATCGAGCGCCTCGATGCACCGACCGTCGCCCGGGCGGAGTCCGAATGGGGGGCCGTGCGCGACGACGTTGCGTGGGGCCTGCAAGGCCGTGAGTAATGCCCCGCGGCCGCCCGCAATTTGCGACGCGGGCCCACTCATCCACCCCGGGGAAATCGGCGCGGCACGGCTGCTCGGGCAGTTTCAACCGCTCCGCGTGCCCCCTAGCGTGCGGGCGGAAGCCGTTTCGTTCCATCCGCCTCCCGATTTCGCGTGGGAAATCGCGGCCGTAAGCGCATCAGATCGCGGCGCTTTCACGGCGCGACTCAGCACGCAACTCGATCCCAGCGAGTCCGACTGCCTCGCCCTTTGCGCCCAACACCGCAACGCGATTTTCCTCACCGACGATCTCGCCGCCCGACGCGAGGCTCAGCGCCTCGGCATTGCGGTGCATGGCTCGGTGGGAATCATTGTGCGTGCCTTCCGCGTTAGCTTGCTCACGCGTACCGAGGCCGACACTGCGCCGATCGCTCTGCGCGACTGCCGCAGCCTCTTCGTTTCAAACGTCATCATCGACATGGCGCGCGAACAACTCGCCGCCGCGCCGCCACCGTAGGCTCTCCCCCTCGCCCCCCTCTCTCCATCCCTCCCTCTCGGCCCCCATGCCCCCCCTCTTCACCTCCCCCGACTCCATCTACACCTTGCGCACCACCGCCGCCGGCCCCGCGGGCTCACTCCCGCTCAACGCAGCGACGCTCCCCGGCATGGCCAGCGGCGATCTTTTCGGCATGACGCAAAACGCCGGCATGGGCTGGTCGCCTGCCGCGATGCTCGGGAAACAATTTCTCATCCTCAGCACGCAGGGCGGCATCCGCGCACCCGACGGCTCGCCCATCGCGCTCGGCTACCACACCGGCCACTGGGAAGTGGGCCTGCTCATGGAGGAAGCCGCGCGCACCTTCACCGCGCACGGCGCGATTCCCTTCGCCGGCTACGTGAGCGATCCCTGCGACGGCCGCACCAACGGCACCGCCGGCATGCTCGACTCCCTCGCCTACCGCAACGACGCCGCCATCGTATTTCGTCGCCTGATACGCTCGCTCCCCACGCGCCGCGGCGTGCTCGGCGTCGCCACCTGCGACAAGGGCCTCCCCGCGATGCTCCTCGCCCTTGCCGGCTCACCCGACCTCCCGACCATTCTCGTGCCCGGCGGTGTCACGCTCCTCGCCGAGGACGCCGAGGACACCGGCAAGGTCCAAACGCTCGCGACCCGTTTCGCACGCGAGGAAATCACCCTCGAACACGCCGCGGAGATGGGTTGCAAGGCCTGCGGTTCCCCCGGCGGGGGCTGCCAGTTCATGGGCACGGCCGCCACCAGCCAGGTCGTCGCCGAGGCTATCGGCCTCACGCTCCCGCACGGCGCCCTTTCGCCCTCCGGTGCTCCCATCTGGCGCGACCTCGCGCGCCGCTCCGCCCTCGCCCTCCTCGAACTCGAAAAGGCCGGCACCACCACGCGCGACCTCCTCTCGCCCGATTCGTTTCACAACGCCCTCGTCACGCACGCGGCGTTCGGCGGCTCCACCAATCTCACGCTCCACCTCCCCGCCATCGCGCACGCCGCCGGCCTCCCGCGCCCCACCGTCGACGACTGGGCCCGCATCAACCGCTCCGTCTCGCGCCTCGTGGACGTCCTCCCGAATGGCCCGAAGCACTACGCCACCGTGCAGGTCTTCCTCGCTGGCGGCGTGCCCGAGGTGATGCTCCACCTCCGCGACGCCGGCCTCCTCAATCTCGACGCCCGCACCGTCACCGGTCGCACCCTCGGCGAAAACCTCGCGTGGTGGGAAACCTCTGAACGCCGCACGCGCCTCCGCGCGAAACTCACCGACCTCGACGGCATCGACCCCGACGACGTCATCATGTCGCCGACGCGCGCCCGCGAGCGCGGCCTCACGAGCACCATCACGTTTCTCCGCGGCAACCTCGCCCCCGAGGGCGCACTCGTGAAGAGCACCGCCATCGCGCCCGATGTGATCGGCGCCGACGGCGTCTACCTCCACGAAGGCCCCGCGCGCGTCTTCACCACTGAAGCCCGCGCCATCGCCGCGCTCAAATCCGGCAGCGTGAAGGCCGGCGACACGATGGTCCTCATCGGCCTCGGCCCCGGTATCGGCATGCCGGAGACGTATCAAATCACCTCCGCGCTCAAATACGTCAAGGAAGGCAAACGCATCGCGCTCGTGACCGACGGCCGCTTCTCTGGCGTATCCACGGGGGCCTGCCTCGGCCATGTGAGTCCCGAAGCTTGGGCCGGCGGCCCGATCGGAAAAGTCCGCAACGGCGACCTCATCCGCGTCCGCGTCGACACCCGCACGCTCGAAGGCTCCGTCGATGTTCTCAACATTCCCGACGCCGAATTCGCCGCCCGCCCGATGCACCCGGATCTCACGATGGACCCGCGAGTCCCCGCCGACACGCGTCTCTGGGCCGCGCTCCAAAACGCCAGCGGCGGCCCCTGGGGCGGCTGCGTCTACGACGTGGACGCCATCGTAAAACGCCTCGGCCAGTAGCACGGTCAGACTGACCGTGCTTGCCCTTTCAGGATAGAAACTAGCACCCCTACGCCCCGCTTTTTCCCCTAAATACTTTCAATCGGTCGGCATTTCATTTTCAGTCAGCCGGGTGCTGGTCTCGCCGCGTCCCACCGACCGCCATGCACCCCCGCTTCATCGAGAGCCGCATCCAGACCTCGCTGTCCGACACCCGGGTCGTGCTCCTCTCCGGCCCGCGCCAATCCGGCAAATCCACCCTCGCGCAGCATCTCGCCGCCGACGGCCGCCCTTTCCTCACGCTCGACGACGCCACCACGCTCACCGCCGCGCAGCGCGATCCCGTGGGCTTCATCCGCGGCCTCGACCGCGCCGTGATCGACGAGATCTACCGCGCGCCCGAGGTGCTCCTCGCCATCAAGCAGAGCGTGGACACCGACCGCCGCTCCGGCCGCTTCCTCCTCACCGGCTCCGCCAACCTCATGACGCTCCCGCGCGTCGCCGATTCTCTCGCCGGCCGCATGGCGACCATCGATCTCCTCCCGCTCTCGCCCGCCGAGATCCGCGGCACACCCTCGACCTTTCTCGCGCAGGCCTTCCGCGGCCGTGCCCCCAAAGCCGGACCCGCCATCACCGGCCCCGACCTCGTCGCCACCGTGCTCGCCGGCGGCTACCCCGAGGCCCTGAAACGCACCTCGTGGCCGCGCCGCCAGGAGTGGCACCTCGACTACGTGCGCGCCATCGTGCAACGCGACGTGCGCGACCTCGCGCAGATCGACCGTCTCAACCAGATGCCGCGCCTCCTCCGCATCCTCGCGCAACACTCCGGCCAGCTCGTCAACTACTCGGGCCTCGGCGCGCCCCTCGGCGTCTCGCATCCGACGATGCAAAAATACGTCGGCCTCTTCGAGCAGCTATTCCTCATCCGCACGCTGCCCCCGTGGTTCACCAACGAGCTCAAGCGCCTGATCAAAACCCCCAAACTCTACTTCCTCGACTCCGGCCTCCTCGCGTCGCTGCGCGGCCTCACGCCCGCCCGCATCGCCGAGGATCGCGGCCCCTTCGGCGCGCTGCTTGAGACCTTCGTCCTCGCCGAGGCCCTCAAGCTCGCGAGTTGGTCCGATGATGGCCCGTTCGAGTTTTTCCACTTCCGCGACAAAGAGCAGAACGAGGTCGATGTCGTGATCGAGAGCCCCGACGGCAAACTCATCGGCCTCGAGGTCAAAGCCGCCGCCAGCGTCAACGCGTCCGACTTCGGCGGTCTCCGCAAACTCGCCGAGGCCTCCGGCAAACGCTTCGCCGCCGGCTTCGTGCTCTACGACCACACCCAAACCGTGCCCTTCGGCGACCGCCTCTTCGCCGTGCCGATTTCGTCGCTCTGGGCATAATTTGTCTCTTATAAAATTTTGCCTTTTTCGCTCGATACACTTTCAATTGGTCAGCTTTTTACTTTCAAACGGTCGGCGCCAAATTTACCCCAGATTCCTCCTCATTTCCGCATCTTCGTCCCCTTCCCCACCGCCATGAAACACTTTCTCCTCCTCGCCCTCTTCGCCGTTACCCGCGCCACCGCGGCCGAGCCCGCCGCCACGATCGACACCGCCATCGCCAAGGGCGACACCGCCGGGGTGCAGCGCCTGCTCACCGCCCAGCCCGAACTCGTCCGCACGCTAGGCGCCGGGAAAATGCTCCCGCTCCACCAAGCCATCCTGCGCAAAAAAACCGACATCGTCGCCCTCCTCCTCGAACGCGGCGCCGACATCAACGCCCCTGATCCCTCGCTCCGCACTCCCCTCCACCTCGCCGTCGAGCGCAGCGACGCCGCTCTCGTCAAAACCCTCCTGGCCCGCCGCGCCGACACCACCGGCCGCGATCGCATGGGCTGGACTCCGCTCCATCACGCCGCCGCGAAGGACAAAATCGAAATCGCGCGCCTCCTCTTCGATGGCGGAGCCAAGCCCAATTTCCTCAGTGAGCTCGGCGGTACGGCGCTGCACGAAGCCGCTGCCGGCGCCAGCGCCGCGATGGTACAACTCCTCCTCGAGCGCGGCACCGATCCCGCCGTCCGCTCCAAACCCGGCGTCACCGCCCTCGATCTCGCGCGCGAGTTCAAGAACGCCGCAGCGATCGAGGTCCTGGAAAAGTTAAAGCGGTAAGACCTCTCCAGCCTCCGCCGCGCTTCACAGCAGCTTCTTGCCCTTCGCCAGGGGCGGTGGCGCTATACCGAGGAGCGCGGCAAAAGTCGGCGCGATGTCTTCCACGCCCACGGCTTCCTGATAAACGCCTTTAAACACGCCCTTCCCAAAAAACACGATCGGCACGTGTGTGTCGTAGTCGTAGGGCGTCGCGTGAGTTGAGCCAGTCGCACCGACGGGTAGGAAATTCTCCTTCGTGAAAAACATGACCTCGCGCCCGCGGCTCGCGTTGTAGCTCCGCCGCGCCATCGCGAGCACGTCGGTGCCTTCCGGCTCCGCGAGCAATTCGTCGCGGGTAAACGCGTAGCCGATCGTCGGCACGCCGAGCAGCGCCGTCTTCACGACCACCGCGGCCTCGCTCGCACTCACCCCTTTCGCTTTGAGCGCCGACGGCACCAGGTGATAGGCGCTGCTATCGCGCGTCATCCACGTCTCGCCGCTGGGCAACGCGCCGAATTTCGCGTCCAGCGCTTTTTTCACCACGGGATCGAGATCAGCGAGTTTCACGCGGCCTGCAGGCGCCGAGCCCATGCGCTCCGGCATCCGCGCCACGCCGTGGTCCGCCGTGAGCACAAACACGCACTGCGCCAGACCGAGCTCGCGGTCGATCTTGGCCATGATCGCGGCCAGCACGCGATCGAGGCGCAGCATCGCATCCATGATTTCCTGGCTGTCGGGGCCGTAGCCGTGGCCGACGGCGTCGATCTGCGAGAAACTCACGCACAACAAATCGGTCGCCGCATGGCGGCCGAGTTTCTCCTCGGTGATCGCCCGCAACACAAACTCGCCCAGCACTTCGGTGGTAAACGGCGAAAGATCGTAGGCCGAATAAAACGCCGACGTGAGCGTGGGCTTGCCGCCATCGACTGTTTTGGGAAAGACGCGCGTGAGCCCGTAATTGACCAACTCGCCCGTGGCATCGTCCGGGCCCTGAACTTTTTCATACACGTTGGCGGGCAGGAGCCGGTCCCACGTTTTCCCAAAGACCGCCTCGACGCGCTTCTCGGCATTGAACGCCGCGACCCACGCCGGCAGCTCGGCGCGATAGTGACGCGACGTCACAAATTTCCCGTTCTCATCCCAATACGCCGCGTCCGCCTTTTGTCCGCCGAGGAGGATCGCGGAACGATCCTTGTTCGAGGCGGCGAACACCTTCGATTTTTCGCGGTGAAGCTGTTTGAGGATATCACCCAACGTGGCCGCGCGAAAATTCTTCGGTGAGCGGCCCGTTTTCTCCGGCGCCTTGGCCTGCGCTGGGCCAAGCTCGGCTGGGTTGATTCCCACGAGCGGCGACCCGCGGTCCTCGACGGAATTAATCGGCTCCCAGAGGTCGCGGTCGAGCCAATCGTTGTCGATGACGCCGTGCACATTGGCATGCACGCCACTCAGAATCAGCGCGTGGCCAGGCGCAGTCTTGGTGAGGGCGTGCCGGTAGTGCGCGTTGCGAAAATCGGCACCGCCCTCGAGCAAGCGTTTGAAACCGCCCTCGCCAAAATACGGCCGAAAGCGCACGAGATAATCAGCGCGTAACTGGTCCACGGAGATCACCACGGCGAGTTTAGGCGACGTGGCCTCGGCCGCGCCCGCCAATCTGGCGATCGCTAGGAAAATCAAGACACGGAGAAATCGGGTTGTCATGCGTTCGGACAGAACGGCAGGTCCACCGCTTACCCGCAAGCCAGCGGAGGCGAATGCGCGGGATTGTCACAGTGCGGAGG
>SYGN01000202.1 GCA_005799525.1 Opitutaceae bacterium | reverse complement strand
TATACTGCGGGCTCTTTTTTGCCTATGTTCGTCGATCAGGGGGTGGCGGACTCCCGGGGTTTTATTTTCTCCGGGTGGTGCTCCTGCCGGCGAGATTGCGAATTGCCTCCCCATCCCTGGCAATCGCCCGCACCTTTCGCCGACACATGGCTCTTATTGGTAGACGCAACTCACTCCCTTTCGTGCGCCAGGCGACTCCGGGATATTACCTCGATGGTGGCTACCACGGGGAGATTTTGCTGCCCGGGCGTTATCTGGCGAAACTTCCGCTCGTAGGAGCGCGCGTTGACGTGTTCGTCTATTGCGACTCCGAGGACCGGTTGGTCGCGACGACCGAGGCTCCTTATGCGACCGTGGGCGAGTTCGCGTTTCTGCGGGTGGTGAGCGTGAACCCGCGAATCGGTGTGTTTCTCGATTGGGGATTGGAAAAGGACCTGTTGCTGCCGATTCGTGAGCAGTCGGCACCGCTCAGGGTGGGCGATTGGCTCGTGGTCCATGTAGCGCTGGATCAAAGAACGGATCGCATCATCGCGAGTGCGCGGCTCAACCGGTATCTCAATCTGACGGTGCCCACGTATGCGGAGGGCCAAGCCGTGGAGATCCTTGTGATCGGAGAATCCCCGCTCGGCTACAACGCGGCGGTGAACCATACGCATCGCGGTCTGCTCTATCATGGCGATTTGCCGGGGCCGCTCACGATTGGTCAGTCGCTCGGCGGGTTCGTTCGGCTGGTGCGCCCGGACGGCAAGCTCGACTTGGCCCTGGACCGGGTGCGCGTGGGTTACCAGCGCATCGTGCCGGTCACGGATAAAATTGTGGAAACGCTGAGGGCGAGTGCCGGTGGACGCTTGCCCCTCCACGACAACAGTCTGCCGGAGGATATTCGGGCGGCGTTCGGGGTGAGTAAAAAAGCGTTTAAGCAGGCGATCGGGGTGCTGTTCAAGGCGGAGAGAATTGTGATCGAGAAGAGCGGGATTCGGCTCAAGGAGCCGACGAAAGCCAGTGGGGCGATCCAGAAACGACCTGCTTCGCGGTAGGTCGCGGAGTCGTTGCTCTTGCGACTAAAAAAGCGCTGCGTCCGAGGCGGCGGCGCTTCTACCAAAAATGACGATCGTTGGCTCTCTGGGGGCGGGTCAGGCCACGCCCGACGCAGAATGGCGGTCGCCCTTTGCTCGATTACTGTGGCCATGCGGATGGCGACCGTGGGTGGACTCGAATCCAAGTCAGCACAGCCCGGCCGACCTGGGGCGAGAATACGCAGGAGTTGGGGGGCTCATCACCCTGCTGGAGGCACGGGCGGGGAAAACTGTATCCAAGATTCCTGACCGAAAGGTCGGGTTTCGTGGATCGGCTCCAAGGCGGCGCGTGGGCTTGGCTTCAGGGACGGATCGAATCGACCAAGACGCACTGGCCCCCGCTCACCATCATGATGGCGGCGTCTTTGATGGCGTCGCGGTGCTCGTCGAGGGTGGTGCGGCCGGTGATACCGGGGAAATCGCGAGTGGCGGCGAGTGCCTTTTTGAGGGCCCCGTGCTCGGTGCTGCCGGCGCGTCGGACGGCGTCGGCGATGAGTTGCACGGAGTCGTAGCTGAGTGCGGCGAGGCCGACGGGTGCGGCACCATAGCGGGCGCGGTAGGCCGTGACGAAGCGGCGTGAGGCGGGATCTTTGCTCTCGGCGGAGTAGTGGGTCGAGTAGACGGTCCCCTCGAGGGCGGCGCCCCCGATTTCGATGAGCTGAGGGGCTTCGAAGCCGTCGCCGCCGAGCAAGGTGGAGCGCAGGCCGAGTTCGCGAGCTTGCTGGGCGACGAGCCCGGCGGCGACGTAGTATCCGGGGAGAAAAAGAGTGTCGGCTTGGGTGGACCGAATGGCCGTGAGTTGGGCGCGGAAATCCTTGGCGTCGCCGCTGTATTTTTGAGAGGCGACGATTTCGCCGCCGAGGGTCGTGAAGGTCTTGGCGAAGACGTCGGCGAGGCCTACAGAGTAGGGGGCCGTCGAATCGATCAGGAGCGCGGCGCGGCGGAGACCGAGGTTTTTCCACGCGTAGGTGGCGAGCACGGCGCCTTGAAAGGAATCGGCGAAACAGACGCGGAAGATGCAGTCGCCGACAGCGGTCACTTTGGGATTGGTGGAGGCCGGCGTGACGAGCGGGATGCCGGCGGCCTGGGCGATGGGTGCGGCTTCGAGGGTGCGGGCCGACGCGCATTCGCCGATGAGGGCGATCACTTTGTCGCGGGCGATGAGTTTCTTGGCGGCGGTGGCAGACTCACCGGGGAGGGAGCGGTTGTCTTCAACGACGAGTTCGACGGGGCGACCGAAAATGCCGCCGGCGGCGTTGAGATCATCGACAGCGAGGCGGGAACCGCGGAGGGCCGCTTCGCCGAAAGAGGCGTCGCGGCCGGTGACCGACATGAAGAAACCGAGTTTGACGGGCTCGCCGGTCGGTGCGGCGGCGTGGGCGAGTGCGGCGAGCGCGAGAACGGCGACGAGGAGGCGGAGGCGCGGGAGCATGGTGCGAGCAGGCGTAAAATCTCCGATGGTCGCAAGCTGGCGAAGGGCTATTTTTTGCTGCGGGCAGCGCGCTAGATTTTTTCCGCGGTCCTTCCGTGGCGGAGGATTTCCGCGCTGATTTCCGGACGGGTGAATCGTGGATTTTTCCGGACTGGTCGTGACGGTGCGACGGATGGCGGCGGCGGAGCTGTTTTCGACCTAACGACGGAGGAGGGTAGCGTCAGCGTGCAGGTGAGTTGTCATGATAAACACGCCGATACCAAAGCTGCACAAAGAAAACTACGCCCGCTTCGACCACTTGCGGTCGTTTTTCAATTCGAGGCGCTTCGTCTCAATTTGCACGCCGGCGACGGCGGAGTGGGCGCGCAGGGTTTGGAATGCGGGGGCGTTGAGCTTCCACGAAAGTGCACCGCTGACTTCGGCGATGGAGGCAACCCGGTCTTCGAAAAGAAAACCGAATTCCACGCGAGTGTCGCCGCCCTGCTTGTTCAGCGTGTCGCGGAGGAGGCGGAGAAACGCGGGCAGCTCCGGGTGTGAGGAGTGGAGGAGCCACGTGACCTTGCGGACGTTTGCAGAGACGTAGTTATCGAGAGCGGAGGCCTCTTTGACGTTGATGCGCGGGCCTTCGGCGCCGACCATAATATTACCGAGGACCACGATGGTGGCGTTTTCGGTGAGGAGCGTGCCGTAGTTCGCAAAGCCGTCGGCGAACATGTTGAGTGCGACCGAGGCCGTCTTGGTGGCGAGCGTGAAGGAGGCCCAGGGGCGATTGTCTTTTTTTGAAAGACGCTTCGCGATGTTGCTGACGATCCCGCCGAGGCGAAATTCGGTGCGGTCGGGCTGGAGGAGCAGGGCCTCGATGGGGAACGAATCGAGGGCGTCGGCGAGGCCCGCGTAGGCGTTCATCGGGTGTCCGGAGACGTAGAAGCCGAGAAGTTCTTTTTCGAATACGAGGCGCTCGGCGGAGGTAAAATCGTCGGTCGCTTCAGCGATGGCGGCGACTTGACCGGCGCGTTGGACGGCAGCGGGGGCGGCGGATTTCTTGGCGGGTTTGTCCTCGGCGAGCAGGTCGAGGAAGGTGTTTTGGCCGGAGGCTTTGTCGCGGGCGTTAGCAGCGACGGTGGACATGGCGGCATCGATGCCGTCGAAGAGTTTCTTGCGCGCCGCGCCGCTGAAGTCGAAGGCGCCGGTCTTCGAGAGATGTTCGAGGACGCGCTTGTTGATGGCCCGGCCATCGACGCGGGCGACCATGTCGTCAAAGTTCTTGAAGGGACCGTGGGCGTCGCGTTCGGCAATGATTTTTTGCGCGGCGAGCTCGCCGACGCCTTTCACGCCAGCGAGGCCGAAGCGGATGGCGGCGGACTGCGACGAGGGCGTCGCATCGCGATTGATCGGAACGGCGACGCGATCGTCGGAGAGCGTAGGGGTGCTGCTTGCCGGCACCCGGGCGTCGGCGAGTGACGCCCCTCCGCGCCGGAAAACCGGGGTAAACATGTCGCGCGATTCGTTCACATCGGGGCCGAGGACCTTGAGGCCCATGGCCTCGCACTCGGCGACGAAGTGGGAGACTTTTTCGGAGTTGCCGAGCTCGGAGCTGAGCATGGCGGCCATGAACTGCACGGGGAAATTGGCCTTCAGGTAACCGGTCTGGTAACTGAGAATCGCGTAGGCAGCGGAGTGGGATTTATTGAAGCCGTAGCCGGCAAATTTATTCAGGATGTCGAAGATCGAGTCGGCGATTTTGACTTCGATCGCGTTGACGCGTTTGGCGCCCTCGACAAATTTTATGCGCTCGGCAGCCATCGCTTTTTCGTCCTTCTTGCCCATGGCGCGGCGCAGCATATCGGCGCCGCCGAGGGAGTAACCGGCAATGACTTTGGCGGCCTCCATGACTTGCTCTTGGTAAACCATAATGCCGTAGGTTTCGCGGCAGACATCCTCGAGGAGCTTGTGCGGGTAAGTGACGGTGCTCGGATCTTTTTTTCCGCGCACGTAGTCGGGAATCCACTCCATGGGACCGGGGCGGTAGAGCGCAATGAGGGCGACGATTTCGTCGATGGAGGAGAGCCCGATTTGGCGGCAGAGATTTTGCATGCCGCCGGACTCGAGCTGAAACACGCCCGTGGTGCGACCCGAGTTGAGCAGGGCAAAGGTCCGGGCGTCCTCGAGGGAAATCGTCTCAATGTCGAATTTCGGATCGACCGTGCGGCGGATGTTTTCGACGGCGTCGGCGATGACGGTGAGTGTCTTGAGGCCGAGGAAGTCCATCTTCAGCAGTCCGAGCTTGCCGACGGCGTTCATGTCGAACTGCACGGTGACGTCGCCTTCTTGCTCTGTGAGCGGGACGAATTCGTCGAGTGGACGGTCGGTGATGATGATGCCGGCGGCGTGTTTACCGGTGTTGCGGACCATGCCCTCGAGGACGAGCGCTTGGTCGAAGATTCGTTTGGCGACCGGATTGCGGGTAACTTCTTGGCGGAGCTCCTCGGATTTTTCGCGGGCGGATTCGAGCGTGATGTTGAGTTCGTCGGGAATCATCTTCGCGAGCCGGTCAGCGTCGGCGTAAGGTAGATTGTGGACGCGCGAGACGTCGCGGATGACCATCTTCGCGCCCAGCGTGCCGTAGGTAATAATGTTGGCGACGCAGTCGTTGCCGTATTTCTGGCGGACGTAGTCGATGACCTCGCTGCGGCGGCGCATGCAAAAATCGATATCGAAGTCGGGGGGAGAAACGCGTTCGGGATTCAGGAATCGCTCGAAGAGAAGTTTGAAACGCAGCGGGTCGAGATTGGTGATGCCGAGGAGGTAGGCGACGATACAACCTGCGCCGGAGCCGCGGCCAGGGCCGACGGGGATGTTTTGTTTCCGGGCCCAATCGATGAAATCCCAAACGACAAGGAAGTAATCGATGAAGCCGGTCTTGCCGATGATGCTGAGCTCGTAGTCGACGCGCTCGGTGAGGGTCTTGGCGAGGGCTTGGTCGGTGAATTTCTCTGGGGCGGTGGCGTCAAAGCCGTAGCGCTGGGTGAGGCCGAGGAGGCAGAGTTCCCGGAGATAGCCGGCGCGATCGGTGCGGGCGATGATTTTGGGCGTGAGGGGATATTTTGGATACCGCTCGCTGCCTTTGGGGAAAGGGATGGTGAGGTCGCACATCTCCGCGACGAGTTGGGTGTTCGTCACGGACTCGGGCACCTCGCTGAAGAGCTTCGTCATCTCTTCGCGGGACTTCAGGTAGAATTCCTGGCCCGTGAACCGCATGCGTTTTTCGTCATCGATCTTCGCGCCGGTCTGAATGCAGAGCATCGCATCGTGGGGGCCGGAGTCATGCTTGCGGACGTAGTGAACGTCGTTGGTGGCGATGATCTTGAGGTTGAACTCTTCGCCCAGCTTCAGGAGCCCGGGAATGATTTTAAGCTGCTCGGGGATGCCATGGTCTTGGATTTCGACGAAGTAGTTCTCGCGGCCGAAGATCTCGACGAAGCGTCCGCAGGCTTGGCGCGCCTCCTCGCGGCGGTCGTGAAGGAGGTGCTGGGGGACGAGAGACGCGAGGCAGCCGGTGAAGCCAATCAGGCCGTCGGCGTATTTCGCGAGCGTTTCAAGGTCGGTGCGGGGTTTGTAATAAAAACCCTTGAGGTGTGCGTCGGAGACCAGCTTGAGCAGATTTTGGTAGCCCGTGAGGTTTTTCGCGAGGAGGCCGAGGTGAAACATGCTCTTGCCGTCCTCGTCGGAGCGGCCGTGTTTCTCGAGGCGGGATGTCTCGACGAGGTAAAGTTCACAGCCGACCAGAGGCTTGATGCCCTTGGCCTTGGCTTGGTTGTAAAATTCTATCGTGCCGTAGAGATTGCCGTGGTCGGTGAGGGCGAGCGCCTTCATGCCCAGCTCAGAGGCACGATCCATGAGCCGGTCTATCCGGCACGCACCGTCGAGCAGACTGTAGTCGGAGTGGACGTGGAGGTGGACGAAATTTTGGTCGGCGGACGGCACAGAAGAACGTTAGGGAACGGCATCGGCGTCTCCGCGCAAGAAGGGAAAAAAGCCATTGACGCGCGGCGAGTGGCTTGGCCTATTGGTGAGCTTTTCCTTTCACCACTACGTCCGCCTACATGTCCATCGAAATCAAAATCCGTAAAAATGAGCCTATCGATCGTGCGCTGCGCCGCATGAAAAAGAAGCTCGAACGTGAGAATATCATCAAAGGTACCCGCGCGAAACGCTACTTTGAGAAGCCGTGCGAGAAGCGCCGCCGCAAGAACAAGGTGCAGGCCTTTACGCAGATGCTCCGCCGTCGCTACGCGGAGTGAGGACCACGGTTGCTCTTGAGCGACCGCTGTAGAATTTTTGCCGTGCTACCGACCAAATGGTGGCACGGCATTTTTTTGTAAGTAGTTTTCGCCGGTGAAACTTGCCGAAATTTTTTTCGTCTAGTAACCCATGCGTACGAAGCCAATCCTTGCCCTTTCGACGAGCTGGTGTTCGCACCGCCACAGGGACGGTTATGTCATGCTGCGCGAGATGGCCGACCTCGGGTATGAATACGTCGAGCTCAGTCACGGGATTCGGATTACCTTGGTGCCGGGGATTCTCAAAGCGGTGGAGGAGGGGGTCGTAAAGATTTCTTCGACGCACAATTTTTGTCCGTTGCCCACCGGGGTCGTGCAAGCCGCCCCTAATTTGTTTGAGCCCTCAGTGTCGGAGCACCGGGAACACGACCAATGGTTGCGTCACACCAAGCGATCGATCGATTTTGCCGCGCAGGTGAAAGCGCGGGTGCTGGTTTGCCACTTGGGCAGTGTGACTTTTTTTTGGTTCGATCCTGCTCGGAACATCCGCAACTATCTGCGCGATCACCACGACGCGGGCCGGGGAGGCGACGATTCGACCTATCAGGCGCTTTTGGCGAAATCCGTCACGAAGTTGCGCAAACGGATGGGGCCGTTTTGGGAGCAAACCAAGGCCAGTCTCAATGAAATCTATGACTATGCGTCGCAGAAAGGAATCAAACTCGGTCTAGAGAATCGGGAGAAGTTTAATGAGCTGCCGCTGGACGCCGACTATGCGGATTTCATTATGGGGCAGCCACCCACCGCGCCGATCGGCTACTGGCACGATACCGGACACGCTGACATTAAGGAAGGAATGGGACTGCTCAATCACCGCCAGCACCTCGCGAAGAACGCCCCGCGCCTCCTTGGGTTTCACTTGCATGACGTGAGTGCCACGGGCAGTGACCACCAAGGGGTGGGTTCCGGTCATATCGATTTTAAAATGGTGAGCGAATTCTGGAGGCCCGAGCATCTGCTCACGTTGGAGCTAAGTCCCCGGATGACGTTGGATGATGTAGAAATTTCGAAGGCGCGGGTTGAAGCGCTGATGTTGGGGCGGCGCTGATGGAGGGAGGTGTGGGCGTGGGACGGCTAAAAAGGCACCCCCGGCTAGCTTGTTGGCGATACGGCTGGCTTTGCCGCGATCTCGGCCACCCATCGACGATGCGGACCGGAGAGGGTCAGGGTCTCGAGATCGGACAGCCGTACCCAGACCAATTCCGCCGGGAGTTTCCCGCGGGGCTCAGGGGTGGCGTAGATTGATTCCGTAATTTGGAAGCGGGTGATGCCGCGCCGCTTTTTCGCGAGGAGTTCGCCGCGGGAAACCTTGGCCGGATCTAGGCCGGCCTGCTCAGGAGTGGGCAGTTCGTGAATGTTCGCCAAGCGACGGGCGCCGGCGGCGGAGCGATGGAGGAGGAGCGCCCCGTTTTTTTGGCACCACACGCGAGCGACGGCGCGCCGTTCCATTTGCTTGGGGGCGAGCCGGGGAAACGCCTCCGGCTCGCCTCGATTTGCGGCCGCGCAGAATGGGCGCACAGGGCACGTGAGGCACAGCGGATTGTGGCGGAAGCAGACGGTCGCACCCAACTCCATCATGGCCTGATTGTGGTCGCCGGGAGTGTCGACGGGAAGGAGCGCCTCAGCCAGAGGGGCGAAATTTTTCGACGCGCTGGCCGAGTCGCGAAACTCCGTGGCGTCGGCGGTGAGGCGAGCGAGGATGCGGACGACGTTGCCATCGACACACGCGGCGGGGGCACCGAAGGAAATGCTCGTGATCGCGGCCGAGGTATAGGGGCCAACGCCGGGCAATTCGCGCCACGCGGCGGGCGTGCGCCGCAATTCGGGCCAGGCGGCGACTTGCTGGGCGAGGCGATGGAGATTCCGAGCGCGCGAGTAGTAGCCGAGCCCCTCCCAGAGTTTTAGCACGCGGGCTTCGGAGGCGGCGGCGAGGGTGGCGAAATCGGGTAGTTCGGCGAGCCAGCGGGCGAGGAAGGGGAGGACCGTTTTCACCTGAGTCTGCTGCAACATGAATTCACTCACGACGGTCTTGTAGAGCGAAGGGGCCTCCCGCCACGGGAGTTGGCGGGCGTGAACCCGATACCACGCGAGCAGGGCGCGTTGGAATTCGGTGCGTCGGGTGATCAGTTTTTTGGCCACGCCGTCACACAAGGCGCAAAAGACCGTGGCTGCGAAGCAGAATCCCTTTGTGCTTTCGGGGCTTTTTGTGGCCATCTATGGGCATGCCCACGCAGTTCAACGACGAGCCCGAAGCGCCCAAGAAGCTGGCCTCCCATACCGCAAAACTCGACGACGCCCAGATTGAAAAACTGCGCGCGATTTGCGTGGAGCGCGGGTGGACGCCGTTCGAAGTCGCCTACACGCGCTTTGCCTACAAGGCCGACCACCTCAAGACGAACGTGAGCGCCTACACGAGTGGCAAGGTCGTGATTGCGGGCAAGGGCACCGAGGATTTTGTGCGCGATGTGCTGGAGCCTGAAGTGATCGGTGCGGCGACGCTCGGCTACGACGAGGTGTTGCACCCGGATTGGTTCGAATCACACGCGGGGCTCGACGAGAGCGGCAAGGGAGACTTTTTTGGACCGGTGATCGCGGCGACGGTGATCGCCGACAAGTCTGCCATCGAGATGTGGCGCAAGGCGGGCGTCCAAGACTCGAAGAAAATCGCGGAGGGGAAAATTCTGCTGCTCGACCAGCTCATCCGCGAAACCAAAGGCGCGGTGGTGCGGACATGTTTTTGCGGGATGCCGAAATACAACGACCTGATGTCGCGCCCCGGGGCTAATCTTAACCGACTGCTGGCGTGGCAGCACGCCGCGGCGCTGGAGCAGGCGCTCGTGGCAAAACACGTGCCGTGGGGTCTGCTGGACCAGTTTACCGAGCAACCCCTCGTGCAGCGCGAACTCGCGAAAAAGGGCGTGAAAAATTTCGATTTGAAAATGCGCACGAAAGCGGAGTCCGATCCGGTGGTGGCGGCTGCGTCTGTGGTGGCGCGGGCGGAATTTGTGCGGCAGATGAATCTGCTTTCGAAAAAATTTGGGGCCAAACTCCAAAAAGGCGCCGGCCCCTTGGTGAAGGAGCAGGCGAACCAGATGATTCAGCAGTTCGGCGCCAAGTCGCTCGGTGAATTCGCGAAGCTGCATTTTCGCACGGCCTACGAAGTGGTGTCGGCGGCGGGCAAGCTCGACGAGTTGCCGCTCAAGGAGCCGGGACCGAAAATGGAATGGTAAGCGCGGTCGCGGCGACGGTGACTTTGGCCATCCGTTTTGGTGAATCGGCCGCCGTCGGTCGCTCGCATGATTGCGGCGGCAGCAGCGGTTGCGGTTAGGCCCTTGACGTGGCGAACGCTCGGGCATGGGACGGTGGTCCTGCGGAATGGCGAGGGCGAGCAGGCACGCCGCCCGGAGGTCGCGCCACACGCTTGCACCGAGCGCGGTGCGCCCGCTAAATCCGCCATTTCATGGCCAAACGCCGACAACTCCGCGGATTCGATCTCAAGCAGATTGAGGGCGTGGCCGAGCTCATTGGCGTCGATGAAGCGGGTCGCGGGGCGCTCGCCGGTCCGGTGGTGGCGGGGGCGGTGTGGGTGAACCAAGCGTTTCTGGAGAGTCGCTGGGCGCTGGGGTGGGCAAGCCGGGTGAACGATTCGAAGCAGCTGTCCGCGGCCGAGCGTGAGGAGTTTTGGTTGGAGTTCGCGACGTTGGCGGAGCAAGGGCACATCCGCGTCAAGTTTGGGGTGGCTGATGTCATCGAAATTGAGCAGCTCAATATTCTCGGCGCGACCAAGCTCGCGATGCGCCGCGCGCTCGAGGGCATTTATCTGCCCGGCTCGTTTGAACAGAAAACAGAACCGGACCTTTTCGCGACCCCTGAAGTCGTTGCGAATTTCGTGCCTACAGTCTCGTGCCGCGTGCTCGTGGATGGGCTCGCGTTGCGCGGGTTTCCCTACCCGCACACGGGTATCGTGAAGGGCGACGGACGTTCCCTGTGCATCGCGATGGCGTCGATTATCGCCAAGGTCACGCGCGACCGGTTGATGGGCGAACTCGACGGCAAGTTTCCCGGCTACGGATTCGCGCAGCACAAAGGCTACGGCACTGAGGAGCATCGCGACGCGGTGCTCCGCCTCGGTCGCACGCCGCAACACCGGGAGATGTTCTTGCGCAAACTGCTCGCGGGCCGCGTGGACCCGGACCAGATGGATTTTTTCAGCACGGAAGGCTGACGCGCCGTTGACCGAACAGCGACGCTCGATCATTTATTCACCTCTTCGATGGCGGTCAAAAAACATTCCTCACTGGATCGCGTGCTGGGCCGGCTCGACACGCTGGACTCGGTGAACCTCGCAAATCTCGTGCAGCGCCTCGCCCGGGAGCGCGGGCTCTTCGAGGAAATTTTCAATGTACTGCAGGAAGGCGTGCTCGTGATTTCAGCCGATGGCGTGATCGAGTATGCCAACGCCGCCGCGCATCGTCTCATCGGGATTGGTGACGATGAGCTCGCGGGCCAAACGCTGTGGCGCCTCGTGCCCGGCTTGCGCCCATCGATTGACGCCGCATTTGACGATGGTCCGGTGCGCGGCGCGCTGCCGGTCGTGGCGAGGGAGTTCGAGTTGACCTATCCGGAGCCACGCAGCGTGCGGCTCTACATGGTTCCGTTTCGCGATGGCGGCCGCGGTTCCCCCCGGCGGTTTGCCGTGATCTTGAGCGATGTGACGAAAGAGAAACAAAGCACCGAGCGTCGGATCGAGGACGAGCGCACCTCGTCGGTGCTGTTGCTCGCTGCGGGCGTCGCGCACGAGCTCGGCAATCCGCTCAACTCGCTCACGATCCATCTCCAGCTGATCGAGCGAAAGTTGAAGAAACTAAGAGCCTCCCAGGAAGTCGATTCGCTGGCGGAATCGTTGCGTGTCTGTACCGATGAAGTCACCCGGCTTGATGGGATTATCAGTAACTTTTTGGAGGCGATTCGGCCGCGTCCGCCCGATCTGGCGGAGACTAATCTGGCCGAGATTCTCACGGACGTGCTGCGGTTTCAGCAGCGGGAATTCGCGGACCGCGGAATCGTGGTCGAAGCCGAAACGCTCGACGCGTTGCCTGCCGTGATGGCCGATCGCAATCAGCTCAAGCAGGTGTTTTTTAATCTCACGAAGAATGCGTTGGAGGCGATGCAGCCCGGCGGGAACCTGAAGATCAAGTCACGCGCCGACGACGATTCCGTGTTCTTGCTTTTCGGTGACAGTGGCACGGGCATCAAACAAGAGGATCTTTCGCGACTGTTTCAGCCCTACCATACGACCAAGATCGGTGGCCACGGACTCGGTCTCATGATCGTCCAGCGAATCATGCGGGACCATGGCGGCCAAGTGGGCATCGAGAGCAAGGAAGGCGTGGGCACCATCGTGTCGCTCCAGTTTCCTCGGAAGGATCGCCGCGTGCGAATGCTGCAGTAAACAGATCTCCGGTGCACCGCCGCACCGTGCGGAAAATCTAGTTAGTGGGGCTGCTGGTTCGCGCTCGACGACGAATTGTCGGACGAATGGGACGACGATGACGAAGAGCCTGACGACAATGACGAAGGACCGGCCGAGGAGGAGGACGACGATGAAGACGCTGGATCAGCGCTCGACGAGTAGGACAGCGACGAACTTACCGGGGACGAATAGGACGGCGCGGAGCAAGTTGGGGAGGGCGCCGGAGAATGGGAGGATGGGGACGACGAGCTGTAGGACGAAGACGAATTCGATGACGATGAATACGGCGATTGGCCCGAAGAGTTGGCGGAGGAGTAACTGAGTGAGCCGTCAGAACCCGGTGCCGGCCGTGGCGAGGAACAAGGCGGAGGCGTGTAGCCGCCCTCGCGCGGGCCTTGGTGGCGCGGGTAATTTCCCACGTAGCTGGGCGGCGGCTGGTAGGGCGAGGTGCCGGGCGGGCAGTCTGCGGAGTTGATTGGACGGTGATGTGGAGGCGGCGCAACGGGGGGGCAGGCGGCTTGGCGCCGGAGCCAAACGAGAGAGGTGGTGAAGAGCTCGAGCCCGCAGTGTCGTGGCCGTTGTATCGATGGTAATCGTCGTAGTCGTAGTTCGTCCTCCCCAGCGAACTGTTAGCGTAGCCTAAGGACGATGAGGAGCTGCTGGCGTAGGTGGTATTGCTGATGGGCACCGTGCGACCGTAGATTCCAGTGTTGGGGGGAGATGCTACTGACGAGTACGGTGCGATAGTCGGGTTGATCGGATCGGACAAGAACCCGACGTAGATGATGATGTCGGCTTTGGCGTGGTCGTTAAGCAGAAGCATTCTCCGGGCGGCGAGTGAGCGAGAAAACTATTAATACGTCGCGTTCCACTGCGCCGCAGTGGGCTCAACGCCTCCGCGGACCGTCACGGCGAGTGCATACGTCGGCAGGTTGTTCGGGTGAGCCGCGGCATTGCGTTGGGAATTTGCCGCCGTCGTGCAGCCAGAGCAGGCGACGAGGAGGCCGAAGGCGACGAGGCTGGCAGACAGCCGTTTTGGTGGTAGGCAGAGTTTCATGGGTGTCTCATCGGGGGTGGCGGCACCTTGTGCGCACCTCGGAGTCAGCGTACATGCTGCAGAGGTACAAGCCTAGTCCGATCCGAGACTTTAAGCGGAATTTCGTCACTGGTGACCCCGAGTGTCGGGACCTATTTCGAGCGAGACGGTCGAGAGCTTGCCGCGCTCCACGGTCGTGATGCCGGCGATTTTCCGGAGAATCCGTTGTCGATCTCGTTGGATCATACGGAAACCAGACTGCTCGCTAACATGGCCATAAAACCCGGCTCATTTTTTGATTCAGACGAATGTTGGCTCACACCTACGCAAACTCAGCCGCGACCGCGCAGCCAAATCCACAGGTAGCCGATGCGCTCGCGGACGGCCCACGTGCTGCGGCCCAGCGATTCGGTGTCCCAGAGGAAGTCCTGCCATTCGAGCTCATCGCCGGCGCGTGCGCTATAGTCGGCGGGGCACGGGAGTGGCGTGAGGCCGGCGTGCCGAAACAAGGCCATCGTGCGCGGCAGGTGCCACGCGGAGGTGATAAGCGCGAAGGGCGCGGTGCCCACGAGGCGCTTCACGGCGAGCGATTCCTCTTCTGTGTCGACGGCATTTTCGATGAGCGTGGCGCGGCGGGGGTCGAACCCGAGCGATTCAGCGGCGCGCAATACCATGGCGGCGTGGGTGGGGCGATCCGGCTGATGGAGATAGCCCGGGCCACTAATGATCGCGTGCGCGTCGGGCAACACGCGGAGGAGGCGGACCGCCTCGGTGAGGCGAGCGAGACCGGAAACGGACAGTTGGTTAGTCGCGGAAAGACCGGGTGCGTTGCCATTACCGCTGCCGAGCACGACGACAAAGCGGCAAGCGGCGAGTTCGGGCGGAAGGGGGGTGCCGGCGACGAATTCGGGGATGGCCGGATAGCGTGCTTCGAGCGGTCGCACGAGAGTGTGGCTGACAAATTTATTGCTGAACAGTATGAGCAAAATCGTTCCGGTGAGGAGCAGACCGCGGCCGAGGCGCGCGCGCTGGCTCCAGATGAGCAGACACAGTCCCATGGCCAGCAGGGTGAGGCAAAACGGCAGCGGCATCAGCCAGAACGAGACGAATTTTTTCAACCAAAACAGCATGAGCCAAGGAACAAGGCGGTGCGGTGCGAGCCGGGCAAGCTTGGCGTTGGGCGCAGCTCCCGGTTGCGGGAGTTGCTTGGGCGCGAAAGCGTCGAAACCACGCAGATCTCCACGCACGTCACGGCGGAGCCGGGGCCGGAGGCGCCGAGCCCGCTGGATGCGGGGTGGGGGGCTGGGGCGGAAAGCGAGTGAGGGGACTAAACGGTGGTTGGGAAACCGCCGCTCCGTTTGGAGCGAGGGGTGGCGGGGCGGGGGCTCCGGCGGCACGGGGAGGAGTGCCGGCCCTACGCGCTGGCTACGCGCGGGCTATGCGCGGGCCAGCGCGTTCGCCGTGTTGAGGTGCTCGACGCCGGTGTATTTCTGCGACTGTTCGTCCGCGTGATAACTGGAGCGGACCAGAGCGCCGCTTTCCACGACGCCGAGGCCGATGCTCAGGCCGAAGTTTTTCCAGTGGAGAAATTCTTCCGGCGGAGCCCAGCGCGAAATCGGCAAGTGCTGCGGGGTCGGCTGGAGATATTGGCCGATGGTGAGGATGTCGGTCTGGTCGGCGGCGATGTCGCGGATCGTCTGTTCAATTTCGTGCTGCTCTTCGCCGACGCCGAGCATAATGCCGGTCTTGGTGACGAAGCCGCGGCTCTTCGCGTGGCGGAGGACGGAGCGGGAGCGGTCGTAGCGGGCCTGCACGCGGACGGGTTTTTGCAGGCGTTCGACGGTCTCGAGATTGTGGTTGTAGATATCGGGCTTGGCGTCGAGTACGATATCGACGTGTTCCAAGTTGCCTTTGAAATCGGGCACCAGAACTTCGATCGCGGTAGCGGGGCAGCGGTGCTGGATGGCACGAATCGTCATCGCCCAGACGGCGGCACCACCGTCGGCGAGTTCATCGCGGGCGACACTGGTGATGACGCAGTGTTGGAGATTCATCTTCGCCACGGCGTCGGCGACGCGGGCGGGTTCGCCGAGGTCGAGCTCCGTGGGGCGGCCAGTCTGGATCGCGCAGAAATTGCAGGAGCGCGTGCAGATATTGCCGAGGATCATCACGGTGGCGGTCCCGCGGGACCAGCATTCGCCGAGATTGGGGCACTGGGCGCTTTGGCAGACGGTGTGGAGTTTGTTTTCGTCGACGAGTTTACGCGTGGCGAGGTAGCCGGGGCCGGAAGGGAGCTTGGCACGGAGCCAGGAAGGTTTGCGCGTGGTGTCCATCAAAGAGGCGTGAGTAGGAAGCACAGCTAACCACGGTTGGCACGGATGAACACGGATTTTTTTGGAAAATGATGAGGGCGCGCGGGAGAGCGAGATTCCTCTTGCTGCCGAAGTAATGAGCGGACGCGGGCAGGGCGGGAGGTCGGCGCTTTTTCAGGGCGTCGGTTGAGGGCGCGTCGGTTGAGGGGGCATCGGGCCGACGGCGGGGTGCTTTCCACGTGTCCAGTTTGCGGCCGAAGCAGTGGCGGTTGGGAAACTGCCGTTCCGAAAAGTGCACGGCGACAGGAGTGTCGCCAGTCCGCCGGGCGCATGATCGCGGCGGACACAGCCAACCGGAAGATCGCCCGCCGGCCAGAGGGCCCGGAGTTTCCGTTTGCGCAACGGCGGGGCGCATGGCTTGGTCTTCATTTCCATGAGCGATACACCTCTGCCGGATATTTCCCACGACCAACATGCGGTGCGGCGCAACAAGCTCGCGGAGATGCGCGCGGGCGGTTTTGATCCGTTTCGCGCCAACGTCGCGACGAGTCACTTCTCGGGCGATGCGATCAAGCTGCATGTCGATGGGCAGGACAATGCGGTAACCGTCACGGTCGCCGGACGCCTCGTGACGATTCGCGACATGGGGAAGAGCCAGTTCGTCAAGATTCTCGATCAGCAGGGGCAGATTCAGCTCTACGTGAAGAAGGATGTGGTCGGCGATGTGGCTTACGCGGCGTTCAAGAAGCTCGATCTGGGGGATATTCTGGGCGCCAAGGGCACGCTGTTCAAGACGAAGACCGGCGAAGTTACGGTGCGGGTCGAGAGTTACACGCTCGTGGCGAAGGCGCTGCATCCGTTGCCGGAAAAGTGGCACGGCCTCAGCGATCCCGAGCAGGTTTATCGTCAGCGGTATTTGGACCTGATCGTGAACGCGGAGTCGCGCGCGCGGCTGATGCTGCGGTCGCGCATCGTGTCGCACATCCGGCGGTTTCTCGAGGCTCAGCAATTCATCGAGGTGGAGACGCCGGTGCTGGAAAACATGGCTGGCGGCGCGGCGGCGCGGCCCTTCAAGACGCATCACAATGCGCTCGATGTGGATTTCTTCCTGCGCATTGCGACGGAATTGCGGCTGAAGCGACTGCTGGTGGGCGGGTTTGATCGCGTGTTTGAGATCGGGCGAATCTTCCGTAATGAAGGGGTGTCGCGGAAGCACAATCCGGAGTTCACGATGCTCGAGGTTTACCAGGCCTACAGCGATCACCGCGGGATGATGACGCTCAGCAAGGATCTGTTGACGACGCTGTGCCGCGACGTGCTCGGGACGACCAAAATCAAACACGCGGCGAGCGGGCAGGAGATCGACTTTGCGGGCGAGTGGCGCGAGGTGAATTACAAGGACCTGATCCGCGAGGCGACGGGCGACGCGGAGTGGTTTGCGCGCAGCAAGGCGGAGAAGATCGCGGGCGCGGAAAAGCTCGGGCTCGCGGTGAGCTCGGTGTGGGAGGAGTTTGAGATTACCAACGAGATTTTCTCGAAGAAGATCGAGCCGACGCTGATCCAGCCGACGTTTGTGATGAAGTTGCCGAAGGAGCTGTGTCCGCTGGCGAAGATCAGTCTCGATGATCCGACGACGATCGACGTGTTCGAGCTGACGATCGGCGGGATGGAAGTGGCGCCGGCCTACGCGGAGCAAAACGATCCGGATGTGCAGCGCGCGATGTTTCAGGCGCAGGCGGGCGAGGAAAAGCAAAACATCGACCATGATTTCCTGCTCGCGCTGGAGTATGGAATGCCGCCGGCGGGCGGGATGGGGGTGGGCATCGACCGGTTGTGCATTCTGCTCTCGGGGGCGGAGAGCATTCGCGATGTGATTTTGTTTCCGCAGCTGAGGCCGGGGAGCACTGCGTGAGTTGAAGCGGGAAGTTGAATTTTAAGAGCTGCGTGATGGCACGGGACGAGATGATGCTCACTTCGCCTTAAACTGCTGACTTCAACTGGCTATGCCCTGGTATCTTTATCTCGCCTGTAAACAGCTCTTCCCGAGCGGGCGGTTTCCGTTTTTCACGGCAATCTCGGTGCTGGGGGTGACGCTCGGCGTGGCGGTGCTGGTCATTGTGACGAGCGTGATGGGGGGATTTGGCTACGAGATTCGGCGAATGATCGTGGAGACAGAGGGGGAAGTGGATGTTAAGGCGACTGGCTACCTGAGCGATCCGCAGGACGTGCTGACACAGATCAGCGCAACCCCCGGGGTGGCGGCAGCGACTCCCTACGTGAAAGGCGTGGTGGGTGTGCAGGCGAACGGCCGGCCGGCGTATCCGATTTTTCGTGGCGTCGACGTGGGCACGATCGAGCGCGTGGCGAATCTCGCGCGCTTCACCAACCCGCCCAGCGCGATTGCGAACCTCGATGATGATTCGGTGGTCTTGAGCTCCCAACTCGCGACGTCGCTCGGAGTTCACGTGGGCGACAAGATCGAAATTTATTCGCCGTTGCTCATCGAGAAACTCAAGAACGACGAGGTGTTTTTGCCCCGGGAGTTTCGGGTCGTGGGCGAGCTCTACATTGGACACCAGCAACTCGATAGCAGCACGATTTACGGGACGTTGCGCGCGGCCCAGGAGCTCTACGGACTAGGGCGGAGCGTGCACGGTATCTACGTTCGGGTGAAACCAGACATGGATGAGCATGCCTTCGTGGCCCAGCTGAATACGATTTTACCGCGTGCCACGACGCAGGCGTATTCGTGGATGGAGAGTTGGGCGGATTTCCTGTGGGTGTTAAATTTGGAGAAGAGCATTAATTTTTTCCTGCTGCTCTTCATCGTAATCATCGCGGCATTTTCGGTGATGAGCTCGCTGTTGATTTCTGTGATGCGGAAGACGCGCGAGATCGGGCTGCTCGGGGCATTGGGCGCGCGTCCTCGGGATGTGGCGCTGTGTTTCTGTGCGCAGGCCTTCATCATCGGTCTGACCGGGACGGCGATTGGGGTGGGGATGGGCTTCGGGGTGCTGGCGATCCGCAATGATTTGGTGCACGGGATTGCGCGGCTGATGCAACGCCAAGAAACGCTCCGGCAGTTTTATCAATTTTCAGACCTGCCGTCGCACACGTTGACCAGTGATCTGGTGATGACCGTGGTGGCTGCCATCGTGATTTCCACGCTCGCGGGATTGATCCCAGCTTGGCGGGCGGCGCGGCTCAAACCGGTGGAGGCACTGCGCAGTGAGTGACGCGAAAAAAATTGCCTGCCGGCAGGCTCCTGCCACGGAGGCGCACCATAGTGAGGCCGTGCTGGCGGCGAGGGGGCTTCGCAAGAGTTACCAGAGCGGTGATCTCGAGATCGAAGTGTTGCGCGGTGTAGATATCGCCCTTGGCGCGGGCGAAAGCGTGAGTATCCGCGGTGAGTCGGGCTCGGGGAAATCCACGTTGCTTACTTTGCTGGCGGGCTTGGATGCGCCCGACGGCGGCACCCTCGCATGGGGCGGAGAACCGGCGCAGGCGAACCGGCGCGCGACGTTTCTCGGGATCGTGTTTCAGTCATTTTATCTGATCCCCGAAATCGACGCGCTGGCGAATGTCCTGATGGCGGCTCGAATGGTCAAAGCGCCGGGCGCGGCCGAGCGGGCACGGGCCAAGGATTTGATCGCGCGCGTGGGGTTGGCGGAGCGTGCGACGCATCTACCGGCTCAGCTTTCCGGCGGCG